>NZ_CALWND010000004.1:0-230909 GCF_944382735.1 Candidatus Allofournierella merdavium | reverse complement strand
ATCCTGTTCATCGACGAGATCCACAGCATCACCGGCGCGGGCGACAGCGAGGGCGCCATGAACGCGGGCAACATCCTCAAACCCGCCCTCTCCCGCGGGGAGATCCAGGTCATCGGCGCCACCACCTTCACCGAGTACCGCAAGTTCATCGAGAAGGATCAGGCCCTGGAGCGCCGCTTCCAGCCGGTGAAGGTGGGCGAACCCAGCATCGCCGACGCCATCAACGTGCTGAACGGCATCAAAAAATACTACGAGGCCCATCACGGCGTGGAGGTGCCCGCCCAGATCGTGTCGGCGGCGGTGAACCTGTCCGAGCGGTACATCACCGACCGCTTCCTGCCCGACAAGGCCATCGACCTGCTGGACGAGGCCTGCGCCTGCTGCAACCTGCGCCACCCGGAGATCAGCGAACTGGTGGAGACCCAGAAGAAGCTGGCCGCGCTGGAGACGGAGGAGCAGGCCCAGGAGCAGGCGGAGAACGGCCCGGACTACGAGCGCCTGGCCCAGATCAAGACCGAGATGGCCCAGCTGCGGGAGAAACTGCCCGAACTGCAGATGAAGGCGGGCGGCATCAAGGTGGAGATGCAGGACGTGGCCAAGGTGGTGGAACTGTGGACCGGCATCCCCGCGGTAAAGGTGGAGCAGAGCGAGTTCGCAAAGCTGATGAACCTGGACGCCGAGCTGAAAAAGCACATCATCGGCCAGGACGAGGCGGTGGACGCGGTGGCCCGCGCCATGAAGCGCGCCCGGGCCGACCTCTCGGGCAAGCGGCGGCCCGCCAGCTTCATCTTTGTGGGCCCCACCGGCGTGGGCAAAACGGAACTGGTGCGCCAGCTGGCAAACCAGCTGTTCGACACCCCCGACCCGCTCATCCGCATCGACATGAGCGAGTATATGGAAAAGCACACCGTCAGCCGGCTCATCGGCGCCCCTCCGGGCTATGTGGGCCACGACGAGGCGGGCCAGCTCACCGAGCAGGTGCGCCGCCGGCCCTACAGCGTGGTGCTCTTCGACGAGATCGAGAAGGCCCACCCGGACGTGCTGAACATCCTGTTGCAGATTTTGGACGAGGGCCGCATCACCGACAGCCAGGGCCGCACGGTGAACTTTGAGAACACCGTCATCTGCATGACCAGCAACGCCGGCAGCACCGAGAAGACCGGCGAGACCGGCTTTGCCAAGACCGCCGAACAGATCAACCAGAACAAGGTCATGAAGGCCCTGGGCGAGTTTCTGCGGCCGGAGTTCCTGGGCCGGGTGGACGAGGTGATCGTCTTCAAGCCCCTCTCGGAGGAAAGCCTGGAGCGCATCGCCGCCCTGGTGCTGGACGAGTACGTCAAGCCCCTGGAGGAGAAGGGCGTCGCCTTCACCTACACCCCCGCCGCCTGCAAGGCGCTGGTGGCGGAGGCCGGCTCCAAATACGGCGCCCGGGACCTGCGGCGCACCATCCGCAAGCGGGTGGAAGATCCGCTGGCCGAGCGGTTCGTGGCGGGCACCCTGGGCAGCGCCGTCACCCTGGACGCGGTGGACGGGCGCCTGGAACTGGTGTGAGCCGGTAACGGAGCTGTATCCGAATTGTAACCAAAAGTTTACGAAAATCTGACGCAAATGGCGCAAAGTTGAAATATTTTCGGGGTGCCGGGCCGTTACAGGGGTGTAGTCTCCCGTGACGGCCCGCGCTGTGGGGGATGTGAGAGGATGAGCGAGCAGCAGCTGTGCGAAAGCGCTGAAATGGAGCGGCTGGTGGACCTGTACGGCACCGGCATGTTGCGCATGAGCTGTATGTACCTGGGGGATACCCACCTGGCGCAGGACGCCGTGCAGGACGCTTTCATCAAGATCTACCGCGCATGGCGCCCCATCGAGAACCCGGCGGCGGAAAAGGCGTGGGTGATGCGCATCACGGTGAACGTCTGCAAGGACTATCTGCGCAGCGCCTGGAAACGCAAGGTCAATCTGGTGGAACAGTACCCCGAACTGCCCGGCGCCGAAGCGCCGAAGGACGGCCAGGGCCGTCTGTTCCAGGAGATCATGGCCCTGAAGCCAAAGTACAAAGAGGTCATCCTGCTGCACTACTACCAGCAGCTGAAGGTGGGCGAGATCGCCGCCGTGCTGGGCGCGCCCCAGTCCACGGTGAGCATCCGCCTGCGCCGCGCGCGGGATATCCTGAAAAAACGATTGGAGGGTGGGTCCGATGAAGATCTGTGACGAGACCGTCCGGGCCGCTGTCGACAGCGGCCTGGGCAGCGTCCGGATGGACGCTGCCCAAAAGCAGGCTGTCCTGGCCCAGTGCCGCCCCACGGTGGAGGTGGCACGCCCGGCCCGCCGGATGCGCCCGCTGCGCCGGGCGCTGGCGCTGGCGGCGGCCTTTGCCCTGGTTTTGTGTCTGGGGGGCGGCGTGCTGGCCGCGGCGCCCGAACTGCAGCAGCGGCTGGCCATGCTCAGCGAGGAGACCCTGCGCCTGCTGCAGCCGGTGAACCAGACCAGCGAGGACGAGGGCATCCGCATGGAGGTGCTGGCCGCCCTGAGCGACGGCCAGGCCGCCGCGGTCTACATCGCCCTGCGGGACACCGCCGGCCAGGGCCGCATCGGCCCGGACACCGAGATGTACACCGCCGACGTGAGCGGGGCCATCTTCACCCAGGGCGAGGTGGTGGACTATGACGAGGCCACCGGCACCGCCATCCTGCGCCTCACGGCGGACGGCAATCAGCAGCTGGCGGGCAAAAAGATCACCGTGAGCACCACCAGCATCACCTCCGGCCACAACTGGAACGACCCGGTAGACCTGGGCTACACGATGGAGCAGGTGCGGCAGCTCACCGGGCAGGCACCGGTGCAGTACATCGTTCCCACCAAAGCCTGGAGCGCCACCGGCCCCGAGATGGAGCGCTACTGCGACCTGCTGGATACCGGCAAGATCGCCACCCTCATCGGCTGGAGTGAGCCGCTGGCCCTGCCCGGGGTGGACTGGGCCACCGTGAACGCCGCCGGCGTGGTGGACGGCCAGATCCACATCCAGGTGAACCAGCTGGGCGGCATGGGGCAGGTGAACCGGCTGGGGTTCTCCCTCAAAGACGGCGAGGGCAAGGAAGTGCCCTGCACCGAACTGGAGATGGAACTGGGCCAGGAGCACGAGATGGGCACGTTCCGCAACTACAACGACCTGGTGGAGTATGTGCTCATCCCGCCGGAGGACGCCGACCCGGCACAGCTGACCCTGCAGCTGGAGACCGAGACCTACGATCATCTGATCGAGGGGCGTTGGGCCACCACCTTCCGCCTGGAGGACGCCAGCGAGTCGCTGGTGATCCCCTGTGACCGGGATATGAACCCCTGGCGCGTGACCCGGGTGCAGGTGTCGCCCATCGCCGTCACCGCTATCGGCTCCGGCGAGATGACCGCCGAGAGTGAGAGCGCCGAGTTGCGGGTGTTCCTGACGGACGGCACCGAGGTGCCCTCCAGCAGCGCCAGCGTCACCGCCGGCGACGAGGAGATCGTCTATCGCTGCATCTTCGACAAGGTGATCGATCTTACCCAGGTGGCAAAGGTGACCCTCAACGGCGAGGAACTGCCGCTGCCCTGACAAAAGCAAAGAGGAGCCCCCGGCTTTGGCCGGGGGCTCCTCTTTGCGCTGTGAACAGAGCATAAATTGTATATTACTACAAAATATTACTTTTTGTATTTCTACGGCCGGTGTTTTCCGTGCCACGCACCTCCTCGTGGTAGAAGTAATCCACCACCACCGGGTGGCCCTGGGGCACCCGGCCATAGGGCATCTCATTGTCCACAAAGGGGCAGCCGTTCGCCTGGGCCATGGCCGCGGCACGCTTTTCCAGCGCCCGGAAATAGCTGCGGTCGCGTTTTTTGTAGATGGCGTCGTAAAGGGGCACAAGGTCGGGGTGCTTTTCGGCGATGTAGTCCAGGATGGTCTGGCGAAAGCCGCCCCGGAGGTTGAGGTTTTCCAGCCAGAACAGATCGCACTGGTCCTTCACCCGCTGAAAGATGGCCTCAAAATCTGTCAGCCCGGGAAACACCGGGGCCACGAAGCATACCGTGCGGATGCCCGCGTCGTAGACCTGCTTCATGGCCCGAAGCCGCCGCTCGATGCTCACGGCCCGGTCCATATCCGCCCGGAAGCTTTCGTCCAGTGTGTTGACAGACCAGGACACCGTCACCCGGCCCAACTGCCGCAGCAGGTCGATGTCCCGCAGCACCAGGTCGGACTTGGTGCAGATCAGGATCTCCGCGCCGCTGCCTCGCAGCTGTTCCAGCAGCCTGCGGGTGTTGCAAAAGGTCTCCTCCTGAGGAAGGTAGCCATCGGTCACCGAGCCGATGACCACGCGCTGGCCGGCGTATTTTTGCGGGTCTTTTATTTCGGGCCAGTGCTTCACGTCCAGAAAGGCGCCCCACGCCTCGGTGTGCCCGGTGAACCGCTTCATGAAGGAAGCGTAGCAGTATTTGCAGGCGTGGGTGCAGCCCACATAGGGGTTCACCGAGTAGCCGCCCACCGGCAGGCTGGAGCGGGTCATGATATTCCGGGTCTCCACATCGCCCAGAACAAGGTCGTCCCATTTCATCTGTGCCATGTTTTCTGCGCCTCCAATACCGCTGTAAATGCCTGGGGCAACTGCTGTGTCATATTTTCCTCGCCCAGGATGGGAGCGAGCTCCTCCTTTATGAAAACGGGAATGCCCAGGGCGCGGGCCTGCCCGGTCAGGGCATGGGCCCAGGCGGGCCGGGTGAAGACCTTCCGGCGCTGCCTGCCCGTCATAGTGCCGATGACCACCCAATGAATGCCGTGCAGATCCACCGGGCCAGGGTCGTCAAACAGGGGTTCGAAGGTGACATGATAGTGGCTTGCCCGCACCTTCCGCCGCAGCGCGTCGATGCGCCAGAGGTCCGCCCGCCGGGTGACCGTCACCCCGAACCAGGCGTTTTCCAGGTGGGTCTCAATGTCCGGCAGGTCGGGCCGCTTGGTCAAAAAAAGGAACTGATGCTGCGGGTTTTGGCGCATCTTTGCAAACACCGCCTCCCGCCACCGGGGCTGCCAGTCCGCCAGGTCGCTCATGCCGGTGAGCAGAAAATTCTGCGGGCGCTTTTTCTCCATAAGGCGCAGTTTTCCCTCGAAGAATTCCGGCCGGGTAAAGTCGGCGGTCATGTGATAGCGGGCCGCGTTGTTCCGGGCGTAGCAATAGGAGCAGCCCACCGTGCAGCCAATGACGAGATTCAGGTTTTGGATGGCGTCCTTGATGCAGATGCTCATAAAAGCGCGTCCTCCACGTTGCGCAGGACGCGGGCGAGATAGCCCTCAAACTGCTCGACCTCCGCCGAAGAAAAGCCCTTGTAGTAGATGCGGCTCATCTCCTCAGTGACCGCCCGGTATTCCGGTTCCAGACCTTTCGCCTCCGCCGTCAGAAAAATGCGCACCTTGCGTCGGTCGGCATCCCCCCGGTCGCGGCGGATGAGGCGGGCGGCCTCCATCCGGTCCAGCATGCCGGTGAGGGTGGTGGTGGCAAGCCCCGTCTTGCGGGAAAGCTGCCGGATGGGGATGCCGTCCTCCTGCCAGAGCACATAGAGGATGCGGCCCTGGGGACCGTTGAAGGCGTCGATGTTTTTCTCGCTGAGGATGCGCTCAAAGACCCGCCCGCCCACCTGTTTGATCCGGGTGATCAAAAATCCACCCTGTTGTGTGATCATGCTGCCCTCCTGTGTGCTGCCGCCGAAAGGGCGGCAAATAAAAAATATTCTTGTGAGGATTATACTATATAGTACTATTTTTGTCAATGCGCCGCCTGCGCAGGCGGGCCGGTCGATGGAAAAGCGCCCTTTTTCCCCGGTGGGCTTTGTGCTACAATAGGGAAAAAGGCCGGGGCGGACCGCGCCGGCGAAGGGAGAGAGCGAATGAAGATCGTGGCGATGGATGGCCGTGCCCTCAATCCGGGGGATTTGAGCTGGCGGGGGTTTGAGGCGCTGGGGGAGTTTGTCTGTTACGACCGCACCCCGCCGGAGCTGATCCTGCCCCGCATGCGGGAGGCCGACGCGGTGCTGGTGAACAAGACGCCCGTCACCGCCGCCACGCTGGAGGCCTGCCCCCGGCTGCGCTACATCGGGGTGCTGGCCACCGGCTACAACGTGGTGGACACCGCGGCCGCGGCGGCCCGGGGCATCCCGGTGTGCAATGTGCCGGACTACGGCACCGAGGCGGTGGCTCAGTTCACCTTTGCGCTGCTGCTGGAACTGTGTCACCAGGTGGGGGACCACAGCCGGGCGGTGCACGCCGGCGAGTGGAGCCGCCAGCCGGATTTCAGTTATTGGAACAGCCCCCAGCGGGAACTGGCGGGGCTCACCCTGGGGGTGGTGGGCTACGGGCGCATCGGCCGGGCGGTGGGGCGCATCGGCCGGGCCTTCGGCATGGAGGTGCTGGCCTTCGGGCCCCATCTCGAGCCCGGCCCGCTGGAGGGGGGCGTCACGGCGGTGCCCCTGGCGGAGCTCTTCGCCGCGGCGGACGTGGTCAGCCTGCACTGCCCCCTCACCGCCCAAAACGCCGGCATGATCGACGGGGCGGCGCTGGCGGCCATGAAGCCGGGCGTGCTGCTGTTGAACACCGCCCGGGGCCCGCTGGTGAACGAGGCGGACCTGGCCGCCGCCCTGGCCGCCGGCCGGGTGGCGGGGGCCGCGCTGGACGTGGTGAGCGCCGAGCCCATCCGGGCGGACAACCCGCTGCTGGCCGCGCCCAACTGCATCCTCACCCCCCACATGGCCTGGGGGGCCAAGGCGTCCCGCCAGCGCCTGATGGACACGGCGGTGGAGAACCTGCGCAGTTTTCTGGCGGGAAGGACTGTCAACGCGGTGAACCTGTGAATTCACGAAGCGAGCAGCGCCCCTGCCATAAACCGGCGGGGGCGCTGCTCGCTTCACGTTTCCTGTTTCAGCAGCGACTGGCGCAGCGAGAGCACCGCCGCCTTTTCGATGCGGCTGATGTAGCTGCGGCTGATGCCCAAAATGTCCGCCACCTCCTGCTGGGTCATGGGGGGCTGGCCCGAGAGGCCGTAGCGCAGCAGCACCACCTGCCGCTGCCGGCCGGACAGGCCGTCCACCAGCTGCCGCAGACGGGCGGTCTCGTCCCGGCGCTCGCAGTCCTCGTCCAGAATGAAGTCGTCCGGCACCACGTCGATCACCGTCAGGGCGCTGCCGTCCTTGCCCGCCTCGATGGGCTCGTTCATGCTCACCGTGGCGGGGGCCTTTTTCTGTTTGCGGAAACTCATGCGCACCTCGTTGTCGATGCAGCGGGACGCGTAGGTGGAAAAGCGGGCCTGCTTGGTGTTGTCGAAGCTGTTGACCGCCTTGATCAGCCCGATGGTGCCGATGCTGATGAGGTCGTCGGCGTCGCCGGGCAGGGCGTAGTATTTCTTCACCACATGGGCCACCAGCCGCAGGTTGTGGCGGATGATCCGGTCCCGGGCCGCCATGTCCCCTGCCTTGAAGGCGGCGAAGGCCTCCACCTCCTGCCGCGGCGTCAGCGGACGGGGAAAACTGCCCGTCTCCAGGTGCAGCGCCAGATACAGGATGTGCGACGCGATAAAGCTGAAAAATACCCCAAACATAAAACAACCCTCCCTGCCATAAAGGTATGGCGGGAGGGTTGTCTGCTATACCGGGACAGAACTCATTTCAGCTGCCCGCCGTCGTGAAAGGCGCGGCCCACGGTCTCGCCCAGGGCGCGGTAGACGTTGTGCACCGGGTCGAAGGTGATGGGCCGCAGCCGGGCCGGGTCGATGCGGCCGTCCGCGTCCAGCACCGCCTCGTCGGCGCTCACGTTCACGATCTCGCCCACCAGGCGGCAGCTCTCCGGGTCGTAACTCACCAGGCGGCACTCCACCGCCATGGGCAGTTCGTCGATGAGGGGCGCGTCCACAAAGGAGGAGGGGGTGACGTGCCAGCCCGCCTTTTCCAGCTTGTTTTTCACCTCGTTGCCCGAGACGATGCCCACATAGTCGCAGGCGGCCATCTGGCCGGCGGTGGCCATGCTCACGGTGAAGGCCTTGCGGGCCAGGATGTCGGCGGTGGTCTTGTGCCCCGGGCTGATGCACAGGGAAAGTTCCCTGTCGTCGCTGATGCCGCCCCAGGCGGCGTTCATGGCGTTGGGCACACCATCCTCGCCCCAGGCGGCCAGGATGAACACCGGCTGGGGATAGGTCCAGGGTTTTGCTCCGAAATTTTTGCGCATACTGCTTGCCCTCCTGTTCGTTTTTGGCGTTCAGTGTATCTTCTGTGAGGTGTGGTTCTCCAGGTGTTCGCCGCAGGAGCCCACGATGATCTTGTGCAAAGCGGGGTCGTAGCAGAAGTAGATCCGCAGGAACTTGGGGCTGCCCGGCCGCACCTCGGCGGTCTTGATGTGGGCCTGGATGTCGATGACGCGGCCCTCGTAGGTGTCGCTGTAATTGCGCATCAGGCCGGCGTTTTTGCGGGTCATGGTGCCCTCGCCCCGGGCCAGCCGCAGGTTGGAGCAGCTGTTGAACGCCCGGTCCACCATCACTTCCTCCTCGTCCTCGTACAGCTGGAAAAGGGTGGTGACCATCTGGTACAGGGCGTCCCACAGCACCGCCGGGGCGGTGGTGCACCGGTCCAGCGAGGCCAGGCCCCGGCGGGTGAAGGCCAGCCGGTCGCCGAAATGCAGCAGGAAATAGTCCACGATCTGCCGGGGGCTCTCGGGATACGCGGCGATGCGGCGCACATTGTCCAGCGCGGCCTCGCGCTCGTGGGAGAGCACCGCGGCCTCCCGGTAGCTGTCTGCCAGGGCCTCCGCCCGGTGCACGTCGCTCTCCAGTTCGCCGATGCGCTCCTGCAGTTCCTCCTTGCGCAGCGCCCAGGCGAACCGCTCCGCGTCCATCTGCTCCAGCTGCTGCTGCAGCTGCTGCTCCTTTTCCACCGCGCTCTCCAGCAGTTCGTTTTCCACCTGGGCCCGGTACTCCTGCTGGCGCTGACGCGCCCGCGCCCGCTCGTTCATCTCCCGGCAGTTTTCCATCCGGAACATCCGCTCGTAAAAGTGCACGTCCTGGGCCAGCGCCCGGCGGAGCATGGCGTATATGGCTTCCGGGTCCTCCTTCAGCGCCCGCATGCCGATCAGCCGGTGGCGGCAGGCGTCCTCCGGCTTTTCCATGTGGGGGTGCGCCGCGTACACCCGCACCTGGCCGGTGTAGCAGGCGCAGTCCGGCTGGGGGCACATCAGCTGCATCTCCTGGGAGAACTCCCGGTCGTCGGCGTAAAAGACCAGCGCGTTGGGGCCCAGCAGGTCGGTGAGCCGCTGGGGGTCCAGCAGGTTGACCGGCGCGGCGTCCGGTTGTTCCGGCACACCGGGGCTGATGTACACCACCGGCACCTCCCGCGCCGGGTCGGACACCAGCTTCCAGAAGGCGGGGAAATCCCCCGGCGCCAGGCGGACGGGCCGCAGTTCGAGGGGGTGGCCGTCCACCGTGCAGGCCAGGGCCTCGTCCCGGCAGAACAGGCGGATGAGCCGCGGCAGCGAGGGCTGGGGCGGCGCCTGGCAGGGGCCGATGAAGCCGGGTCGGTCGCTGTAATAGATCACGATGCTGATCTGGGCGCGGCCGTCCTCCCGCTGCTGGAACCCGATCTCGGTGGCCCAGTCCCGGGGAGCGCAGCCGTCCCCCGGCGCCTCGGTCTCGATGATCTGGCAGGCCCAGAATTCCAGGCCGTCCTCCCGGCGGTGGTACACCGATTTGAAGTGGACCAGTTCATTCTCCGAGGAGAAGTGCCGGCCCTGCTTCCAGGCGGACCACAGGGGCAGCCGGTCGGGGATCGTCTCTCCCCGCCGCCGCCACTTGGGCACCATCCAGGCGCGGACCTTCAGCACCAGCGCCCAGAGCAGGTCGCTGGCCTCCCGGCGGGCGCCCACCTCGAAGGAACCCTTGAAAAACAGTGTTGAGTTGAGATCGATCATCCCTCCGGGACCTCCCTTTTCCGCCCGCGCCGCCCGGTTCGACCGGTTCGGCGCTTTTTCTTCTATTATAGCAAAGGGGGCGGCCCCCTTCAAGAAACCCCGCAGACAAACGAAACGAGCGCCCAAAGGGGCGCTCGTTTCGTTCAAGGGCGCGGGGCGGTTCACACGCCCGCTTCCAGCTTTTTTAGGGCGGCGGCAAAGACGGGGTGCTCCCACAGTTCCGGCTCGCCCGTCTCCCGGCGCAAGTCCTCCCGCATCTCCCGGCGGATGCCGTCCAGCAGCAGGCGGCGCATCCCGGCGGGGAAGGCGTCGCCGGGCTTCTGTTCGCAGTCCAGCGCCGGGGCGAAGAGGTCCGCATCGGGCCGGGGCAGGGGGGAGAGAAGCTGGTCCACATAGAGGGAAAAGTGCCGCGCGGCCTCGTCCCACTCGCCGGCTTTGCGGGGCTGCTCCATCAGCAGCCCCTCGCTCATGTCCGGAAAACCGAAGGTGCCGGCCACCGCCCGGTAGGCTTCCAGCAGCTTTTGCCGGCGGCGGGGCTCCACATCGCTGCCCAGCAGCATGGCCAGGAGGGACATCGCCTTGCTGGCCGCGGTGTAAAGCTGGGTCTGGAGCAGCTTTTGGGCTTCTTCCTCCCGCCCCTGTTTGCGCAGCAGCAGCACCCGCACCGTGGTGGCGTCCCCCGGGTGCTGGGGAAGTTCGTCCAGCAGGGCCTGAGCCCGGTCGGTCTCCTCCTCCACCAGCGCCAGACTGGCCAGCTGGATGGTGGCCGCCTGCCAGTAGGACGCCGCACC
Organism: Candidatus Allofournierella merdavium; assembly: GCF_944382735.1. Taxonomy (NCBI): domain Bacteria; kingdom Bacillati; phylum Bacillota; class Clostridia; order Eubacteriales; family Oscillospiraceae; genus Allofournierella; species Candidatus Allofournierella merdavium. The sequence continues at coordinate 220,157 of NZ_CALWND010000004.1, read as the reverse complement.
CGAGGCGCGCACCCGCTCCAGCAGTTCCCGCTTGAAGGCGCGCCAGCCGGCCTTTTGCTCCGCCGGCGCGTCGGGAAAGAACATTTCAAAACCGTCGCACACCACCGCCGCGTTGAACTGCAGGGCGGTGCAGCCGGGCCAGCGCCGCACCAGCCGGCGCAGTGCCTCTTCGGCGGCATCCGCTCCCTTTTGGGGCACCTCCTCCATCAGGGCGTTGATTTGCCGTGTCGCCTCCGCGTCGGTCAGGGTGGCTTCAAACTGCAAAAGGGCGTCCACCGTGGTGTCCAGCGCCCGGGCCAGGGGGCACAGCAGGGCGATGTCCGGGCAGGAGGCGTCGGTCTCCCACTTGCTCACCGCCGGGCCGCTCACCCCCACCAGCGCCGCCAGCTGCTCCTGGGTCAGCCCCCGGGCTTTGCGCAGCGCGGCGATGGTGGCGCCCATTTTTAATGTGTTGGCCTGTTCCATATGCGTTTCTCCTTTCGCTTCAGCCCGCGCGCGCTGTTTCTGCCTTTATTGTACCCCACGCCCCGCCCCGCGCCAAGAGAGGCAAATTCAAGCGCCGGGCAGATTTTTCTGAACGGCGCTCAAGTTGTGAAAAAGCGCCCGGCGTTCATTTGCCGGGCGCGGCCTGTTCCAGCTTGTCCAGTTCCCGACCGATGAGTTCTCCGGCAAGGCAAAAGGCTTCGATGCGCCGCCGCGCCAGGGTGAGTTGGGATTTGTAGCGGGCCGGGTCGTCCTTGGCCTCCAGCGTGAGCACCGTCTGGCGCAGCTTGTGCACGGTGGAGTCGATCTGGCGGCGGGCTTCGGTCAGCTGTTCTTTGGAATAGTCCATTTGTTCTCCTTTCAAATGCGGCCCTGCTACACCCGGGCCAGAATGTCCTTGAGCACCAGCAAAGCATCGGTCTCGCTGTAGCCGTAGTCCGCCCGCAGGCGGGCCAGCAGCTGCCGCAGCGCCGGGGCATAGTCCTCGGTGCGCACCGTCTGCTGGTAGCTGGCCAGCACCGGGTACTTCTTGCTCCACACCTTGTTCCAGTCCACCCGGGACTGGGCCTTTTCACTCACGCTGTCGATCATCTCCTGGGCCTGCCGCTCGTCAAAGTCGCATTCCACCAGCTCGTCCAGCGTTACATGGTAAAGCATGGCCAGCCCTTTGGACTGGCGGATGTCCGGCAAGGTCTCGCCGGTCTCCCATTTGGAGATGGTCTGGCGGCTGACTCCCAGTTTCTCCGCCACGGCCTCCTGAGAAAGACCGCTTTTTCTGCGCGCCCCGTAAAGGCCGCTGGCAAAACTCATAACGTTCGCCCTCCTTTTGTTTCTCTGCTTGCCAGTATACCATCCCGCCGGGGCAAAGGCCACCATCCAAACCTGCCAGTTTCGCCCGCATTCTTAACAGGCTTTTGCCTTGACGCAGGGCCCTGCCCTGGCGTATAATATGTCTATTCGACTGATTGGAGGCCGCTTTGTGGAATATCTCATCCTGGGGCTGCTGCTCCTCGCGCCCATGACCGGCTACGAACTGCAGCGGTTCATCAAACAGAATCTGGCGCTGATCTGCTCCTCCAGCGCGGGCAGTGTGCAGACAGCCCTGGCCAAACTGGAAAAAGAGGGGCGCATCGCCGCCGCCGAGGCCATGGAGGGTCGCCGGCGCAAAAAGACCTACACCATCACCCCGGCGGGGCGCCAGGCCTTCGCCGGCTGGGTGGCGCAGCCCATGCAGGCGGGGCGGGTCAAGAACATGGAGCTGGCCCGGCTGTTCTTCCTGGGGCTGGCCGCGCCGCAGGAGCGCACCGCCGCCATCCGGGACTACATCCGCCAGATGGAAAAGACGCAGGCGGTGCTCCGCGCCATCCGGGAACAGTTCCGGAGCGCGCAGACCGGGGAGCTGCCCCCGGGGCAGAACTGGGCGGAGGTTTTTCGCTTTCAGGGGTACACCATCGAGTACGGCATCGCCGCTGCGGAATTCGAGCGGCAATGGTATGGCCGGCTGCTGGAGGAAATGGAGGGAGAGGCATGAACATCCTTGTGCTGAACGGCAGCCCCAAAGGCAATGCCTCGGCCACGCTGCACACGGCGCTCTATCTGGAGGCGCTGCACCCGGAACATCACTTTGAATACCTGCCGGTGGGGGTGCGCATCAAAGGCTATGAAAAGGATTTTTCCCCCGCCCGCGCGGCGCTGGAAAGGGCCGACCTGCTGCTCTTCTGCTACCCGGTGTACACCTTTCTGGCGCCGTACCAGCTGCACCGGTTTGTGGAACTGGTGAAGGCCAGCGGGGTGGACCTGACGGGCAAGTTCGCCAGCCAGATCACCACCTCCAAGCATTTTTACGACGTGACCGCCCACCGCTGGGTGGAGGAGAACTGCTTTGACCTGGGGATGAAGGTGGTGCGGGGCCTCTCGGCGGACATGGAGGACCTGCTCAGCGCGGAGGGGCGGCGGCAGGCCCGGGACTTCTTCGACCAGCTGATGTTCACCTGCGGGCACGGCCTGTTCGTCACGCCGCCCCCTGCCGCCCCCGGCACACCGCGGCCGGACTATCGCGCCTGCCTTGCGGATACGCCCAAGAGCGGGGAAAAGGACGTGGTGATCGTCACCGACAGCACGCCCGGCGACGAGGGCCTCGCCGCCATGATCGCCGACTTCCGGGCCGCCCTGCCGTACAAAAGCCGGGTGGTGGACCTGAGGGAGTTTCCCTTTGCCGGCGGGTGTTTGGGGTGCATGAACTGCGCTGTCACGGGCAAATGTGTCTATAAGGACGGCTTTGACGACTTTCTGCGGGGCACCATCCAGACCGCCGACGCTTTTGTCTACGCCTTTGCGGTGCGCGGCCACTCCGCCGGCGCCCGCTTCAAGTGCTTTGACGACCGGCAGTTCTGCAACGGCCACCGCACCGTCACCCGGGGCACGCCGGTGGCCTACCTCATCCGGGGCGACTACCGGTACGAACCCAACCTGCGGATGGTGGTGGAGGCCCGGGCCGAGGTGGGCGGCAACTACCTGGCCGGCGTGGCCACCGACGAGGGGGACACGGCGGCGGACGTGGCCGCCCTGGCGGAAAACCTGGCCTTCGCGCTGGACAAAAAGCTCACCCGCCCCGCCAACTTCTACGGGGTGGGGGGCATGAAGATCTTCCGGGACCTGATCTATGTGATGCAGGGCTTCATGAAGGCGGACCACAAGTTCTACAAGGCACACGGCATCTACGACTTCCCCCAAAAGCAGAAAAAGCGCATTTTGCAGATGAAGCTGGTGGGGGCGCTGCTGGCGGTGCCGGCGGTGCAGAAGAAGGCAAAGGGAAAGATGACCGAGGCGATGGTGGGCCCCTACCGCAAGGTGGTGGAGGCCGCCCGGACGGCACAGCAAAAGGAGGAGAAGGAGAAATGATCTTTTATTTTTCCGGCACCGGCAACTCCCGGTGGGCGGCGAGCCAGATCGCGGCCCTCACCGGCGACGAGGCCGTGGACATCGTGGGGATGGAGCGCGCCCCCGACCTTGCGGGGGAAAAGCAGGTGGGGCTGGTGTTCCCCATCTACGCCTGGGGCCCGGCGGAGCCGATGCTGAACTTCGCCAAAACCCTGCGCCCGGCCGCCGGCGCCTTCACCTTTGCCGTCTGCACCTGCGGCGAGGAGGCGGGCAAGGCCATGAAGGGGCTGGAAAGGGCCTTTCCGCTGGACAGCGCCTACAGCCTGGTAATGCCCAACAATTATATGGTGGGCAGCGCCGACGTGGACGACGAGGCCACCGCCCGCGCCAAGGTGGAGGCCGCCCGCGGCCAGATCGCCCGGCTGGCGGAGGAAGTGAAGGAGCGGAAAACGGTGTACCGGGTGAAGGAGGGCGGCATGGCGGCCCTCAAGTCCGGCATGGTGAACTGGGGCTTCAACCACTTCGCCCGCACCGCCAGGCCCTTCTTTGCCACCGACGCCTGCACCGGCTGCGGCCTCTGCGCGAAGGACTGCCCCGCCGGCGTCATCACCATGAAGGAGGGCCGCCCGGTTTGGGGCGAGGGCTGCTGGCAGTGCCTGCGGTGCATCAACGCCTGTCCCACCCGGGCCATCCAGTACGGCAAAGACACGGCCAACAAGGGCCGCTACACCCTGGACGCCCTTTTAAAGGAAGAAAAATAAAAAACGCCCCCGGCCCCGAAGGGCCGCGGACGATGGGTGCCCGGGGTCATTCCCGGTCCTGCCGGGGCAGCTGGGCAAAGAAGCGGATGAGGAAGGGCACGCTGGTGCAGAAGGTGAGCACGTCCGCCAAGGGCTGAGCCACCTGCACCCCGCGCAGGCCGATCACCAGCGGCAGCACCAGCATGGCCGGCAGGTAATACAGCCCCTGCCGCAGGCTGGACAAAAAGGTGGCGGCGGCGCTCTGGCCGGTGCTTTGGAACAGCATATTCGCGCAGGTGCCCACCGGTACCAGCAGCATGGCGCAGCACTGCAGCCGGCAGGCGAATACGCCGATCTCGATCACCTGGGGGTCGTTGCGGAAGGCCTGGATCAGCCAGGGCGCGGCGATGAAGGTGCCCAGGGCCACCACGCAGATGCAGCCCTCGCCCAGCAGCAGGGTGAAGCGGAAGGCCTGGCGCAGCCGGCCGAATTTTCCGGCGCCGTAGTTGTAGCCCGCCACCGGCTGAAAGCCCTGGCCGATGCCCAGCATCACCGCGAACACGAACATGAAGATGCGGCCCACCACGCTCATGGCGGCCACGGCGGCGTCGCCGCCGCACTGGCCCGCCTGCCAGTTGAGCAGGGCGGTGGCCACGCTGGCCAGCGCCTGCCGGGCAAAGCTGGGCAGCCCGCAGGCCAGGATGTTGCGCAGGCCGGGCAGATCCCGCCCGATCAGCCGCACCGACAGCCGCAGCTGGCTTTTGTGGGTGAGGAACATCGCCAGCAGCAGACAAAAACTCACGCACTGGGAGAGGGCGGTGGCCAGCGCCGCGCCGGCAATGCCCATGTCGAACACAAAGATGAACAGCGGGTCCAGCGCCATGTTCAGGATGCCGCCGGTGGTCAGGCCGATCATGGCGAAGGCGGCCTTGCCCTCGTAGCGCAGCATGTTGTTCATGGTGAAGCTGGAGCACATCAGCGGCGCGGCCAGCAGGATGTATCGCGCATAGTCGCAGGCGTAGGGCAGGATGGTCTCGGTGGCGCCCAGCAGCCGCATCAGCGGCTGGAGAAAAACAAGGCCGCTCACGCCCAGCACCGCGCCGCAGCTCAGCGAGGTGAAAAAGCCCATGGAGGCGATGTGGCTGGCGGCCTGGCCCTCCTGCCGGCCCAGCAGCCGGCTGATGATGCTGCCGGAGCCCATGCCCACCATGAAGCCGAAGGCCTGCAGAATGGCCATCAGGCTGAACACCACCCCCACCGCGCCGGTGGCGCTGTTGGTGTTCAGCTGGCCCACGAAGAAGGTGTCGGCCAGGTTGTAGATGGAACTCACCAGCATGCTGGCCACCGTGGGGGCGGCCAGGGTGGTGATGAGTTTTGGAATGGGCGTCTGGGTCATTCGGATGTACTGGGCGTTTGCCGCCCCGGCGGACTGCTGCATATCGGATACCCCCTTGGAAAAACCGGCGCCGGGGGCGGCGCGCAGCCACTCCCGGCATCGGCGGCGGACGGGCGCGCCCTTTGGGAGCGCGGCGCTCCGCGGTCATTCGATCGTATATTTTCCCTTTCATCATACCACGTTCGTCAACCGGCGGCAAACTTTGCCCGCGGGCGATTGCCTTTTGCGGACAAAGGGGATATACTGTAATTTGTGTGTCGGGGGCGCGGGTCGCGCCCCACAAAAGGAAGAGGGAGCCTTATGTCAAAATACTGCGTCAAAAAGCCGTACACCGTGGTGGTGGCGGTGGTGATGGTGATCGTGCTGGGCGTGATCAGCTTTCTGAACATGGTCACCGACCTGCTGCCCGCCATAGAACTGCCCTATGTGGTGGTGGTGACCACCATGCCCGGCGCCAGCCCCGAACAGGTGGAGAGCCAGGTCACCGCCCCGCTGGAGGCGGGTCTGGGCACTGTGAACGGGGTGACCAGCGTCACCAGTACCTCCGCGGAGAACGTGAGCACGGTGGTGCTGGAGTTTGACGACGGCTCCAATATGGACAGCGCCATGGTCAACCTGTCCACCGCGGTGGATCAGGTGCGCGGCGCCCTGCCCGATACCGCCGGCAACCCCATGCTGCTGCAGATCTCGCCGGATATGCTGCCGGTGATGATCGCCGCGGTGGACATGGAGGGCATGGACGTCTATGAACTCACCGATTTTGCCTCCGAGACCGTCATCCCCGCCTTTGAACGGCAGGCGGGGGTGGCCAGCGTCAGCGGCACCGGCCTGGTGGAAAAGAGCGTGGAGATCCGCCTCAATGAGGATAAGATCGAGGCCATCAACACCAAGGTGCTGGCCAGCGTGGACGAGGAACTGGCCGACGCCAAGGCGGAACTGGACGAGGCACAGCAAAAGGTGACCGACGGCCGCGCTGAACTGGAGAGCGGCAAGGCCGCCCTGGAGACCCAGCAGCAGGACACCGCCGCCGAACTGGCCGACGCCAGCGCCCAGCTGGACTCCGCCATTGCCCAGGCGCAGGCCCTTGCCAGCCAGCAGACCGCGCTGGAGGCCAGCAAGGCCGCGCTGGAGGCGGAAAAGAAGGGGATGGAGCAGGCGGCGGCCATGCAGCCCCAGCTGAACATGATGGCGGGCGCCCTTGCCTCGGCCGCCGTGACCCCCGGCGCGGACGGCACGATACTGGTGACGCGTCCGGCGGAGGTGAGCGAGGCGGATTGGGCGGCGGCCCTGGCCCAGCCCGCGACCTTCATCGAGACCTATATCTCCGACGAGGTGTGGACCGTGCTGTGGAGCGGCGTGGCGGGCAGTCTGCCCGCCGGCACCCTGCCGGAGGGCTTTGCCAACATGACCCGCGCCCAGTTCCTGAGCGCGCTGAACGCCCCCGCCCGGGTGGCCGAACTGGACGCCGCCCTGGCGGACATCGGCACCGAACTCATGGCGGCCAAGGTGATGGCCGAGCAGGCGAACGCCGGGGTGGAAAAGGCGCGGGAGGCCTACAAGCAGCTGGAACAGGGCAAGATCCTGGCCGCGGCGGGTTTTGGCAGCGCCTCGGCCCAGCTGGCCGCCGCCGAGAGCGCCCTCGAGGAGGGCGAGGCCCAGCTGGAGGACGCCCAGAAGCAGTTTGAGGACGCCCGCGCCGCCGCCATCGAGCAGGCGGATGTGAGCAAGCTGCTCACCAAGGACATGGTCTCCAGCCTGGTGATGGCCCAGAACTTCGCCATGCCCGCCGGCTACCTCTACCAGGGCGACGACCAGTACCTGCTCAAGGTGGGCGACGCCTTCTCCAGCGTGGAGGAGGTGGAGAACGCCCTGCTGCTGCACATGGACGCGGGGGATGTGGGCGATGTGCGCCTCTCGGACGTGGCGGACGTTACGGTGATCGACAACTCCGGCGAGAGTTACGCCAGGATGAACGGCAACCCGGCGGTGGCGGTGAGCATCCAGAAGGCCTCCACCGCCTCCACCAGCGAGGTGTCCAAGACGGTGAACGCGGCCATCGAAGAACTGGAGGCCAAGTACCCCGGCCTGCGCGTCACCCCGCTGATGGACCAGGGCGTCTACATCCAGATGACGGTGGACTCGGTGCTCTCCAATCTGGGCTGGGGCGCGGTGCTGGCCATCCTGGTGCTGGCGCTCTTCCTGAAAGACCTGCGCCCCACCCTCGTGGTGGCCTTCAGCATCCCCATCAGCCTGATGTTCGCGGTGGTGCTGATGTACTTCACCGGCGTCACGCTGAATATGATCAGCCTCTCGGGCCTTGCTTTGGGCGTGGGCATGCTGGTGGACAACTCCATCGTGGTGGTGGAAAACATCTACCGCCTGCGGGGGCAGGGAATGCCCGCGGCCAGGGCCGCCGTGCGGGGCGCGGTGCAGGTGAGCGGGGCCATCGCGGCCTCCACCCTCACCACCGTCTGCGTGTTCCTGCCCATCGTCTTCACCCAGGGCCTTACCCGCCAGCTCTTTCAGGACATGGGCCTCACCATCGCCTATTCGCTGATGGCCAGCCTCATCGTGGCCCTCACCCTGGTGCCCACCCTCAGCGCCACCCTGCTGAAAGCCAGCAAGGAAAAGCGCCATCCCTGGTTCGACCGGGTGCTGGAGGTCTACGGCCGCGCGCTGGACTTCTGCCTGCAGGTGAAGATCGCGCCCCTGGCCCTGGCCACGGCGCTGCTGGCGCTGTGCGTCTGGCACACCACCCGGATGGGCATGGAGTTCATCCCCAACATGAGCGCCAACCAGGTCAGCGCCACCCTGGTGATGCCCGAGGACACCAAGCGCGCCGACGCCTACGCCCTCACCGATGAGGCCATGGCCCTGATGCAGGGCGTGGACGGGGTGGAAACGGTGGGCGCCATGGACGGCGGCACCGGCATGAGCCTGATGGGCTTTGGCGGCGGCACGGCCTCCGACACGGTGGAGAGCATGAGTTTCTATCTGGTGCTGGACGAGACCGCCGACAGCAAGGCCGTCTCCGACCGGCTTACCGCCCTCTCGGCGCAGCTGCCCGGCTGCGAGGTGAACGTCACCACCTCCAGCATGGACCTTTCGGTGCTGGGGGGCAGCGGCGTGGAACTGATCGTGCGCGGCCCGGATGTGGACGAGCTCAACCGGATCACCCACGACCTGATGGATATGCTCCGGGGAGTGGAAGGGCTGGAGGAGCCCACCAACGGCCAGGAGGAGGGCACCCCCCAGCTGCGGCTGGTGGTGGACAAGGACGCCGCCATGGGCTGCGGGCTGACGGTGGCCCAGATCTACAGCGAACTGGCCGCGGCCCTCACCACCGAGACCACCTCCACCACCCTCACGGCGGGGGCGGACGATTATGAGGTGGTAGTGGTGGATGAGCGGGGACGCCTTGACCGGGACACCCTGATGAACTACGAGTTCGGGGTGGCCGGCACCGGCCCCGACGCCGAGACCGAGACCCACACCCTCTCGGAGTTCGCCACCCTAAAGGACGATCTGAGCCTGGCGGCGGTGAACCGGGAGAACCAGCAGCGGTACATGACGGTGACCGCGGCGGTGCAGGAGGGCTACAACGCCACCCTCATCAGCCGGGACATCCAGCCCATGCTGGACGGCTACGCCCTGCCCGACGGCTACACCCTGGAGGTGGGCGGCGAGACCCAGACGGTGGCCCAGGCCATGCAGGACCTGGTGCTGATGATCCTGTTGGCGGTGGTGTTCATCTACATGATCATGGTGGCCCAGTTCCAAAGCCTGCTGGGGCCCTTCATCGTGATGCTCACCATGCCGCTGGCCTTCACCGGGGGCCTGGGGGCGCTGTGGATCGCGGGGCTGCCCCTCTCGGTCATCTCCATGCTGGGCTTTTTGATCCTGGCGGGCGTGGTGGTGAACAACGGCATCGTCTTTGTGGACTACGCAAACCAGCTGCGGCTGGAGGGCATGGAGAAGCGGGCGGCGCTGATCGAGACCGGCAAGACCCGCATGCGCCCCATCCTGATGACCGCCCTCACCACCATTCTGGCCATGACCACCATGGCCTTCAGCACCGGCATGGGGGCGGAACTCTCCCGCCCCATGGCGCTGGTCACCATGGGGGGCCTGGGCTACGCCACCCTGCTCACCCTCTTCATCGTGCCGGTGTTCTATGACCTCATGTTCCGCAAACCCCTGAAAAAGATCGACGTGGGCGACGACGACTGACCGCCGCCCGCATAAGAAAGGATGTCTGAACAGGAATGCAGATGCTTATGAACTGCCTTGTGCTGGTGATCGGCTTTGCGCTGCTGGTAAAAGGCGCGGACTTTTTTGTGGACGGTTCCTCCGGCGTGGCCCGGCTGCTGCGGGTGCCCGGGGTGGTGATCGGCCTCACGGTGGTGGCCATGGGCACCAGCCTGCCCGAGGCGTCGGTGTCCATCACTGCCGGCCTCACCGGCAACAACGGCCTGAGCCTGGGCAACGTGATCGGCTCCAACATCTTCAACCTGATGGTGGTGGCCTGCCTGTGCGCCCTGATGATGAGTTTCGTGCCCGACAAGGAGCTGATGGTGCGGGACTTCCCGGTCTGCATCGGCGCCAGCGCCCTGCTGGTGTTCTTCATGTGGGACAATGTGCTCCAGCGCTGGGAGGGCGTTGTGATGCTGGGCCTGATGGCCGCCTACATCGCCCTCACCGTGGTGCAGGCGCTGGCCGCCCGCACGCCGGAAAACGAGGATGAGAAGATCAGCCTGCCCAAATGCATCCTGTTCATCCTGCTGGGCATGGTGGCTATCATCTGGGGCGGCGACCTGGTGGTGAACAGCGCCAGCGCCATTGCCGCGGCCCTGGGCCTCTCCCAGACCCTCATCGGCCTCACCATCGTGGCGGTGGGCACCAGCCTGCCGGAGCTGGCCACCAGCGTGGTGGCCGCCCGCAAGGGGGAGAGCGGCCTCGCTTTGGGCAACGCGGTGGGCTCCTGCATCTTCAACATCCTGTTCATCCTGGGCGCCTCCAGCGCCCTGTCCCCCATCGAGAGCGCCCGGGGCGTGCTGGTGGACGGCATCATCATGACGGTGCTCACCGCGGCGCTCTTCGTCTGGTGCCGCATCAAGGGCCGCATGACCAAGGCCATGGGCGCGGCGGGGCTGCTGGCCTACCTGGCCTACACCGCCTATCTCATCGTTAACGCGTAAAAAATAAGCGCGGACATGTTCAAAGCGTGTCCGCGCTTATTTTTTACAGCACAAGGGCGAGCAGCCAGCACACCGCCATGCACACCGGCTGGTGGACGAGGTACACTGCCAGGCTGTGCCGCCCCGCCCACTCCAGCGGCGGAAAGGCGAGGCGGGGGAGAAACCCTTCCAGCCGCGGCCGGGCGAGCCTGCAGATAAACCACCCCGCCAGAAAGAGGAAGGACCAGGGCGCCAGCGGGAAGTAGTCGCTGCTGGAAAAGGTGGGGCCCGGCAGCCCCAGAAAGGCCAGGGCGTTCCACCGGTAGAGCCCGGCGGGCAGCGGCTGCCGCCACAGCCCGAACAGGCCCAGATACCCCTCGGGCAGGTGGCGGGTGAGGGCAAAGAGGAAAAGGGTGCCCCCAAGGCCCGCCGCGGCGGGCAGCTTTTCCAGCGCCGGGCGCAGCGCCCAGACCAGCAGCGCCCCGCAGCCCAGCAGGTTCAAAACGCCGAAGCGCACCGCCTCGCCGGGCAGCGCCAGCAGGGTGACCGCGCTCACTCCAAAGCCGCACAGGTTCAGAATGAGGCCGTGGCGCAGCGCCCGCCGGCCAAGGCAGGTGGAAAAGCCGGAGGCGAGGATGAAGGTGCAGCAGATGGCCTGCTGCCACAGCCGGCTGGGCCAGAGAAAATACCAGCCCGGCAGCCGGGCGAACACCTCAAACCAGTCGTAGCAAAAGTGGAAGGCCACCATGTTCACCACCGCCGCGCCGCGCAGAAGGTCCAGCCAGCGGTAGCGGGTCTTTTGGGCAACGGCCATGGTTCACACTCCTTCCGGCGGGGTCAGGTCGATGGGCACCGGCGCGTCCAGTTCCATGCTGTCGGGCGTGACCCGGCAGTCCATGGCCAGCAGCCGCACCCCGGCGGCCTGCGCCTCGGCCAGCGCGTGGCCAAAGGCGGGCTGAGTGGCCCAGTTGGGACGGAACAGGCGCACCCCCTTCATCTGGATGACCACCAGCACACAGCACTGCCAGCCCTTTGCCGCAAGGGCGGCCAGTTCCCGCACATGCTTTAAGCCCCGCAGGGTGGGCGCGTCGGGGAAGGCGGCGATGCCATCGGTCTCCAGGGTGCAGCCCTTCACCTCCACCAGCAGCGGCGCGCCGCTGCGCCGGGCGTAAAAATCAAAGCGGGAATCTCCCAGGGTGTACTCCGCCCGCAGTTCTTCCAGCTGTCCCAGGCCCCCGGCGGCCAGCCACTCGCCGGCGGCCTTGTTGGGGGCGGCGGAATCCATGTTGATGAGAAGCCCGCCCTTTACCACGGCTATCAGGTCCCAGGCGGTCTTGCGGGCGGGGTTTTCCGCCGCCGCCAGATACACCGTCGCGCCCTGCACCAGCAACTCGGCGCAGCGGCCGGTGTTCTTCACATGCACCCGCACCGGCGCGCCATCCAGCAGGACGGTGGCGGAAAAGCGGTTCTCCCGGGAGAGGAAAACGGCCGTTCGAATGCGATCGTATCTCATAAAAAGACCCTTTCATGGTGCGATTTACGTCGCAAATCCGCATTTTGAGCCGATTTGCTTGACGGATTTCGCGGTGGTGCTATAATAAATTCCAGGGTTTCCAATGGTGGAATGTGTGAAAAGAATGGAGGACATTCGCTATGAAAAAGACTGCTCAAACCGTGATCAGTGCTGATAAATATTATACCATCGCGGCCGCCAATGGCAAGGTGGTGGAGGTCGCCGACTTCAATACCGAAAACGGCGCCGCCATCCAGCTGTGGGACTATGCCGGCGAGGAGTGGCAGCAGTGGAGTTTTGTGCGCGCGGGCGACGGTGTCTACCGCATCTGCAACCGCTTCACCGGCAAGATGCTGGACCTGATCGCCGGCGGCGTGGTGGACGGCACCTGGGTGCACCAGTGGGAGGGCGCCAGCGGCTCCACCCAGCTGTGGGTGCTGGAGTCCACCGGCGACGGCCGGGTGAAGATTAAGTCCAACCTGTCCGGCAAGTGCCTGGACGTGGTGGGCATGAACCAGGAGAACGGCGCCCGCCTGCAGATCTGGCAGGACGTGGGCGGCGAAAACCAGACTTGGACTGTGGCCGAGGCAAAGCCCGTCAGGAAGGCTGCCAAGACCGCGGCGGTGAAGGAGGAGGCCCCCAAGGCGGAGAAGAAACCCGCCGCCAAAAAGCCGGCCGCCAAAAAAACGGCGGTGAAGAAAGCCGCCACCGCCAAGAAAGCCGCTGCCAAGGCCGAGCCCGCCAAGAAGGCGGAGGCCGCGAAGCCCGCCGTCAAGACTGAGCCCGCCAAGAAGGCGGAGGCTGCGAAGCCCGCCGCCAAGGCTGAGCCCGCCAAGAAGGCGGAGACCGCGAAGCCCGCCGCCAAGGCCGAGCCCGCCAAGAAGGCCAAGGCCGAGCCCGCCAAGAAGGCCGAGGCCGCGAAGCCCGCCGCCAAGGCTGAGCCCGCCAAGAAGGCCGAGACTGCGAAACCCGCCGCTAAAAAAGCCGACAAGTAAACAAGCACATTCCCCGGCGCCCCCGGCAGCTTGCCTGCCGGGGGCGCTTTTGCCTGCACAGCCCTGTCTTTGCCCGCGCAAAAGGTACGGCGGGCGGATCTCCTGTGCCGCGGGCAGCCGGGCCGGCTTTCGGCCGGTGGGGGCTCTCCCGCCGTTTGCGACCGCCGCGGGCCGGCCGTCACCGCCCGGGGGCCCCGCTTCCGACGGGCGGCCTTCTTCGCTCCGCCGTCCGCCCCTTGTGTGACTTTGCTACGGTAGCCGGGCCCCGGTTGTGGTATCATCTGTTCAATACTATACTGCCCGGCCGGGCAGAGCAGAGGAAGGAGTGCTTTTATGGGATTCACCGTGGAGACCGGCGTTTCGGCGCTGGCGGTATTCGCCCAGGGCCTGCTGAGCTTTTTTTCGCCCTGCGTGCTGCCGCTTATCCCGCTGTATCTGGGCTATCTTGCGGGGGGCGCCTCCGCGGAAGAACTCAACGACCGCCAGCGCCGCCTCTTGACGCTGCGCAACACCCTGTTCTTCATTCTGGGCATCAGCTTCGCTTTCTTTGTGCTGGGGCTGGGCTTCACCCAGCTGGGCCGCTTTTTCACCGGCAACCGGGCGCTGGCCGCCCGGATCGGCGGCATCCTGATCGTGCTGCTGGGCCTGGCGCAGCTGGGCTTTCTGGAGAGCCGCTTCATGCAGCGGGAGTGGCGGCTGCCCTTTGACCCGAAAAAATGGGGCACCAGCCCCCTCACCGCCCTGGTGCTGGGCTTTACCTTCAGCTTTGCCTGGACGCCCTGCGTCGGCCCCGCCCTCACCAGTGTGCTGCTGATGGCCGCCAGCGCGGCCACCCGGGGAATGGGCTTTTTGCTCATCGGGGTCTACACCCTGGGCTTTGTGCTGCCCTTTTTGGCGGTGGGCCTGTTTACCAGTCAGGTGCTGGCCTTCTTCAAGCGCCACACCGGCTGGCTCAGGTGGACCGCCCGGGCGGGCGGCGTGCTGCTCATTCTGATGGGCGTGATGATGTTCACCGGCTGGATGAACGGCTTCACCGCCTACCTCAGCGGTCTGGGCAGCGGCGGCAACCAGACCACCGCCAGCCAGAGCGCCCCGGCGCAGGAGGACGGCTCCTCCTCCACGGCCGCTTCGGGCGGCGCGGGCGGGTCCGCCTCCGCGCCCGCAAGCGAGGGGGAGAGCAGCTCCTCCGCCGACGAACTGCCCCCCGCGCCGGACTTCACCCTCGTGGATCAGAACGGCGAGGAACACACCCTGTCGGACTACAAGGGCCAGGTGGTGTTCCTGAATTTCTGGGCCACCTGGTGCGGCCCCTGCCAGCGGGAGATGCCGGAGATCCAGCAGCTCTATGAGGACTGGGGCGAGAACACCGGCGAGGTGGTGGTGCTGGGGGTGGCCAACCCCTCCAACCCCGAGCGGCCCGGCAACGCCGACAGCATGAGCGCCGCCGAGATCGGCGACTGGCTGGCGGAAAAGGGCTACACCTACCCCACCGTGATGGACGAGACGGGGGAGATCTTCTCCCAGTACGGCATCAGCGCCTTCCCCACCACCTTCATGATCGACACCGAGGGCAACGTCTTCGGCTATGTCACCGGCAGCCTCACCCGGGAGATCATGGACAGCATCGTGGAGCAGACCCGCACCGGTGTGCGCACCGGTTAAAAAAGGCAAAGGCCCCGGCGACCGATGGTCGCCGGGGCCTTTGCGCTGCAAGGAAGAAAAAGGATGTATATAGTTTAGAAGATCAGCTCATGTATTGGCCGCCGTTCACATCGATGCCGCAGCCGGTGATGTAGCGGGAGTCCTCGCTGGCCAGAAACGCGATGACGCCGGCAATGTCGTCCGTCTCGCCCAGCCGGCCCATGGGGATGCCGTCGCAGGTGTAGGCGGTGTTGGCGGTCATGGCGGTGCGCACCACGCCGGGGCAGACGGCGTTCACGTTGATGCCGTCCTTCGCCAGCACCTTGGCGTAACTCTTGGTGGCCGCCAGCAGCCCGCCCTTGGAGGCCGCGTAACTCACCGACGACGCGATGCCGCCGATGCGGGCCGCCAACGAGGCGATGTTGATGATGCGGCCCCAATGCTGGGCCTTCATGGGCTTGATGGCCTCCCGCACGCACAGGTGCGCCCCCCGCAGGTTGATGTTCATGCACCAGTCCCACTTGGCGGCGTCCAGTTCCTCCACCGGGGTCACCGGGCAGACGCCGGCGCAGTTCACCAGGATGTGCAGCCCGGGCATGGTGGCGGCGGCAAAGGCGAACAACTCCTCGATGCTCTCGGGGGAAGAGACATCCACATACCTGCCCCAGCACTTGCAGCCGGTGGCCGCCTCCAGTTCCGCCGCGCTCTTCTCCGCGGCCTCGGCGTTCATGTCCGCCAGAATCACACCGGACAGGCCCCGCCGGGCCAGTTCCCGGGCAGCGGCAAAACCGATGCCGCCCGCCCCGCCGGTGACCAGGGCGTACTTGCCTTCAAATTCCTTTTCCATCGCATATGCCTCCCTGTCGTTTATCTGTTCGCCGGACGGGCGCGTCGCCCCTCCGGCAAGTTCAACTTGCCCGGGTGCGGCGCCGGAACAGGCGCGGCGTCGTGAAGGTGAAGTGCCGGTCCAGCCACTGCCCCACCAGGCCGATCACCTTGCCCATGGTCAGCGCCGCCAGCACCGTGCCCATGCCGATGCCCATCACCCGCCCCATAAAGAACAGGGTCATGCCCACCGTCACCACCAGGCAGCCCGCGTCAAAACCGATCTTCACCCGGGGATAGGGCCAGCCGGTGATGGCCGCCAGGTCCCGGGGGAACAGGTCGGTGGGGATGATGGGCAGCCCGCACCGGTTGGACAGGGCGATGCCCACGCAGATCAAAAGATAACTCACCACAAAGTACACCACCCGCAGCGCCAGCGCCGTGGGCAGCAGGCCGATGAACAACTCGAACACATCCAGCAGTTCACCGAAGACAAAACCCACCACAAAGCTGAACAGGTAGGCGGGCACGAACCGCCGGCGCAGCACCATCAGGGTGATGACCAGCGCCGCCTGGAACAGATAGGTCCAGGTGCCCAGGGTGAAAAAGGGCAGCGACACCGAAAAGGCGTAGGGAACGCTGGAGATGGCGGAGATGCCGGAGATGCCGCTGCCGGAATAGAGCATCAGCACCACGCTGAAGGAATCGATGACCACCGTGATGGCCAGTGCCAGCTCGCCCCGGAAAGGCCGCAGCCGGCGGGCAGAAGGTTTTTCTTCCACAACAAAAATCTCCTTTGGCATCAAACACTGTCTTTATTGTAGGCTTGGAAAAACCTGTTGTAAAATGTATAGTTTTGATAAAATAATAGAAATTATCTATCAAATATGCTATGCTGAAAGAGACGAGGAGGGGAGCGCAATGAATCTGGAATATTTGCGCTATTTCGTCAAGCTGGCGGAGGTGAAGCACTATACCCGGGCGGCACAGCAGCTTTGCATCGCCCAGCCAAGCCTGAGCCATGCCATCCGCCTTCTGGAAGAGGAACTGGGGGTGCCGCTGTTTGAAAAGACCGGCCGCAACACCACCCTCACCCGCTTTGGGGAAGAGTTTCTGGAGTGCAGCCGCCGCACCCTCGCCACACTGAACGAGGGGGTGGAATCGCTGCGGCGCAGCGCCCGGGGCGAGGGGCTCATCCGGCTGGGATTTCTGCGCGCGCTGGGCACCGGTTACATCCCCGCGCTGGCGGCAAAGTTCCTGCGGGCAAACGAGGGGAAGAACATCCGCTTTGAATTTCACACCGACCGCACCGGCGCGCTGCTGGAAGGGCTGCTGGCCCGCCGGTACGACATGGCCTTCTGCTCGGCCCCCGCGGCGGGCCAGCCACTCACGGCGGTGCCGGTGACCCGGCAGGAGTTGGTGGTCATCGTGCCCAAGGGGCATCCGCTGGCGGCGCAAACCAGCGTGGACCTGGCCTGGACGCTGCCCTGGCCCCAGGTCTGCTTTTCCTCCGGATCCGCCATGCGCAGGGTGGTGGACGGGCTGTTCGAAGCTGTCGGCGGCAGGCCGGTGGTGGCCTGTGAGAACGAGGAGGATCAGGTGATCGCCGGGCTGGTGGCCCAGGGATTCGGCATTGCCGTGGTGCCGAGGATGGAACTTTTGCAAAAGCTGGAGGTGGCGGTGCTGCCCATCAGCGCCCCGCCCTACAAGCGGGAGTTCTTCCTCGTGACCCCCAGCGACGCGGCCATCTCGCCGGCGGCCGCCGCCTTTCGGGATTTCGCGCTGGAAAAGGCCCGGCAAAAAAGCAACTGAAAAACAAGGGCAGGCGCCCTGCTCCCGCCGGGAACAGGGCGCCTGCCCGTTTGTTTTTGAAATGGTGAGATCACATCGCTTTGCGGAACAGTTCGATGATGTCCTGTTTGGTGCCCTTGCGGGGGTTGGAGAAGGCGTTGCCGTCCTTCAGGGCGTTGGTGGCCATCAGGTCGAAGTCCTCCTCCTTCACGCCCATCTGGGCCAGGCCGCTGGGGATGCCCACATCCTTGGCCAGTTCGCGCATGGCGTCCACCGCCAGGTGCGCGGCCTCGGTCACCGACAGGCCGTCCACGTTCTTGCCCATGAAGATGGCGATGTCGCGGAACTTCTCGGGGTTGGAGATCAGGTTATACTCCTCCACCGTGGGCAGCAGCATGGCGTTGGCCACGCCGTGCGCCATGTCGTACTGGCCGCCCAGCTGGTGGGCCATGGCGTGCACATAGCCCAGATTGCCGTTGTTGAAGGCCAGGCCCGCCAGGTAGGAGGCGTAGGCCATGTTCTCCCGGGCCTCCACGTTGGCGCCGTTGGCCACCGCCTGCCGCAGGTTGTTGGCGATCAGCTTGATGGACTGGATGGCGCAGGCGTCGGTGACGGGGTTGGCGTCCACCGACACATAGGCCTCGATGGCGTGGGTCAGGGCGTCCATGCCGGTGGCGGCGGTCAGGCCGCGGGGCACGGTGAGCATCATCATGGGGTCGTTGAAGGACACCATGGGCACATTGCGCCAGCTCACGATGACGAATTTCAGCTTGGTGGCCCGGTCGGTGAGCACGCAGTGACGGGTCACCTCGCTGGCGGTGCCGGCGGTGGTGTTCACCGCGATGATGGGGGGCAGGGGATGCTCCAGCGTCTCGATGCCGGCGTACTCCCGCAGGTTCTTCTCGTGGGTGGCGGCGATGCCGATGCCTTTGCCGCAGTCGTGAGAGGAACCGCAGCCCACCGTGATGATGGAGTCACAGCCGTTGTCTTTGTACACTTTCAGGCCGTCGTAGCAGTTTTCGATCTTCGGGTTGGGCTCCACGCCGGTGAACATCACGCTCTCGATGCCCGCTTCCTGCAGGGCGGCCAGGGTCTGGGCCACGGGGCCGTTCTCCACCCCGGCCAGGAAATCATCGGTTACGATCAGCGGCTTCTTCATGTTCAGAAGCTCACAGCGATGGCCCAGCTCCTTTACACAGCCGGGGCCCATGAAGTTGACGGACGGATTCAGAAAATCATAGTACCGCATACTTGCTACCTCCATCATTGCAACAATACAATCGATCAAAATGCTCAAAAATGAGCATCCTCACACCCTTGTTTTACCGGCGTTTCTGGGGATTGTCAAGAATTTGTTGATCATTTGTGCTCATTTGCGGCGGAAGCTGGAATTTTACGCCCGCCTGTGCTACAATGAGAATCATCATCGGGCGGGGGAGAGAAGGCAAATGTTCGAGGAAGAACGGCAGATCCGGATCATGAACGAGATGAGCGAGCATCGCTCCATGACGGTAGGGGAGCTGGCGGCGATCCTGCGGGTGTCCGGTTCCACCGTCCGCCGTGACCTGACCCGGATGGAGGGCAAGGGGCTGATCCGGCGCACCCACGGGGGCGCCATGGTGGTGGAGGAGGTGGCCAACAGCCTGAGCCGCAACGCCCGCCGCGCGAAGGACGGTGAGATCAAGGGCCGCATTGCCCGCTGCGCGGCGGAGCTGGTGGCCGACGGGGAGACCATCCTGCTGAATTCCAGTTCCATCACCGAGCGGATGCCCGCGTTCCTCACCGCCAAAAATATCACGGTGATCACCAACTCCCTCTACATCGCCCGGGAGTTGAGCGAGCGGGAGGCCTGCGTGCTGATCCTGCTGGGTGGCGTGTATCTGAAAAAAGCGGGCACCATCGAGGGCCCCACCACCGTGGGCCAGATCACCGGCATGAAATACGACAAGGCGTTCATCGGGGTGAACGGCATCGACCGGCAGTTTGGCCTGAGCACGGCCAGCGAGCTGGAGGCGACCACCAAGATCGCCGCCCTGGCGCAGGCGCGGCAGAGTTATTGCCTTTGTGAGCATACCAAATTTGAAAAGACGGCGCTTTACAAACTCTGCCCGCTGGAAAATATCCACTGTGTGATCACCGACGCCGGCCTGGACCCGGAACTGCTGCGGGCCTATCGTGAGCACACACAGATAAAGATCGCCCGCTGACCGCCGGCGACACAAAACAACGCCCCGCCCCCGAAACACGGGGCGGGGCGTTGTTCTTGCAAAAGCGGCAAAGGGTTCAGGCCAGCACCTTTCCCTCGGGGAAGGCGGCGCGGAACACCCGGCGCACCAGCGGCCCGGCGATCAGGAACTGGAAGGGCAGGGCCATGATGAAGTTGCGGGGGATGTTCACCAGCCAGGCGGCGGGCACCCCGGCCCAGTTCCCGGTGTGGAATGCGCCTTCGCAGGCGCCGTAAAAGGACATGAGCACCACCATCACCACCACCATGCCGCCGGAGATGCACAGGATCTTTTTCAGGGGGCGGTCCTGGGGCTTGACCAGAAAGCGGAAGGCCACGCCCTTGGAAATTTTGGAGGCCACGAACCAATCGCAGCACATGCCGAAGAGATAGGCGATGGGAAACCCCAGCCAGCCGGCGGCCAGGGTCTCGGGGCCAAAGCGGCCCTGCTGCAGCGCCACATTGTAAAAACTCATCCACAGTACCATCACAAAGCACATCATGATGGTAAAAATCAGGCTTTCCCGTTTGTTCTGAGGCATATTTTTAAATTCCTTTCCTGTTTGATGTTACGGGGATCATCATACCATACAAAAACATGGGTTCGTAATTGTGAATAATGCCAAAGTTTTCGCCGGCACGCCGGGCAAAAATAGGGGCTTGGCGCAGGAAAGTGCTCAGACAAAGGGGCAAGGGTTTCTGGATTTGATGATTTTGCGCCGGCGGCACAAGAAACGCCCGGCCGAAGGGACGGGCGCTTTGAATGGAGCACAGGGCGGCGGGGCCCCGCGAAAGTTTGTGCAGCAAAGTTTTGTGGGGAGAAGGAGGAATGACGGAGCGGTATGAGAAAAGCCCAGTCAAACGGCTGGGCTTTTTGAATGGAGCGCAGTGCGTTGCCGCCCGGCAGGGCGGCGGGGTCCCCGGGAAAACCCGCGCAGCGGGATTTTCTGGCGAAGCGACTGCGCCCGCGGGCGCGTTTCGAGGCCAACCGCCGCATATGCGGCGGCTCTTGGGCCGAGATGGAGCAGCAGAATGAGCGCGCGACGATTTTGCAAAAAAAAGCCGCCGCAAGCGATACACAGCTTGCGTTTGCCACCCGGCAGGGCGGCGGGGTCCCCGCAAAAATTTGCGCAGCAAAGTTTTGTGGGGAGAAGGAGGAATGACGGAGCGGTATGAGAAAAGCCCAGCCAAACGGCTGGGCTTTTTGAATGGAGCACAGTCCATTCCGACGTGGTGCCGGCGGTGGGACTTGAACCCACACGGTGTTGCCACCAACGGATTTTGAGTCCGCATCGTCTGCCATTCCGACACGCCGGCACATACGGACAACGGAAGTATTATACTATGGCGCGGAGGAAAAATCAAGAGCATGGGGGCATGTTCGCGGGCAAGACGCAATGTGTGGGAATCACACAAAGAAAATCGCACTTTTTTGCGAGATACTGGGCAAAACGCTATTGACAAACCGTGTGCCATGGGATAAACTAAAGGAAATAAAAAATAACCCCGACTGGCCTCTGCGAAAGTCGCCTTTCGCGGAGGTTTTGTCTATGGTCTCTCTCACGCCACAAACCTTAGCCAGGGCCCGTGCGGGGCAGGAGGCCGCGGTGGCCGCGGTGCTCACCCACATGATGCCGCTGCTGCGGCGCCTCGCCGCCCGGGCGGTCTGCCCGGGGCTGGAATTTGAGGATGCGCTGCAGGAGGGGATCATCGGCCTGTTCGGCGCCATCAAAACCTATCATTCGGCCGGCGGCGCCTCTTTTGAGACCTACGCCGCCGTGTGCATCCGCAATGCGGTGACGGCGGCCCGGCGGGCGGCGGGACGCAAAAAAAACGCGCCCCTCAACCAGAGCCTGCCGCTGGAGGATGCGGTCCCCGCGCCGGGGCCGGAAGAACTGGCCATCCGCCGCGAGCAGCTGCAGACCACCGTGGCGGACATCCGCGCCCGGCTTTCGCCCTTCGAGCGGGCGGTGCTGGCGGCGTATCTGGGCGGCGGCAGCTATCGCCAGATCGCCCGGCAGTTGGGCTGCACACCCAAGGCGGTGGAGAACGCCCTCGTCCGCCTGCGCCGCAAACTGCGCGGCCATTCCCTGTACTGAGCCTTCGGGCTTAGCATATATGCCCCTGTAGCTTAACACTTAGAGCATTGGTCCAACCAAAGGTGACGGTTAAAATCCTTCCGCGGGCAAAAATCAAATCAGAGGAGAAATTCACCATGTACGAAGACAAGACCCTGGTATGCAAAGACTGCGGTAAGGAGTTTGTTTTCTCTGCCGGCGAGCAGGAGTTCTATGCCAGCCGCGGCTTTGAGAACGAGCCTCAGCGCTGCAAGGCCTGCCGTGACGCCCGCAAGAACGCCACCCGCGGTACCCGCGAGATGTTCGAGGCCACCTGCGCCGCCTGCGGCAAGGTTGCCCGCGTGCCCTTCCAGCCCCGCGAAGATCGCCCTGTGTATTGCAGCGAGTGCTTCGCCAAGATGAAAGAGCAGCAGTAATTGCACAAAAAAGGGCGCGGCCGCCGGGCCGCGCCCTTTTTTTGTGCCGTGGCGGCGCGTGTTGTTTTTCCGTCCGCTTTGCGGTACAATAAAATCTGTCAGAATTCCGCCGCGCCGCGGCGATGGAAAGGGGCCGGAGCCGTCATGGAACGACTGGGCGCTTTTGTAAAACAACACCGGCTGTGGCTGGGCGGGCTGTGCGTCGCGCTGGTCACGCTGTTCGCCCTTGCCTGGGCGGGATACACCCTCCACTATGCGGGCATGGACCAGTGTGAATACCAGATCGTCCACGACGGGTATGTGGAAAAACAGGGCCTGTATCCCACCGACCCCGCCGCGGGGCTGGTGCAGCAGCTGCCCGCCGGCACGGGGGAAACCCTCTACGGTGTGCGGCTGATGTTCGTCACCGACGGGATGGTGGCCCAGGGGGCCTTCCGGGTGGCGCTGGAAATCGTCGACGGCCAGACCCTCACCGCCTGTGACGGCGACATGACCACGCTGCTGGACGGCGCCTTTGTGGATGTCATTTTTGCTTCGCCCGTCACGCTGGAAGAGGGGGGCAGCTATCAGCTGCGGATCACCTTCGCCCCCGCCGCGCCGGAGTACAGGGCGGGCCTGGTCTACGGCGGCGGCGAGCAGGCCGACCCGGCCCTGCCCCTCACCGATCCGCTGGAGAGCCCCGCGCAGCCGCGCACCGCGGCGCTGCAATACATCACCAACTACACCGGCACGGGCTACGCCCTCAAGGCCTTCGCGCCGCTGGCGGCGCTGGTGTTCGCCGCCGTGATGGGCGGCTGGTGGCTCATCTTTGTGCGGCGGGCAAAACCCCACGTCGCCTTCGCCTTTTTTGCCGCGGCGCTGGGGCTGGTGTTCGCCCTGGTCACGCCGCCCATGGCCGGGCCGGATGAATACGGCCATCTGGCCAGCGCCTACGCCCTGGCCAACCGCATCACCGGCCAGCCGGGCATCGTCGCGGGGGAGCAGGGGGAGACCCTGCTGGCCATGCGCGCCTGCGACGCGGAATATATGCGGGATTCCTCCGGCCCCATCGGCATCCTGGCCTACAAGACCATGACCGACGAGCTGTTCTCCGCCGGCAACAGCGGCGCCCTCACCGCCACCGCCCGGGTGAGCCCGCCCTACAACGTGCTGGTGCTGCAATACCTGCCTCAAACACTGGGCATCCTGCTGGCCCGGGCGCTGGGCCTCGGGTTCCATGCCATGCTGCTGCTGGGGCGGCTGGCCAGCGTGGCGGTGTACGCGGCACTGGGGGCGCTGGCGGTGCGCCTGGCCCCGGCGGCCAAAAACATCTTCTTCGCGGCGGGGCTGGTGCCCATGGCCCTGAGCCTGGCGGGCAGCTTTTCCGCCGACACGCTGGTGAACGGTCTGGCGCTGGTGTTTACCGCCCTGTGCCTGCGGGGGCTTGTGCGCCCGGGTATGCTGAGCCGCGCCGAGCAGGCGGGGCTGCTGGTGCTGGGCGCGCTGCTGGGCCCCATGAAAGCGGTGTATCTGGTGCTGGTGCTCCTCTGCGTGCCCATCCCCGCCGCCGCTCTGGGCGGCAGCACCCGCAGCCGGCTGTTCAAAGCGCTGGTGTGGGTGGTGGCCGCGGCCAGCTGGCTGTGGTTCAACGGCTCCACCGTGAGCTATATGCTCCGCAGCGTGGATGTGGAGCGCATCCAGCTCGTGCTGCTGCGCCTGGCGCCGGGGGCCGCGCTGGCCATTGCCGCCTGGCTCCGCTGGGGCAAGCGGGCCTGGTTCAAAAAGGCGGCGCTGGCCGTGGGCGCGCTGGCGGTGGTGGCGCTGGCAGCGGGCGGCGCCTGGGTGCTGGCGAACAGCGGCGAGACCCTCACCCCGGA
The DNA here is from genome assembly GCF_944382735.1 of Candidatus Allofournierella merdavium. Lineage (NCBI taxonomy): Bacteria > Bacillati > Bacillota > Clostridia > Eubacteriales > Oscillospiraceae > Allofournierella > Candidatus Allofournierella merdavium. Next base: position 196,142 of record NZ_CALWND010000004.1, on the reverse strand, counting down.
GGAGTACGCCGCGTCCATCCAGCCCAACGGTGAATCCACCTATGTGTACAGCTTCGGCTACATCCTCAGCCACATCCCCCAGACGGTGAAGCTGCTGGTGAATACCCTGGGCAGCCAGCTGCCCCGTTACCTGCAGGGGCTGGTGGGTGCGCTGCCCGGCGAGCCCATCGTCTACGGGCTGGAGATCAGCTGGCTGCTCACCATCGCCCTGCTGGCACTGCTGGTGTGGGCCTGCCTGCGGCCGGTGGAGGAAGGGCCCCTGCTGGGTCGGGGCGCCCGGTGGAGCATGGGCCTCGCGGTGCTGGGCGTGGCGGGGCTGAGCATGCTGGCCGCTTTGTGCTGGACGCCCATCAATCTCACCACCATCTTTGGCATGCAGGGCCGCTACCTGCTGCCGGTGCTGCCCGCCGCGCTGCTGCTTTTGGGGGAGAACCGCGTCCTCTGCCTGCGCCGGGAGACCGACGGCGCGCTGCGCTTCGGCGCGGGGGCGCTGGCGGCGGCGGTGGCGCTGCAGAGCCTGGTGCTCTTCGCCTCGGCTGCCTACAAGCCCTGAGGGGCGTTGCAAACCGCGGAAAAATCCGCTATAGTTAAGAAGCGGGGCCGCGAGCCCCGCCACAACGATCTTTACAAAGGGAGGACCTTTTTATGACCATCACCAAACAGACCGTCATCGGCGATATCCTGGACACGGACAATTCCGTAGCCCCAATGTTTTTGGCCATTGGGATGCACTGCCTGGGCTGCCCCGCCAGCCGGGGCGAGACCATCGAGCAGGCCTGCGCCGTCCACGGCACCGACCCGGACGCGCTGGTGGCCAAACTCAACGCCCACTTTGGCAACGCCTGAGGCGCCCCGGCTGGACGAGCGCCTGGCGGCGGCGGCACAGCTGGTGCGGCCCGGCGCGGCTGTGGCGGACATCGGCTGCGACCACGGCAAGCTGGCCATCTTTCTGGCGGTGAGCGGCCGGGCAAGGCGGGTCATTGCCGCCGATCTGCGCCCCGGCCCGCTGGCCACGGCGGCGGCCAACTGCCGCCGCTACGGCTGCGAGGAGCGGGTGGAGCTGCGCCTGGGCGACGGGCTTTCGGTGCTCTCGCCCGGCGAGGCGGACACCCTGGTGCTGGCGGGCGTCAGCGCCGGGACCACCATTGACATCCTTTCGGCCGCGCCTTGGGTGAAGACCCCGGGGATGCGCCTGGTCTGCCTGCCCGCCACCAAGGCGCCGGTGCTGCGCCGATGGCTGTGGGAGCAGGGCTTTGACATCGAGCAGGAGCGGCTGGCCCTGGCGGCGGGCCGCTGGTACACCGTCATCGGGGCGGCGTACACCGGGCAAAGACGGCAGCCCACCTGGGAGGAATGCCTCCTGGGCCGCTGGCAGGGCCTGCCGGGGGCGGCGGGCTACGCGGCCCAGCTGGCCAAAAAGCTGGAAAAGGTGCTGCGGGGCCTGGAGCCCGGCGGCGAGGAATGGAAGGAGGCGGCGGCGCTGGCAGAGCGGCTGCGCCGCCCACAAGGAGCGGAACATGGCGAAAATTGAGGATGTACACCAGTTTATTCAGCAGCTGGCCCCGCCGGACAAGGCGGCCTCGTGGGACAACGTGGGCGTTCTGGTGGACTGCGGCGCCGACGTCACCAGCATCCTGGTGGCACTGGACATCACCGAGGAGGTGGTGGCTGAGGCGGAGATCCAGGGCTGCCAGCTGATCGTGGCCCACCACCCGGTGATCTTCCACCCCCTGCGGCGCATCGGCCGGGGGGACGTGCCCTTCCGGATGATCAAAAAGAACATCTCGGGCCTGTGCGCCCACACCAACCTGGACGCCGCCGAGGGCGGCGTGAACGACATCCTCTGCAAGCTGTTCGGCGTCACCGGGGCCAGAGGCTTCGCCGAGGGCGGCATGGGCCGCATCGGCCAGATCCGCACCGTCAGCGCCGCCCAGCTGGCGGCCCAGTGCCAGTCCACCCTGAACGCGAAGGTGAAGTATGTGGACGCGGGCCGGCCCATCAACACCCTGGCGGTGCTGGGGGGCAGCGGCGACCATCTGATCGAGGAGGCACTGGCCGCCGGGGCGGACGCGCTGCTCACCGGCGAGGCCGGGCACCACGACGCCCTGGACGCGAAGCGCCTGGGCCTGAGCCTGGTGGCCGCCGGGCATTTTGCCACCGAGTTCCCGGTGGTGCCGGTGCTGGCGGACAAACTGGCCCGCCGCTTTGCCGGGGTGCGGGTGCTGTGCAGCCGCCGCAACCGGGACCCCTTTACCTATATATAAAGGAGGAGCCGTCATGTGGGAGGAGAAGGACAGCGGCCCGGTGGGATACAACGAGGAGATGTTTGAGGGGGAGGCCCCCTCAAACGAACTTCCCGCGGCCCCGCAGGCAGGCCGGCCCGCCGTGAACGACGCCGGTGCGCTGCTGCAGCGTCAGCTGGCTCCCGGTGAGCGGCTGCTCTGGCAGGGCAGACCGCTGAAACTTCACGGCCCCCGGGGCGGATTTCAAAAGATGTTCGCGGTGGTGTTCCTGGGCTTTGCCTGCTTTTGGGAAGTGGGGGCGCTGCAGGCGCTGTCCGCCGGGCCGTTGGGCCTCGTCTTTCCGCTTTTCGGCATCCCCTTCATTCTGGTGGGGCTGAAAATGCTCTTTCCCGGTCTGGGGGCTGCCCGCCGCCTGCGGGAAACGGCCTACGGCATCACCGACCGGCGGGCCATCGCGGTGAGCCTGGGCCGGGTGACCGCCTGGGACCTGGACGCGGTGACCGGCGTGGAAAAACTCTACTACCCGGACGGCACCGGCGATCTGGTGCTCTCCAACGGGCAGGTGGAACACTACTGGCACAACGGCCACAGCCACACCCGCGGCGTGACCCTGACCTTTGCCGGCCTGCCCGATGTGGACGCTGCCGAGGCGGCGCTGCGTAGCCGGTGAAAACAACGAGAAAACCAGGAGCCGTGCCCCTCCGGCACGGCCTTTTTTGTGAGAGGTGAGACCCATGGCATTGGATGCCGCCCTGCTGGCCCTGGTGGCCGGCGAACTGAAAAACACACTGCTGGACGCGAAGATCGACAAGATCTTCGAGCCCACCCGGGACGAGGTGCTGCTCACCCTGCGCACCCGCACCGACACCTTCAAGCTGCTGCTCAGCGCCCGCAGCGGTTCCGCCCGCATCTGCCTGACGAAGGAGACCTTCGAGAACCCCCAGACGCCCCCCAGCTTTTGCATGCTGCTGCGCAAGCACCTCACCGGCGGGCGGCTCATCGGCCTGGAGGTGGAGCCGGGGGACCGGCTGGTCTTCCTGCGCTTTTTGTGCACCAACGAGATGGGCGACCTGGTGGAGAACGTGCTGGCGGTGGAACTGATGGGCCGCTATTCCAACCTGGTGCTCACCCAGAACGGCCGCATCATCGACGCCCTCAAACGAGTGGACTTTGAGGATTCCGACATCCGCCAGCTGCTGCCGGGCCTGGCCTACACCCTGCCGGCCAAGCCCGCGAAACCCGACTTCTGCGCTCTGGCCCCGGCGGAACTGGTGGAGGCGGCCTGCAAGCTGGACCTGCCGGTGCCCCAGGCGCTCATCAAGTGCTGCGCCGGGGTGGGGCCGGTGGTGCTGCGGGAGGCGGCCTTCCGGGCCTTCGGGGGCGAGATCGCCCTGCTGGCCAGCGAACTGAACAGCGAACAGCGCGCCGCGCTGACGGCGGCCTTCGAGGCCATCCACGCCGACCGGCTGGCGGGAGGCAGGCCCTGCCTTGCCGCCGACGACGAGGGCAAACCCATGGAGTTCAGCTTCACTCCCCTCACCCAGTACGGGGAGGGGCGGCTGCAGTTCTACGACAGCTTCAGCGAGATGCTGGAAGCCTACTACTGCCGCAAGGACCGGGCGGAGCGGCTGCGCCAGAAGAGCCGGGACCTGCACAAGACGGTGAAGAACCTCCACGAGCGGGCGGTACGCAAGCAGGCGGCCCGCAAGGAGGAACTGGCCCAGAGCGGCAAGGCCGACCAGCTGCGCCTCTTCGGCGAGCTGCTCCAGGCGAACCTCTGGGCGGTGGAGAAGGGGGCGAAGAGCGTCACCGTCACCAACTACTACGACGGCCGGCCGGTGACCATCCCGCTGGATGTGCGCCTGTCGCCCAGCGCCAACGCCCAGAAGTACTTCAAGGAATACAAGAAAAAGCAGACCGCCGCCAAAATGCTGGTCAAGCTGCTGGAGCAGGGCGAGCGGGAGATCGAGTATCTGGCCACCGTGCTCTACGAGGTGGAGACCGCCCCCGGCGAGCAGGCCCTGGGGGAGATCCGCCAGGAACTGAAGGGACAGGGGTATCTGAAATATTATAAGGTGCGGGACAAAAAGCAGAAACCTGCCGATTTTTACCGCTACCGCTCCTCCGACGGCTTCCTCATCCTGGTGGGCCGCAACAACCTGCAGAACGAAAAACTCACCCTCCACACCGCCCGGGGCAAGGACCTGTGGTTCCATGTGAAGAACGCCCCCGGCAGTCACACCGTGGTGATGAGCGAGGGACGGGACATCCCCCTCGCCACCCAGAACGAGGCGGCACAGCTGGCGGTGATCCACTCCAGCCTGGCCGGTGGCGCCAAAGTGCCGGTGGACTACACCTTTGTGAAGAACATCCGCAAGACCGGCGACCTGCGCCCGGGCATGGTGCTCTATGAAAGCTACGAGACCGCCTATGTCACCCCCGAGCCGGGGCTGGCCGAGCGGCTGGCCCTGCCCCAAAACAGGTGACAAGCGGGCCCCGGTCTGCTATACTGTTAAAAAATGACACGTTCCGCCCCGCGCGGAGCGATCCATCCCCGGAAGGAGTGATCTTCGATGTATTGCAAACAATGCGGCGCCTTTTTGCCCGATGACGCCACCGCCTGCTCCGCCTGCGGCTGCCTGGTGACGCCCGTGTCCGCCCCGGAAGCTTCCGCCCCCGGGCAGCCCGCTCCGATCCCCGAGGCATCCGCGGCTCCCGCGCCCGCCCCGGCCTCCGAAGCGGGCCCCGCCCCTGAGGCAGCTGACGCGGCCCCTGAAGCGGCCGCTGACGCCGGCCCCGCGCCTGCGGCTCCCGGCCCTCAGCCCGGCCCCGCCCAGGAGCCGCCTGTGTCCGGCCCGGCGCCCGGCAGCGTGCCGCCGCCCCGCTATCAGGTCCCGGCCTACGCCCGCCCGGCGGCCGGCGGCACCAATGCCGGCCCCGCGTATGGCACGCCCGGCCCCAATCCCGGCCCGGCCTACGGCACGCCTGCCAACCCCGGTTCCGCCTGCGGCGGCCCCGCCCGGCCCGGCCCGGCGCCCCGGCCCGGCTACCCGCCGATGCCGCCCGTTCCCACCAGCCCCACCGTGGGCATGGGGGAGTGGCTGTGGAGCAGCATCGTGGCCGCCATCCCTCTGGTGGGCTTTATCGTGCTGCTGGTGTGGGCCTTTGGCGGCGACACCAAGCCCTCCAAGCAGAACTGGGCCCGGGCCAACCTCATCCTCTACGCCATCATGGCGGTGGTGTGGGTGGTGCTCTTCGTGCTCATCGCCGCCGCCGTCGGCGCGATGATGCGTGACCCCTACTTCTATTATTACTATTGACCGGCGTCCACGCCCGCGGAAAGGCGGCTTTTCGGCCGCTTTTCCGCGGGCGTTTTCCGCCCCGAAGGGCCTTTGAACAAAACGGAGAAATTTTTTTGGAAAATTCGATTTTTTTTACAAAAAGCCCTTGCAACGCCCGGCGGTGTGTGTTACAATAACACTCGGCTGCAAATGGCTTGGGTAGCAAGCTGCGCAAGCCATGATATGCGTTGATGCGGGAGGTTGCCGTGGCAACACGGGTTTTTCCGCGGAGTATGTCCGATCTAGAACCGGGCGAAAGAATTACTGAGAGCAAAGGGATATGTACACGGTGCCGTCTGCGCGGTGTACCAATGTCTGCACACTTTGCCACAGGTCTGTCCGGGGGAACTGCTGAGCGGTTCACCGGCTTTTCTCGTGCCAAAATGTGAAACACCCGGAGCAGTGTTCAGTGATTTATCGGCTCGCCTAGGCACCAAAATAACACAGGAGGCGAACAAAATGGCAGTCAAGGAGAAAATCAGAATTCGGTTGCAGAGCTACGATCACCAGCTGATCGATGCCGCGGCGGAGAAGATCGTGGAGACCGCGAAGCGCACCGGCGCCCGCGTGTCCGGCCCGATCCCCCTCCCCACCGACAAGGAAGTGGTCACCATCCTGCGCGCGGTCCACAAGTACAAGGACAGCCGCGAGCAGTTTGAGAACCGCACCCACAAGCGTCTGATCGACATTCTGAAGCCGTCCAACAAGACGGTGGAGGCTCTCACGAGCCTGCAGCTCCCCGCCGGCGTCGAGATCGAGATCAAGCTGTGAGCCCATTCCAATCAGTAAGGGCGGCCGCTGAGCCGCCAACTGCTGAACGGCAACCAGTGAGACTTCGTTCGAAAGCGCAAGCGGAGAGGTCATGTTGGCGCTGACAGTTACTCACGGCGTCAACCAATAACCTTACAGGAGGAAAGAAAAATGCAAAAAGGTATCATCGGCAAGAAACTGGGCATGACCCAGCTGTTCGACGAGAGCGGCAAGGTCGTTCCCGTGACCGTGATCGAGGCCGGCCCCTGCACCGTGGTGCAGAAGAAGACCGTCGAGAGCGACGGCTACCAGGCCGTGCAGCTGGGCTTCGGCGACATCGCCGCCCGCAAGGTCACCAAACCCGCCAAGGGCCACTTCGACAAGGCGGACGTCGCCCCCAAGAAGACCCTGCGGGAGTTCCGTCTGGCCGACATCAGCGGCCTGAACGTGGGCGACATCCTGAAGGCGGACGTGTTCGCCGCCGGCGACCACATCGACGTGGTGGGCGTCAGCAAGGGCAAGGGCTACGCCGGCACCATCAAGCGCTGGAACGGCCATCGTCTGCGCGAGAGCCACGGCACCGGCCCCGTTTCCCGTCACGCCGGTTCCATGGGCCCCTGCTCCACCCCCAGCCGGGTGTTCAAGGGCAAGAAGCTGCCCGGCCATCTGGGCGCCGAGCGGGTCACCATCCAGAACCTCACGGTCGTCAAGGTGGACGCCGAGAATAATCTGATCGCCATCAAAGGCGCGGTCCCCGGCCCCAAGGGCGCTGTGGTCTGCATCAGCGATAGCGTGAAGGCGTAAGGAGGGAAAGCACAATGGCAAAATTTGACGTTTTGGATATGAACGGCAAGAAAGTTTCCACCGTAGAGCTTTCCGACGCCGTGTTTGGGATCACCCCCAACGAGAAGGCTGTGCACGCCGCCGTGGTCAACTTCCTGGCCAACCAGCGGCAGGGCACCCAGAGCACCAAGACCCGCAGCGAGGTTTCCGGCGGCGGCCGCAAGCCCTGGCGTCAGAAGGGCACCGGTCACGCCCGGCAGGGTTCCACCCGCAGCCCCCAGTGGACCCACGGCGGCGTTGCCCTGGGCCCCAAGCCCCGTGACTACAGCTACCGGATCAACCGCAAGGTCAAGCGCCTGGCCATCCTGAGCGCCATCAGCGCCAAGGCCGCCGCGGGCGACATGATCCTGCTGGACAGCCTCACCGTGAACGAGTACAAGACCAAGGCCGTTGTCGGCATGCTGAGCGCCGTGGGCGCCGGCAAGAAGAACCTGATCGTCACCCCCGTCGTGGAGGAGAAGCTGGTCAGGAGCGCCGCCAACATCCCCGGCGTCAAGACCACCGTCGCCACCAGCGTGAACACCTACGACGTTGTGAACGCCGACAAGTTCATCCTGAGCGTGGACGCGGCCAAGAAACTTGAGGAGGTTCTGGGCTGATGAAAACTGCACATGACATCATTCTGGCTCCCGTCATTACCGAGAACTCGATGATGGGCGTTGCCAACAAGAAGTACACCTTCAAGGTGGCCACCGATGCCAACAAGATCGAGATCGCCGACGCGGTGGAGAAGCTGTTCGGCGTGAAGGTCGAGAAGGTCAACACCATCAACGTGCGGGGCCGCTGGCGCCGCCAGGGCATGCACGGCGGCTACACCGCCGCTTCCAAGAAGGCCATTGTCACCCTGAAAGAGGGCAGCAAGGGCATCGACTTCTTCGAGAGCATGGTCTAAGCTGCTCTTCGAAGGCAGCTCCTTTGAGCCTGAGCAAGGCTCGCGTATGGGGATATGACCCCGATAACAATTCATAAGTCAAAAAGGAGAATACCGCAATGGCTATCAAAAAGTATAAGCCGACTACCCCGGGCCGCCGCGGCATGACTGTCACCGACTACAGCGTGCTGAGCAAGGTCGAGCCCGAGCGCAGCCTGCTGGAGCCCATGAAGAAGGCTTCCGGCCGCAACAACACCGGCCGCATCACCGTCCGCCACCACGGCGGCGGCAACCGCACCAAGTACCGCGTGATCGACTTCAAGCGTTCCAAGTTCGACGTGCCCGCCACGGTCAAGACCCTGGAGTATGATCCCAACCGCTCCGCTCATATCGCTCTCATCGAGTACACCGACGGCGTCAAGAGCTACATCCTGGCTCCCGAGGGCCTGAAGGTGGGCGACACCGTGATGGCCGGCCCCAACGCCGACATCAAGCCCGGCAACGCCCTGCCCTTCGCCAACATCCCCGTTGGTACCATCATCCACAACATCGAGCTGTACCCCGGCAAGGGCGGCCAGCTGGTGCGCAGCGCCGGCAACATGGCCCAGCTGATGGCCAAGGAAAACGGCTACGCCCTGATCCGTCTGCCCAGCGGCGAGATGCGCAACGTGCCCCTGAACTGCATCGCCACCATCGGCCAGGTCGGCAACGTGGATCATGAGAACGTGAACCTCGGCAAGGCCGGCCGCAAGCGCCACATGGGCTGGCGGCCCACCGTGCGCGGCTCCGTCATGAACCCCTGCGACCACCCCCACGGCGGCGGCGAAGGCAAGAGCCCTGTGGGCCGTCCCGGCCCTGTCACCCCCTGGGGCAAGCCTGCGATGGGTTACAAGACCCGCAAGCATCATAACCGCTCTGACAAGTTCATTGTCAAGCGCGCCAACGGTTAAGAGAGGAGAACGAACATGGGTAGAAGTGTTAAGAAAGGACCTTACGTCCTGCCTGTTCTGCTGAAGCGCGTTCAGGAGATGAACGCCGCCGGCGAGAAGCGGGTCCTGAAGACCTGGAGCCGGTCCTCCACCATTTTCCCGGATTTCGTCGGCCACACCTTCGCGGTGCACGACGGCCGCAAGCATGTGCCCGTCTATGTGACGGAAGATATGGTTGGTCACAAGCTGGGCGAGTTCGCCCCCACCCGTACCTTCAAGGGCCATGCCGGTTCCAAGACCGGTAAGTAAGCAAAAGGAGGAGTAGAGCAATGGAAGCTAGGGCACATCTTAGATACGCCCGCATCAGCCCCCGGAAGGTTTCGGTCGTGCTGGATCTGATCCGCAACCAGCCTCTGGACAAGGCGCTGGCGATTCTGCAGTACACCCCGAAGGCCGCCTGCGAGCCCCTTCTGAAGCTGGTGAAATCTGCCGCCGCGAATGCGGAGAACAATCACAACATGGACAAGAACAGCCTGTATGTGGCCGAGTGCTTTGTCACCCCCGGCCCCACCCTGAAGCGCATCCGTCCCCGCGCCCAGGGCCGCGCGTTCCATGTGCTGAAGCGCACCAGCCATGTCACTGTGGTTCTGAAAGAGAAAGAGTAAGAAGGAGGTAAACACAATGGGCCAGAAAGTGAATCCCCACGGTCTTCGCGTGGGCGTCATCAAAGATTGGGACAGCCGCTGGTTTACTTCCAAAAAGGAATTCGGCGACACCCTGGTCGAGGATTACAAGATCCGCAAGACCCTGAAAAAGCAGCTCTTCGGCGCGGGCGTGCCCAAGATCGAGATCGAGCGCGTGCTGGACGCCCAGTCCAACAACTACAAGCTGAAGGTGAGCATCTGGTGCGCCAAGCCCGGCATGGTCATCGGCAAGGGCGGCAGCGAGATCGTCAAGCTGCAGGACCAGCTCTCCAAGATGGTGGGCAAGCCCGTCAACGTGAACATCGTTGAGGTCAAGAACATGGACACCAACGCGCAGCTGGTGGCCGAGAACATCGCCGGCCAGCTGGAGCGCCGCATCGGCTTCCGCCGTGCCATGAAGCAGTGCATGGGCCGCGCCATGCAGCGGGGCGCCAAGGGCATCAAGACCCAGGTGGCCGGCCGTCTGGGCGGTGCCGACATCGCCCGCACCGAGACCTACCACGAGGGCACCATCCCCCTGCAGACCCTGCGCGCCGACATCGACTACGGCTTTGCGGAGGCTGCCACCACCTACGGCCGCATCGGCGTGAAGGTGTGGATCTACAAGGGTGAGGTCCTCAAGGGCGCCAAGCCCGCCGCCCGCAAGGAAGGAGGCAATAAGTAATGTTACTGCCTAAGCGCGTTAAATACCGCCGCGTGCACCGCGGCCGCATGACCGGCAAGGCCATGCGCGGCAACACCGTGAACCAGGGCCAGTACGGCCTGGTCGCCCTGGAGCCCGGCTGGATCGACAGCCGTCAGATCGAGGCCGCCCGTATCGCCATGACCCGTTACATCAAGCGTGGCGGTAAGGTGTGGATCAAGATCTTCCCCGACAAGCCTGTCACCGAAAAGCCCGCCGAGACCCGCATGGGTTCCGGTAAAGGCAGCCCCGAGTACTGGGTCGCCGTTGTCAAGCCCGGCCGCGTTCTGTTCGAGCTGGCCGACGTTTCCGAGGAGACCGCCCGCGAGGCCCTGCGCCTTGCCATGCACAAGCTGCCGGTCAAGTGCAAGTTTGCCAAGCGCGAAGACGAAGTGAAGGAGGTTGAGGGCTGATGAAAGCAGCAGAACTGCGCAACATGTCCGCCGCGGATCTGAATAAGAAGCTGGGCGAGCTGAAGGAAGAGCTGTTCAACCTGCGCTTTCAGCACGCCATCAACCAGCTGGAGAATCCCGGCCGCATCGAGATCGTCAAGAAGGACATCGCCCGTGTGCTGACTGTCCTGGCAGAGAAAGCGTAAGGGAGGTTAAACGATGGAACGGAATTTGAGAAAGACCCGTGTGGGCACCGTCGTGTCCGACAAGATGGATAAGACCATCGTGGTCGCCGTGCGCGACAGCGTTCAGCACCCCCTTTACAAGAAGATCCTGAAGCGCACCGTGAAGTTCAAGGCGCACGACGAGAACAACGAGTGCGGCGTTGGCGACCGCGTGATGATCATGGAGACCCGGCCCCTGTCCAAGGACAAGCGCTGGCGCATGGTCAAGATCATTGAGAAGGCGAAATAAGCCTGGTACTTTGAAAGGAGGATCTGGCAATGGTTCAGATGCAAACGTATCTCAAAGTGGCCGATAACACCGGTGCCAAAGAGTTAATGTGCATTCGTGTGCTGGGCGGCTCCCGCAAGAGATATGCGAACATCGGCGACGTCGTGGTGGCTTCCGTCAAGAAGGCGGCCCCCGGCGGCACCGTGAAGAAGGGCGACGTGGTCAAGGCTGTGATCGTTCGCAGCAAGCATGGCCTGCGCCGCGAGGACGGCAGCTACATCCGCTTCGACGAGAATGCGGCCGTCATCATCCGTGAAGACAAAAACCCGAGAGGCACCCGTATCTTTGGACCGGTGGCCCGCGAACTGCGCGAGCACGGCTACCTGAAGATCTTGAGCCTGGCTCCGGAATCGCTGTAAGGAGGTTTTAAGAATGAACAATCTTCATGTTAAAACCGGCGACAACGTTATGATCATCAGCGGTAAAGACAAAGGCAAGACCGGCAAGGTACTGGCTGTCAGCCCCAAGGAGGGCAAGGTCATCATCGAAGGCCGCAACATGGTCACCAAGCACGTCAAGCCTCGCCGTCAGGGCGAGCAGGGCGGCATCGTGAAGGCCGAGGGCGCCATCTACGCCTGCAAGGTCATGCCGGTTTGCCCCAAGTGCGGCAAGGCCACCCGCGTGGCCCACACCGCCAAGGACGGCAAGAGTGTGCGCGTGTGCCGCAAGTGCGGCGCCGAGCTGTAAAGGAGGGAGAACATCAATGGCACGTTTGAAAGATAAGTATGTCAGCGAGATCGCTCCCGCCCTGATGAGCAAGTTCGGCTACAAGAGCGTGATGCAGATCCCCAAACTCGACAAGGTGGTCGTGAACGTGGGCTGCGGCGACGCTAAGGACAACCCCAAGATGATGGACGCCATCCTGGGCGACATCGCCACCGTCACCGGCCAGCGGCCCGTGATCTGCCGCGCCAAGAAGAGCGTTGCGAACTTCAAGCTGCGCGAGGGCATGCCCATCGGCGTGAAGGTCACCCTGCGGGGCGAGCGGATGTACGAGTTCGTGGATCGTCTATTCAGCGTGGCTCTGCCCCGCGTGCGTGACTTCCGCGGCATCAACGGCAACTCCTTCGACGGCCGCGGCAACTACGCCGTGGGCATCAAGGAGCAGCTGATCTTCCCTGAGATCGACTACGACAAGATCGACGCCGTGCGTGGCATGGACATCTGCTTTGTCACCACCGCGAACACCGACGAAGAGGCCAAGGAGCTCCTCAAGGCTCTGGGCGCTCCGTTCGCTAACTGAGGGAGGGTAAGACTGTGGCAAAAACTTCTATGAAGATCAAGCAGCAGCGCGAGCCCAAGTTCTCCACCCGCGCCTACAACCGCTGCAAAATCTGCGGCCGTCCCCATGCCTACCTGCGTAAGTACGGCGTGTGCCGCATCTGCTTCCGGGAACTGGCCTACAAGGGCGAGATCCCCGGTGTGAAGAAGGCCAGCTGGTAAATCCCGCTGCCTGCCGGCCCAAAGCCGGCGGAGCGGGCGGGCGGCCGGCGCCTGCGGGCGCGCCGCCCCGCCGCTTTTGAAACAAGAACCCAAACGAAGAACCTTAAGGAGGTTAGTGGCATGCATATCACCGATCCCATCGCGGACCTGCTCACCCGCATCCGCAACGCCAGCTGTGCCAAACACCCTTCTGTAGACGTTCCCGCTTCCAACCTGAAGAAGGCGATCTGCCAGATCCTGGTTGACGAGGGCTACATCAAGAGTGTGCAGCTGATCGAAGACAACAAACAGGGCACCCTGCGCCTGACCCTGAAGTATCAGGACAACGGCCAGCCCGTCATCGCCGGCCTGCGGCGCGTTTCCAAGCCCGGCCTGCGCATCTACACCAACTGCGAGGATATGCCCCGGGTCATGAAGGGCCTGGGCACCGCGATCATTTCCACTTCTAAGGGCGTTATGACCGACAAGGCTGCCAGAGCCGCCAATGTGGGCGGCGAAGTACTCGCCTTTGTGTGGTAAGAAAGGGGCATAAAGACAATGTCGAGAATTGGAAGAAAACCCATCGTCATTCCTGCGGGCGTCGAGGTCTCCATCGACGGGCACGACGTTACCGTGAAGGGCCCCAAGGGCACCCTGCATTCCAAGATCCATCCGATGATGACCGTCAAGGTCGAGAATGGTGAAATCCTGGTGACCCGCCCCAATGACGAGAAAGAGGCCCGCAGCCTGCACGGCCTCACCCGCAGCAACATCTCCAACATGGTGGAGGGCGTGATGCACGGCTTCGAGAAGAAGCTGGAGGTGCAGGGCGTCGGCTACCGTGTGGCCAAGCAGGGCAAGAGCCTGGTGATGAACCTGGGCTTTTCCCATCAGGTGATCGTGGACGAGACCGACGACATCAAGATCGAAGCGCCGGACGCCAACACCATCATCATCAAGGGCATCGACAAACAGAAGGTCGGCCAGTTTGCCGCGGAAGTGCGCGAGAAGCGCCCGCCGGAGCCTTACAAGGGCAAGGGCATCCGCTATGCCGGTGAGCACATCATCCGCAAAGAGGGCAAAGCCGGCAAAGGCAAATAAGGTAAGGAGTGAAAGACAATGGTTAATAAGCCTGACAAGAACGAAGCCCGGCTTCGTCGTCACCGCCGTGTGCGCGGTAAGATCAGCGGCACCGCTGAGCGCCCCCGTCTGGATGTATTCCGCTCCTCCAAGCACATCTATGCCCAGATCATCGATGACGTGGCCGGCGTGACCCTGGTCAGCGCCTCCACTGTGGAGAAGGGTTTTGAGGGCTTCGGCGGCAACGTCGAGGCGGCCAACAAGGTCGGCAAGGCGATTGCCGAGAAGGCCCTGGCGAAGGGCATCAAGACGGTCGTGTTCGACCGCGGTGGCTTTGTGTATCACGGCCGCGTGAAAGCTTTGGCCGAGGGCGCCCGCGAGGGCGGCCTGGAGCTGTAAGGAGGAGGATACAATGGAAAGAAGAAATCGTGAAGTTGACGACGGCATGCTGGAAAAAGTCGTTGCCATCAACCGCGTATCCAAAACCGTTAAAGGCGGCCGCGTGATGAAGTTCAGCGCTCTGGTTGTCGTTGGCGACGGCAAGGGCACCATCGGTTTTGGCATGGGCAAGGCCGGCGAGGTCCCCGAGGCCATCCGCAAGGGTCTGGAAGCCGCCAAGAAGAACATGCACAAGATCAACATGAAGGGCACCACCATCCCCCACGAGATCGTGGGCGAGTTCGGCGCCGGCCGCATCCTGATGCGTCCCGCCGCCCCCGGTACCGGCGTGATCGCCGGCGGCCCCGTTCGTGCGGTCCTGGAAGTTGCCGGCATCAAGGACATCCGTACCAAGTGCCTGCGCTCCAACAACCCCTGCAACGTGGTCACCGCCACCTTCGACGGCCTGTGCCGTCTGGTCAGCGCCGAGGAAGTTGCTGCCAAGCGCGGCAAGACCGTGAAAGAGATTCTGGGTTAAGGAGGTAGCTCACAATGGCAGAAACCGAAAAGAAGGTAGCGGCCACCGAGGCTGCCGCCGAGAAGAAGCCCGCCGCCAAGAAGGCCACCGCGGCCAAGAAGCCCGCGGCCAAGAAGGCGGCTGACGGCGAGGCCAAGCCCGCCGCCAAGAAGCCCGCGGCCAAGAAGCCCGCCGCCAAAAAAGCGGCTGCCGGCACCGTGACCGTGAAGCTGGTCAAGAGCCTCTCCGGCCGCGGCGAAAAGCAGATCGCCACCGCCAAGAGCCTGGGCCTGAAGAAGATCGGCGACGTGACCGTGCAGCCCGACAATGCCCAGACCGCCGGCAAGATCGCCAAGATCGGCCACCTGGTCGTGGCCACCAAAGCGTAACAGCAAGGAGGTGCAAGCAGATGAAGCTTCATGAACTTAAGCCCGCCGAGGGCTCCAATGTGGCAGCCAAGCGCAAGGGCCGCGGCCACGGCAGCGGCAACGGCAAGACCGCCGGCTACGGCCACAAGGGTCAGAAAGCCCGGTCCGGCGTCAAGAAGGCCGGATTCGAAGGCGGCCAGATGCCGCTGCAGCGCCGCCTGCCCAAGCGCGGTTTCAACAACATTTTCGCCACCCGGTATGCTACCGTTAAGGTGAGCGACCTGGAGGCCAAATTCGCCGCCGGCGCCGTGGTGGACACCAAGGCTCTGGTGGAAGCCGGTCTGATCAAGAAGAGCCTGGACGGCGTGAAGGTGCTGGGCAACGGTGAGATCACCAAAGCCCTCACCGTTCAGCTGGCGGCCTACACCGCCACTGCCAAAGAAAAGATCGAGAAGGCAGGCGGAAAGGCCGAGGTGATCTAAGGTGTTCGATACGTTCCGCAATGCATGGAAGATCCCCGAACTGCGCAAAAAGATCCTGTTCACCCTGATGGTCCTCGTGATCTTCCGGCTGGGCTGCGCCATCAGCGTGCCCTATGTCAACGTGGATGCGCTGGAGTTGTTCCGTCAGCTGGGCGGCAGCGGCAACATGCTGGATTACCTGAACATGATGAGTGGCGGCGCGCTGAGCCAGTGCGCGATCTTCGCTTTGAGCGTATCGCCCTATATCAATGCCTCCATCATCATTCAGCTGCTCACCGTGGCGATCCCCGCTCTGGAGCGGCTGAGCAAAGAGGGTGAGGAGGGCCGGCGCAAGCTGACCCGCATCACCCGCTACACCGGCGCCGGCATCGGCGTGGCCATGAGCATCGGCTACTACATGGTGCTGCGCAGCTGGGGCGTGCTGACCTACAACACCGGTTGGCAGGCCTGGTTCAGCGCGGTGGTCATCGTGCTGAGCTTCGCCGCCGGCAGCCAGCTGCTCACCTGGATGGGCGAGCAGATCGACGACAAGGGCATCGGCAACGGCGTCTCCCTGCTGATCTTCGTGGGCATCATCTCCCGCTGGAGCAATGTCATCGGCAGTGTGCGGACCCTGCTGACCGAGGCCGCCGCCGGCAAGGTGCAGTACTACGTCTACATCCCCGTCATTGCCATCCTGGCGATCGTGGCGGTGGTGTTCGTGGTCATCCTCACCAACGGCGAGCGCCGCATCCCGGTGCAGTACGCCAAGCGCGTGGTGGGCCGCAAGATGTACGGCGGTCAGGCCAGCCACATTCCCATCAAGGTGAACATGAGCGGCGTTATGCCGGTCATCTTCGCCAGCACCCTGTGCAGCATCCCCAACATGATCGGCAGCCTTCTGCAGGTCAAGAGCGCGTTCTGGGTGGCCTTCTTCCAGGTGTTCAACTACAACAGCGTGCTGTACGCTGTGGTGTATCTGCTGCTGATCCTGGCCTTCAACTACTTCTATGTGGCCATTCAGTACAACCCCGTGGAGATCGCCAACAACCTGCGCAAGAACAACGGCGCCATCCCCGGCATCCGCCCGGGCAAGCCCACCAGCGATTTCATCACCAAGAGCCTGTCCAAGATCACCCTGATCGGCGCAGTCTTCCTGGGCATCGTGGCGGTGCTGCCCATCATCCTGGGCAATGTCACCGGTGTGAGCATCCAGCTGGGCGGTACCAGCCTGCTGATCGTCGTGGGCGTGGCGCTGGACACCGGCCGCACCATGGAAAGCTATATGCTGATGCGGCACCACAAGGGCTTCCTCGAGTGAGCCTTTGGGCAAACAGAATACAGAAAGGGGACAAACGAGCATGAATCTGATTCTTTTGGGCGCCCCGGGCGCCGGCAAAGGCACCCAGGCCGAGGTCATCTGCGACAAGCTGGGGATCCCGGCCATCAGCACCGGCAACATCCTGCGGGAAGCCGTGAAGAACGGCACCGAGATGGGGCTGAAGGCCAAATCGTATATGGACAGCGGCGCGCTTGTCCCCGACGACGTCATCATCGGGATCATCAAAGAGCGCCTGGCGCAGCCCGATTGCTCCAAGGGCTTCATCCTGGACGGCGTGCCCCGCACGGTGGCCCAGGCTGAGGCGCTGGAGCAGATGGGCGTGGCCATCGACAAGGTGGTGGACCTGGAGGTGGCGGACGAGGTGATCATGCGGCGGCTGTCCGGCCGTCGGGTGTGCTCCGCCTGCGGCGCTTCCTACCATGTGGAGTTCAAGCCCAGCCGCGAGCCCGACCGGTGCGACCGGTGCGGCGGCCCGCTGATCGTCCGCAAGGACGACGAGCCCGCCACCGTGCGCGACCGGCTGGCCGCCTACCACGAGCAGACCGAGCCCCTGGTGGACTTCTACCGCCAGCGGGGCAAGCTGGTGGTGGTGGAAGGCCAGGACTCCATCGCCGACACCACCGCGCTGCTGCTGAAGGCATTGGAGGCGTAAAAGCGTGATCCAGCTGAAAAACGCCAAGGAACTGGCGGCCATGCGCAAGGCCTGTGAGATCAGCGCCCAGGCGCTGCGCCGCGGAGGCGAAGCCATCGAGGCGGGCATTACCACCGCCGAGATCGACAAGATCATTTACGAGTATATCAAACGGCAGGGCGCCAGGCCCAACTTCAAGGGACTGTACGGCTTTCCGGGTACCGCGTGCATCAGCGTCAACGACGAGGTGATCCACGGCATCCCCAGCCACGCCAAGGTGATCCGGCCGGGCGATATCGTCAGCATCGACACAGGGGCTGCCTGGGGCGGCTTCAACGGGGACAACGCCTGCACCTTCGGGTGCGGCAAACTGGACCTGGAGGCCCAGCGGCTTTTGGACGTCACGCGCGAGTCGCTGCACCGCGGCATTGCCGCCGCGGTGTTCGGCGCGCGGGTGGGGGACATCAGCAACGCGGTGCAGACCTATGTGGAGGAGAACGGGTTTTCCGTTGTCCGCAGCTTCGTGGGTCACGGCGTGGGCAAGGAGCTCCACGAGGACCCGGAGGTGCCCAACTTCGGGCACGCCGGGCGGGGCCCGCGGCTGGTGGCCGGCATGACCCTGGCCATTGAACCCATGGTCAATCAGAAACACTATTCCGTGGTGACCCAGGCCGACGGATGGACGGTGAAAACGGCGGACGGCGGCCTCTCGGCTCACTTCGAGCACACGGTCGCCATCACCGCCGCCGGTCCGGAAGTTCTGACCAAAGCGTGGGAGGGGCCGGAATGGACTTTGTAAAAGGCCAGCTGGTCCGCTCCAAAGCCGGGCGGGACAAGGGCCGGACCTTTGCGGTGATCGGAATCGAAGGCCAGATGCTTTTTCTCGCGGACGGAAGTCTGCGCAAACTGGATCGGCCGAAGGCCAAAAAGATAAGGCATGTGGCCCCCACCGCAACCGTTCTGCGGGGCGAGAGCCTTGCAACCGACAAACAGCTCGCAGCGGCGGTGAAGGCGTTCGACGCCCTCCACCCCGCAAAGCCATGAGGAGGGAAGAGTTTGTCTAAAGAAGACGTCATCGAAGTTGAGGGCACCGTCGTGGAGGCGCTGCCCAACGCCACCTTCCGGGTGGAGCTGGCAAACGGCCATCGGTTGCTGGCGCACATCTCCGGCAAACTGCGGACCAATTTCATCCGCATCCTGCCCGGGGACAAGGTTACACTGGAAATGTCGCCCTACGATCTCACCAAGGGGCGCATCACCTGGCGCTCGAAATAAGCGCCAAAGCACAAAGGAGGTTCATCAGTATGAAGGTCAAACCTTCCGTGAAACCCATCTGCGAAAAATGCAAGGTCATCAAGCGCAAAGGTCGCGTGATGGTCATCTGCGAAAACCCCAAGCACAAGCAGCGCCAGGGCTAAGGCCCCAAGCGCCAGGGGGGCAAGTGCGTAGATTCCCGGCGCAGCCCCCGACACGGACATGGGATGTTATTTTAGGAGGTTTTTGAAACTATGGCACGTATTGCCGGCGTTGACCTGCCCCGCGAAAAGCGGGTGGAAGTAGGCCTGACTTACATCTATGGCATTGGCCCCAGCACCGCCAAGAAGATCCTGGCGGCCACCAACATCAACCCCGACACCCGCGTGAAGGACCTGACTGCCGAGCAGGAAGGCCTGATCCGTGAGTATCTGGACAAGAACAACGTCATCGTGGAAGGCGACCTGCGCCGCAACGTGGCGCTGGACATCAAGCGCCTGGTGGAGGTCCAGTGCTACCGCGGTGTTCGCCATCGCAAGGGGCTGCCCGTTCGCGGCCAGCGCACCAAGACCAACGCTCGCACCCGCAAGGGCCCGAAGCGCACCGTCGCGAACAAGAAGAAGTAAGGAGGAGCAAGAGAAATGGCAACTAAAGCTGCTGCTAAAAAGGGCGCTGTGCGTACCAAGCGGCGCGAGCGCAAGAACATCGAGCGTGGCGCTGCGCATATCCAGAGCACCTTCAACAATACCATTGTTACCATTACCGATACGCAGGGCAACACCGTTTCCTGGGCCAGCTCCGGCGGTCTGAACTTCCGCGGTTCCCGCAAGAGCACTCCCTTCGCCGCCCAGTCCGCGGCGGAGGCCGCCGCCAAGGTGGCCATGGAGCATGGCATGAAGACCGTTGAGGTCTACGTCAAGGGCCCCGGCGCCGGCCGTGAAGCCGCCATCCGCGCGCTGCAGGCCACGGGCCTCGAGGTCAACATGATCAAGGACGTGACCCCCATCCCCCACAATGGCTGCCGCCCGCCCAAGCGCCGCCGCATCTGATTTTTAAGGAGGAACAAGAATGGCAAGATATACAGGCGCAGTGTGCCGTCAGTGCCGCCGCGAAGGTCAGAAACTGTTTTTGAAAGGCGAGCGCTGCTATTCCGACAAGTGCGCGTTCGCGCGCCGCAGCTTTGTGCCCGGCCAGCATGGCGCCGGCCAGATGCGCAAGAAGGTCAGTGAGTATGGCCTGCAGCTGCGCGCCAAGCAGAAGGCGAAGCGCTACTACGGTGTACTGGAGAGCCAGTTCGCCCACTACTTTGACATGGCCGAGCGCAAGAGCGGCATGACCGGTGAGAACCTGCTGCGCATCCTGGAGAGCCGTCTGGACAACGTGGTCTACCGCGCCGGCTTTGCCATGAGCCGCAAGGAAGCCCGTCAGCTGGTGCTGCATCGCCACTTCACCGTGAACGGCAAGACCGTGAACATCCCCTCTTACCTCCTCTCCGCCGGCGACAAGGTGGAAGTGAAGACCACCGACAGCGCCAAGCTGAAGGAGTGCGCCGAGAAGAATGCCTCCCGCCCTGTGCCCGGCTGGATGACCAAGGACCTCGAGAAGATGAGCGTTGTGGTCGACAAGCTGCCGGACCGCGCCGACATCGACTTCGATGTGGCCGAGCACCTGATCGTTGAGTTGTACTCCAAGTAACAAACTCACCCAAGGGAAAGCGAACACTACAGGCCGGCCTTTCGGGGCCGGCCGCCAAGGGAGGATTTAATTATGATGGAGATCGAACGCCCCCGGATCGATACCGCGAGCCTGTCGCCCGACGGCCGTTACGGCAAGTTTGTCGTGGAGCCGTTGGAGCGAGGCTTTGGTACCACCCTGGGCAACAGCTTACGGCGCGTCCTGCTCTCGTCGCTTCCCGGTGTAGCCGTCACCAGCGTTAAGATCGACGGCGTCGTTCACGAGTTCAGCACGGTCCCCGGCGTCAAGGAAGACGTGACCGAGATCGTTCTGAACCTCAAGGGCATCGCCGCCAAACTCTACGCCGACGGCCCTGTCACCGTGCGCATCGAGGCGTCCGGTGAGTGTGAGGTTACTGCTGGCAGCATCAAACCCAGCGATGAGATCGAGGTGCTCAACCCCGAATGGCACATCGCCACCCTGGACGAAGGCGGCAAGCTCGTGATGGAGCTCACCTTCGACAAGGGCCGGGGCTATGTGCCCGCTGAGCGCAACAAGCAGCTGCTGATGGAGAAGAACGATCTGAACGTTCTGCCCGTCGACAGCATCTACACCCCTGTTCTGAAGGTCAACTACACCGTGGATAACACCCGCGTTGGCCAGATCACCGACTACGACAAACTCACCATCGAGGTGTGGACCGACGGCACCATCAACGCCAAAGAGGCGGTGAGCCTGGCGGCCCGGGTGCTCACCGAGCATCTGAACCTGTTCGTGAACCTGTCGGAGGAGGCCATCGGCGCCGAGATCATGGTGGAGAAGGACGACAAGGGCAAGGAAAAGGCCTTGGAGATGACCATCGAGGAGCTGGATCTGTCGGTGCGTTCCTTCAACTGCCTCAAGCGCGCGGGCATCAACACCGTGGAAGATTTGATCAACAAGTCCGAGGACGAGATGATGAAGGTCCGCAACCTCGGCCGCAAGAGCCTGGAAGAGGTCATGGCCAAGCTTGATTCTCTGGGCTTTACCCTTACCAAAGACGACGAGTAATTACTGCAAAGGAGTGAAACGGGATGCCCGGTACCAGAAAACTCGGCAGGACCAGCGAGCACCGCAGCGCCATGCTGCGCGCCATGGTCACCTACCTGTTTGAAAATGGCAAGATCGAGACCACCGTCACCCGTGCCAAGGAAGTTCGTTCCATGGCCGAGAAGATGGTGACCCTGGGGAAGAAGGAGGAGCTGCACGCCAAGCGTCAGGTCTACTCCTACATCACCAAGGAGACCGTGGCCAAGAAGGTCATCGACGAGTACGGCCCCAAGTATGCCGACCGCAACGGCGGCTACACCCGCATCGTCAAGATCGGCCCCCGCCGCGGCGACGCCGCCGAGATGGCCATCATCGAGCTGGTCTGAGCCCAGCGCGAACGAGCGTTTTCAGCCGCCCCTGTTCCCTCGGGAACGGGGGCGGCTGTTGCTTGTGAAAGGGGGGGCACAGAGCGTTTTTGGGCATATTCCCCAATTTTTGGGCCATTGCGGTCGTACCGCGTTGCGCTGGACGAAGAAAATGCCGAAAAATGCGCAGAGTGCTGTTCCTTTCGCAAAAAGTATGTTAATATGATGTTGTGAAAATCGTTGCCTGGCGCAGCCGGGCCGGAATTGAAAAAAGAACAGGAGTTGTTTGTTGGAATGGAGCAGCAGCAGCACAGCGGAAGCGAGTTTTTCATCGACGGCAACGGCGTTGCTGATCTGGGTCTCATCGCTACCCCCGGCGCCCATGAGCTGACCGCGCTGATCGACAGCCATCTGGTCCGCTGGGCCAACCGGAAGGGCATGAACAAGGAGACCTTCATCATCCCCAGCGAGTGCCCCCGCTTTTCCTCCGGCGACGGCAAGGGCGTGATCAAGAGCACCGTCCGGGGCGACGACCTCTATTTCGTGGTGGACGTGGGCAACTACAGCTGCAAGTACCGGCTGTTCGGCACCGAGAACAGCATGAGCCCCGACGACCACTACCAGGATCTGAAGCGCCTGATCCAGGCCGCCAGCGGCAAGGCCCACCGCATCACCGTCATCATGCCGCTGCTCTACGGCAGCCGCCAGCACCGCCGCACCTACCGGGAAAGTCTGGACTGCGCCTACGCCCTGCAGGAGCTGCAGAGCATGGGAGTGTCCAACATCATCACCTTCGACGCCCACGATCCCCGGGTGTCCAATGCGGTGCCCCTGATGGGCATGGACAACGTGATGCCCACCTACCAGGTGATGAAGTCGATGTTCAAGAACATCCCGGACTTCCGCCCCACCCCGGACAGCTTCATGGTCATCAGCCCCGACGAGGGTGCCATCAACCGGAACATGTACTACGCCAGCGTGCTGGGCGTGAACCTGGGCATGTTCTACAAGCGCCGGGATTACAGCCGGGTGGTGAACGGCCGCAACCCCATCGTTGCCCATGAGTATCTGGGCGAGAGCGTGGAGGGCAAGGACGTGTTCATCGCCGACGACATCATCTCCTCCGGCGAGAGCATGCTGGACATCGGCTACGAACTGAAGAAGCGGGGCGCCAAGCGCATCTACTGCAACGCCACCTACGCCATCTTCACCGCCGGCCTGGCCGAGTTCGACAAAGCCTATGAGGACGGCATCATCAGCGGCGTGTTCGGCACCAACCTGACCTACCGCACCCCCGACCTGTTGAGCCGCGAGTGGTTCCATGAGGTAGACGTGTCCAAGTACATCGCCTACTTCGTGGCGGCCATCAACCACGACATGAGCGTGAGCAGCATCATCGACCCCCACGCCAAGATCGAGGCCCTGCTGCAGCGCTACACTGTGAAATGATCGGCACTTTATACAATCCGTAATAACCATGGCCAAAAGAGGCTCCCGCCGCATCGCGGCGGGAGCCTCTTTTTGCGCTGTAAAGGGAATGGTCGGTCCGGGCTGTGCCGGTTTTCCGCCGTGCCGGGGCACGGGGATGCCGGCGGACAAAAGTGAGCGCCTCAACCGCCGCAGTGGCCGCCGCAGGTGTGGCCCTCGCCGTGACCTTCGTGATGGGCGCAGGCGGCGTTCGGGTCAAAGGACAGGGTGCCCGCCGCCAAAGCGGCCGCCGCGGCGTCGGCGCTGCCGGTCACGCCGGGATATACCGTGATGCCCGCCGCGGCCAGAGCGGTGCGGGCCCCGCCGCCGATGCCGCCGCAGATCAGCGCGTCCACGCCGTTTGCCGCCAGCAGCCCCGCCAGCGCCCCGTGGCCGCTGCCGTTCGCGGGCAGCAGGGCGCTGCCCGTCACCTTGCCCGCTTCTGCCTCGTAGATCATGAAGGCGGCGCTGTGGCCGAAATGCTGAAAGACCTGGCCCGCCTCGTAGGGAATCGCGATTTTCATAGATCCAATGCTCCTTTGGAAGGGCGGCCCGTCCGGCCGCCCTGTTTTGCTCCCATTATGGCCCCCGGGGCGGAAAAAGTCAAGGGAAGGGCACGGGCCCTTGCCCCGGACAGCGGGGAAGGCCGTCCCCGCAGGTGCGGAAGACGACATGCCCCGCAAGGCTCACAGCGTTTTGTACAGCACCCGGGCGGAACTGGTCTTGCCACCCCAGGTGAGGTTCACCCGCTGGCTGCCGGCGTAGCCCAGCCGCTGCCAGAAGGGCAGGGGACTGCCGGGATGGCCGTCCACCACGTCGATGCGCACCCGACGGCTGCCGCCGGAGCGCAGATGTTCCTCCAGCAGGGCGGCGCACCGCTGCCCCAGCCCCCGGCCCTGGGCGGCGCGGGCCAGAATGAGCAGCGAGAGATAGGCGGTCTCGCCGCCCCGCACATCTGCCGCGGCCACCACGGGGCCGCCCGTTCCCTCGGTGATCAGGAAGGAGGCAAAGCCCGCCCGGGCCATCTCCTCCAGTTCGGCGCGGAGAAAGGCTTCGTCCACCCGGCTGCGCCCGAGGTGGTGGGCGAGAAAGTCGGGATTCGAATCGTAAATGGCGGCGATGACCGCCGCGTCCCGCCCGCCGGCGGGGCGAAGACACAATGCCATGGCGCCTCCTCCTCTCTGGCGGAAGTATACCACGTCGGCGGACGAAAGGCAAACGAAGGCCGGTAAGCACCCGTCCCCGGCCCGGACGGGTGCGGCAAAGAGCGGGGCGGGAAGCGGCGGGCGAGAGGGCAAAAACGGGGAATGTGCGGGCGGCCGAAAAACGGGGGAAAGGGGAAGTTTTGCCGCATTTTGCGCTTGCGACGGGCTGCGGCAAAAAGCGGAGGGAGCGGGGGCTATACTGGGGACGAATGCCGGCGGCAGACGCCCGCCGGTGGTACCACAGCAGTCGCGGCGGCCCGCCGTACATAGGGACACGGGCCGCCGCCGCGCTGACAACCAAAAAGGACGAAAAACGAGGTGGAAGAAGATGAACGAACACTTGCGCGCCCTGCGCCTGCGCCGGCGGCTGGAGCAGGCGGGCCCGGTCCTGTGGCAGCTGGCGGCGGGAGGCAGCGGCTTCGCCCTGGCGGCGGGGGGCGTTTTCGGCGGGCTGCACCCCTTCGGCCTGGCCCTGGTGCTGGGGGCGGGGCAAAGCTGGCTGCAAAGCGCCGCAGCGGGGGCGGCACTGGGGTATCTGGCCCTGCTGGACCCGGTGGACAGTCTGCGCTGGCTGGCGGCGCTGGCCTCCGCGCTGGCCGGGCGCTGGCTCTTCCGCACCGTATTCTGGCCGGCGGCCGCCGCCGGCTGCGGCACCCTGTTGCTGGTGCAGCTGATGCTGTCCATGGCGGGGCTGTCCACCCCGGCGGCGGCCTTTGCCACCCTGGGAGCTGCGCTGCTGGCCGGGGCGGCCGGCTTTGCCCTGGTCAAGACGGCCCGCACCCGGCCCCGCCTGTCACAGCCTCTGGCGGGACAGGCCTTTCCGTTGGCGATGCTGGCATTGCCCGCCCTCTGCGCCCTGCCCGCAGGCCCCCTGGAGCCAGGGGTGACGGTGCTGGCGGCGGCGGGGCTGTGGCTGGCCTATCGGGGGCGTGTGCGGGACTGCGCCGCCCTGTGCGCGGTGGGGGCGGTGATGCTGGCCGCCGCCGATCCGGACTTGGCCTTTGCCGGACTCGGGGTGACGGCGGGCTGCCTTGCCGCCGCCTTCTTCACCCCCGGCGAGCGGATGGGCAGCGGCGCGGTGTTCCTGGGCACGGCGGTGCTGTGCAGCCTGGCCGCGCCCGCACCCGCGGCGCTGCTGGGCTTTCTGGCCAGCGCGGCCCTGGCCGAGGCGGCCTTCTTCGCCCTGCCCCGCCGCTGGCTGGCGGCGCTGCCCGGCCAGGCCGAGCAGGCGGCGGAGAGCGCGGCGCGGCCCCGGGTGGCGAGCGCCGTGGGGCAGCTGGAGCATGTGGCCCGGGCCCTCACCGGCATCGCCGACACGGTGGACAGCGTTTACAAGACCCTGCCCAAAAAAGGGGAGAGCTACAACTGGGTGATGGATCATGTGGCGGAGGAACTCTGCCGGGGCTGCGGCCAGCGAGAGCGCTGCTGGGTGGAGAATTACTCCGACACGGTGGACGGCTTTCTGCGCCTCAAGCCCATTCTGGAGCAGCAGGGCCGGGCGGCGCTGGAGCAGCTGCCGGGCCAGTTCTGCCGCTGTGTGCATCCGGTGGAACTGTGCAGCGCGGCGGGGCGAGCCTATACCCTTTACCGCAGCCGGCGGGAGAGCCGGGTGAGGGCGCAGGCGATGCGCAGCGCCCTCACCGAGCAGTACACCGCCATGGCGCAGGCCCTGGGGCAGATGGCGGGCCAGCTGGGGCAGACCGTCGCCCCCGACGAGGGCAAGACCGCCCGGCTGTCGGCGCTGTTCGCCTCCCTGGGGCTGGAGCCGCTGGAGGTGCAGCTGGGCTATGATGCATCCGGACGGCTGCGGGGCACGGTGAGCGTCAACCGCACCGCCTTCTCCCACGAGGAACTGGCGGAACTTTCCAAGGAGGCCGCCGGTATCTGTCACCGGGCGCTGGCGCCCTTCGGGGTGGACCACGCCGGCCCGATCACCACCCTTACCCTCACCGAAAAAGCGGTGTATGACCCGGTGTTCGGCCTGGCGGCCTATCCCGCCCGGGAGGAGGCCTGCGGCGACGCGGTGCAGCAGTTCTGCGACGCCTTTGGCAACGCCCACCTGCTGCTCTGCGACGGCATGGGGGTGGGCAAGCCCGCCGCCATCGACGGCACTCTGGCCTGCACCCTGGCCGCAAAGCTGCTGAAAGCGGGCTTTTGCGCCGAGAGCGCCGCGCGGCTGGTGAATGTGGCGCTGTCCCTCAAGAGCGACGAGGAGAGCGCCGCCACCCTGGACCTGGTGAGTGTGGACCTCTACACCGGGCGGGCCAGCCTGTACAAGGCGGGGGCCTGCCCCACCTTCCTGGTGCGGGGCGGCAAGGCGGAACCGGTGGAGGCCGCCGGCCTGCCGGTGGGCATCCTGAGCAGCGTGGTGGGCGCGCAGCACACCCTGACCCTGCATGAGAAGGAACTGGTGGTGCTGGTGAGCGACGGGGCGCTGGTGGACGGCCCCGGCTGGATCTGCCAGCAGCTGGAACTCTGCGCCGCCATGGGCAGCACCCCCGCCGAGATCGCCCGCATTCTGGCGGACATGGCCAAAGGCCGGGCCAGCTGCAGCGCCCGCCCGGACGACATCACCGTGGCGGTGCTGGCGCTGGAAAAGGCGGTGTGACCGCGGCTTTCACAACAAAGCGCCCCTCCGGGACCCTTGCGGGCCCGGAGGGGCGCTTTGCTCTGCCCGGCGAGAGAGACCGGCTTGCCCCGCCGCCCCGTGCCTGCTCCGCCGCGCTGCCTGCCGCCCTGGCCGTGGACCGCCGGGTTGCGGCCAAGGGGCGCGGCGTGCCGTTCGCTCCGCGCCGCGCCCCTTGAAAAAACTGTGAAAAGAGCGGTCCGGGGGTTGCATTTATCTTCTACATGATGTAGTATTAAATCGTCGACAAGATGTAGAAGATGGAGGCGAAGAAAATGAAACTGTCCGACGCGGAACTGGAGATCATGGAAAAAGTCTGGGAGCTGGACGCGCCGGTCACGGCGGCGCGGCTCACCGAGCGGCTGGCGGAGAAGGGCTGGAAGCCCTCCACCCTGCTCACCTTTCTGGCCCGGATGGTGAACAAGGGGGCCCTGGCGGTGGAAAAACGGGGCAAACAGAACGTCTACCGGGCGCTGGTGAGCGCCGACGCCTACCGGGCCGAGGCGGCCCGAGAAGTGCTGGGCCGGTATTACAGCGGCAGCGTCAAAAGCATGGTTGCGGCGCTGTACGACGGCAAGGGCCTCTCTGCCGGGGAACTGGCGGAACTGCGGGCCTGGCTGGACGAGGAGGCGAAGGGCCATGAATGAACTGTTTTACGCATGGGTGCTGCCCCTCTCGGCAGCGGGGGCGCTGGCGGTGCTGGCCTGCCTGGCCCTCTCGCCGCTGCTGAACAAGCTGCGGCCCGCCGCCCGGGCCCGGGCGCTGGCGGCGGCCTTTCCCTTCTTTTTGGTGCCGGTGGGGCCGGTGCTGGCGCTGCTCTTCGCGGCGAGGCCCGCTCCGGTGGCCGCGCCCCTGGCCCCGGTGGGCCGGGCGCTGAACACGGCCGCCCGCGCCGCCCAAAGCGCCGCCCCGGCGGCGCTGAGCCCGATGCACGCGGCGGCTCCCGCGCCGGACCCGGTGGCCCTTGCACTGGCGGCGCTGCCCTGGGTGTGGGCGGCAGGCGCGGTGTTCTGCACCCTCTGGCAGTGGGGGCGGTATCTGCGCTTTGTCCGGGGGCTGGAGCGCCTCTCCACCCCCGCGGGGGAGGAACAGACGGCGCTGTGGGGGGAGGTGTGCGCCCGGTCGGGCGTGCTCCGCGCGCCCCGGCTGCGGGCCTGCCCCGGCCTTGCCGGCCCGGTGATGACCGGCCTTGTGCGTCCGGTGCTCTACCTGCCCGCCGCCATGGAACTGGGGCGGCTGGAACTGGCCCTGCGCCACGAGGCGGCCCATCTGAGCCGGGGCGATCTGTGGGTCAAGGCGCTGGTGCGCTGGTGCTGCCGGCTGCACTGGTTCGATCCTCTGTGTGCTTTCCATGCGGCCCGCTGGAGCCGGGCCTGTGAGTACGCCTGCGACGCGCAGGCCGCCGCCGGCCTGGACGAAGCCGCCCGCCGCGCCTACGGCCTTCTGTTGCTGGACGCGGCCCAAAGTTGCCCTCTACCCGCCGGCGCGGCGGGCCTGGGCGGCAGCAAAAAGGAACTGAAGGCCCGTTTGACTGCCCTGCTGCACCCGGCGACCCCCGGCCGCCGGTTCACCGCCGGGGTGGCGGCGGCGCTGGCCGCCGCCCTCTGCCTCACCGCCTGCGCGGCGGCGGGCCTTTCGGCCTCTGACGCCCCGGTGTCCGCCCCGGTGAGCAGCGCCTCGCCCCAGCCGCTGGCAGGCATGTCCTCCTCACAGGAGCAGGATGCGCCGGACTCGGCTTCGCAGCCGCCCGCCTCCCAGAGCGCGGCCGCAGCGGACAGCGCGCAGCCGCCCGTCTCTCAGAGCACTGCGCAGGCAGACGGCGCGCAGCAAACGGAGGAGTTTATCTGGCCGGTGCCGGACTACACCGGCGTTAGCCGCTGGAAGAGCGACTACCATAAGGGGGCGGATCTGATGGCCCCCAAAGGCAGCGAAGTGCTGGCCATGGCGTCGGGCACCGTGACCATGGCTCAGTTCCATTACAGCTACGGCAACGTGGTGGAGATCGACCACGGGAATGGCCTTTCCACCCTTTACGCCCACCTGGATAGCATTGACGTGGCCGAAGGGGATGTGGTGGAGCAGGGCTGGCAGATCGGCACGGTGGGCACCACCGGAGACACCACCGGCGTGCAGTGTCATACGGAGGTCCGCCAGGACGGCGCGCTGCTGGACCTGCGCGACTACTTCCCCGACGCCTGACCGCCGCCCGGAGGGAAACCGGCAAACGCGGCCCCGGCAGACACGAAAAAAGACCGCCCCGGTGGGGGCGGCCTTTTTCGGTTCAATGGCAAAGGGGAAGGGGCGCTTACGCCTTGTTCACGCTGCCGAACAGTTCCATCTTCTCCTTGACGGTGGCCTTGATGGCCTCAAAGCCGGGCAGCAGCAGCTTGCGGGGGTCGTAGCCCTTGCCCTGCTGGTCCTTGCCGGCCTCGATGTATTCGCGGGTGGCGGCGGCGAAGCTCAGCTGGCACTCGGTGTTCACGTTGATCTTGGACACGCCCAGGCTGATGGCCTTCTTGATCATGTCGGCGGGGATGCCGGTGCCGCCGTGCAGCACCAGGGGGATGCCGCCGGTGGCCTGGTGGATCTTGTCCAGCGCGTCAAAGTCCAGGCCCTTCCAGTTGGCGGGGTACTTGCCGTGGATGTTGCCGATGCCCGCGGCCAGGAAATCGATGCCCAGGTCGGCGATGCGCTTGCACTCGGCGGGGTCGGCCACCTCGCCGGCGCCGATCACGCCGTCCTCCTCGCCGCCGATGGAGCCCACCTCGGCCTCCACCGAAACACCCATGGAGTGCGCCAGCTTCACCAGCTCGGTGGTCTTGGCCACGTTCTCGTCGATGGGGTAGTGGCTGCCGTCGAACATGATGCTGGAGAACCCGGCCTCCAGGCAGGCCTTGGCGCCCTCGTAGCTGCCGTGGTCCAGATGCAGGGCCACCGGCACGGTGATGTTCAGGGTCTCCACCATGGCCTTGACCATGGCGGCCACGGTCTTGTAGCCGGTCATGTATTTGCCCGCGCCCTCGGAAACGCCCAAGATCACAGGGCTGTTCATCTCCTGCGCGGTGAGCAGGACGGCCTTGGTCCATTCCAGATTGTTGATGTTGAACTGACCCACGGCGTAGTGGCCGTCCCGGGCCTTCTGGAGCATTTCAGTGGCATTCACTAACATATTTATGACCTCCGATCGTTTGGATGGGATGAAATTCCTCAAACAGTATACCCCATCGGACGGACAAAATCAATCGTTCCGGCGGGGTTTTGTCGTTTTTTTGTCCGCTGTCTTCCGGGGGAGAACATCCCGAGCGTAGTCGAAGATGAACTGCTGGGCGATGCCCTGGTACGGCCGGCAGCACACCGGCGCGCCCCGGGGGAAAAGGCGCGCCATCGCCCGCTTCATCCACACGTCCATGGGCACCACGCTCCAGCGGGAGAGGCTGTAGAGCAGCACACAGTCCGCCACCTTGGGGCCCACCCCTTTCACGGTCATCAGCAGCGCCCGGGCCTCGGCGTCGGGCAGGCTTGTGAGCGCCGCCTCGCTCACAAGCCCCAAGGCGACCCAGCGGGCCGCGTCGATGAGATATTCCGCCCGCCAGCCCGCCCGCAGAAAGGCAAGATCCTCCGGCCGGAGGGCGGCCAGCACCTCCGGGGCGGGAAAGGCGTGCAGGCCGCCGCCCAGCGGCGCGCCCAGCCCCTCGCACAGTCGGCCGGTGATGGCGGTGATGCGGGGGATGTTGTTGTTCTGGCTGATGATAAAGCAGCACAGCGTCTCAAAAAAGGGCTGGCGCAGCACCCGGATGCCCGGGCTGTGCTCCACGCAGGCCGCCAGGCGCTTGCTGCCGGCGCAAAAGCGCCCCAGCAGGGCGGGGTAGTCCAGGTCCAGGGCGAAGTAGCGCTCCCAGAAGGCCCGGTCCGCCTCATCCGCCCCCTCCAGCACCAGCGCCTTTCCCTCCATGCGGGCGGTCACCGCCCGCCCGGCGGCCGTGCCGGCCCAGCCGCCGCCCTCCAGCGGCCGCCACAAAAAGGTCTGGCCGCAGCGCAGGGTGGCGTCCAGATCCAGCCCGCCGGTCTCTTCAAACAGCAGCATGGCGTCTCCTTTCAAAAGCGAAATCTTCTGTCTGTACAATAGCGGCCCGGGGCGGCAAAGTCAAGAGCCGCGCCGCCGCTGCGGGGCGCGTTTCGACGCAGTAAATTAAGAGAAAAAAGGGGCAAAATCCCTGTAAAAACCGTCGAAATTCCAATATTGACAGGCCGTTTATAACCCCTTGTTTACAGAAAAACTTTCAACAACGCTGTGGAAAACCGGGTTGAAAACCTGCCTCGCTGTGGAAAAAGTGCCCCGGACAGGCCGTTTTTTAACATTTTCCACAGAGTTTTCAACATGTGGAAAGCCCAAGACGCCATTACCAAGTGTATAACCGTCTTTACAAAAGCGGGGCGCGGCCGTCTACTGCCAAAGATTCGGAATAAATTTTTGCCAGAATGCCAAAAATCCCGCCGGGGAACGCCCGCCGGCGCAGGGGCGGGGTCGAAACGGGGCGAAACTTTGTGTCAAACACTGGCAAAAGCCGCGGCAGGGTGGTATACTTTTCTGTGTATATGGATACGGCAAGCAAGGCGGCGCAGGCCGCCGGTTCAAAAAAGGAGACACTATGCGCAACAGCCCCGATAAACACGAGAACGGCGGGCCCGAACAGAGCCTGGTATACGGCAAGAACCCGGTGACGGAACTGCTGAAAAGCGGCGCCGGCGTGGACACCGTGCTGCTCAGCGAGAGCCTGCCGGAGGCGGTGGCGTCCTACTACACCGCCCTGGCCAGGCAGGCGGGCGCGGTGGTCAAGCGGGTGCACCCCAACAAGCTGCGCCTCACCTGCGGCACCGACAGCCATCAGGGGGTGGCGGCCTACGCCTCCTCCATCTCCTACGCGGCCCTGGACGATCTGCTGGCCGCCGCCCGCCAGAAGGGGGAGCCTCCCTTCCTGGTGCTGGCCGACGGCGTGGAAGACCCGCACAACCTGGGGGCGATCATCCGCTCGGCGCTGCTGTGCGGCGCGCATGGGGTGGTCATTCCCAAGCGGGGCGGCGCGGCCGTGACCCCCACGGTGCTCAAAAGCAGCGCCGGCGCTGCGGCCCGCCTGCCGGTGGCCCGGGTGGCCAACATCGGCGAGAGCATCCGCCGCCTGAAGGAACAGGGAGTGTTCGTCTACTGCGCTGACCTGGACGGTCAGCCCCTGGAACAGGCGGACCTCACCGGCCCGGTGGCGCTGGTGCTGGGCAGCGAGGGAAAAGGGGTGAGCCCGCTGGTGCGCAAGCTGTGCGACGGCGCGGTGCGCCTCTCGATGGCCGGGCGCGGCACCGGGGTGGACAGCTTCAACGTCTCGGTGGCGGCGGGCATCATCCTGTACGAGATCGCCCGGCAGCGCCGCTGAACACATACGCCCATATGGCATGGAGGGATCGAAGGTGCCAGACAACAAATTTTCCAGCTCGGTGGACGAGATTTTGGAAACACTCAAGCAGCAGCGGGCGGCGGAGCCGGCCAGCGATCAGGCGGTGGATGAGATCCTGGCCGACCTGGGCCTGGGCGACCGCATCCCCCTGCCGCCCGTGAACAGGGAGGCGGCCCGCGCCAAGCCGACGGAACAGGCAGGGGCCCCCGGGGAACAAACGGCCGCGGCCCCGCCGCCGGCCCGGCAGCCCGCGGCGGGCGCTCCCGTCAACGAGCCTCCCCGCCGCCGGCCCCCCCGGGAACAGGGGGGCGCCCCGCGCCGGAGCCCGGAAAAACAGGCTCCCGCCCCCGCGCAGGAGCCCGCCCGGCAGCAGGCCCCCGAACAACAGGCCGCGCCGCAGCCGGTCCGCAGCGCCCCCGCGCCCGCGGAGAAGCCGGCCGCCGCGGAGCAGGCCCCCGCGAAGGAGGAGCGGCGCGCCCGGCACATCCAGCGCCCGGCGGCGCGGGGCGCCGAGGAGGCGTCCGCTGCCCGCCGGCGGGACGCGGACGGCGCGGACGAGGTGCTGCGGCAGGTGCAGCAGACGGTGGCGGAGCCCGCCGCCGTCACGGCGGACCCGGCCCATTTCACCGGCACCATCAGCGAGACGATGCAGTTCGACGCCGAGTTCCAGAAATTCTTCAGCGAGAGCGTGGCGGTCATCCCCGACGAGGAGCCGGAGCAGCACCCGGGCTTTTTCGCCCGCTTCCTGCGCCACAAGGACGACGCCGGCTTTGAAGAAGAGGACGAGGAGCTGGGGGAGACCGGGGAGGTCCGGGTGGACGAGCCCACCCTGATGATCCCCAACACCCACCCCGCCCCCCGGCCGGAGGAGGAACCGGTGGCGCTGCCGGTGAACGGCGAGCCCACCCGTCCGGTGGAACCTGCCGCCAGGGGCGGCGACACCGGCGTCATCGAACTGGAGGGGCCGGAGGAGCCCACCCGCCCGCTGGACGATCTGGAGGCGGCCGCCGGCAGCATCCGCTTTGAGGAGGAGCCGGAGGAAGCCCCCGCCGAGGAGGAGGAGGAACCCGCCGCCCGCCGCGGCCTGCTGCCCAGGCTGTTCGGGGGCGAAGCGCCCGCCGACGCGGTGTTTGACGAGCCGGAGGAACCGGAATACATCGACGATTACGAGGATCCCGCCGACGCCGGCGCGGTGCAGGCGGACCTGGACGGGATGCGCCGCCGGCTGGCGCTGCGCACGGTGGTCACCGGTCTGGTGACGGCGGTGCTGCTCTATCTGGGCCTGGCGGTGGAGGGCAGTCCGCTGCCCCCCGTGGGGCCCCTTGACCCGGCCACCGCCCCCGCCGCCTGGCTGGCGGTGCAGCTGATCGGTCTGCTGGCGGTGTGCGCCGTCAACTGGCGGGTGTTCGCCGCGGGCATCCCCGGCATCTGGGCGCGGCCCAGCGCCGACACCGTCCCCGCCCTGGCGGCCCTGGGCGCGCTGGTGCAGCTGGTGGTGCTGCTGGCGGGGGCCGACCGGTTTGAATCGGACAAACTCACCCTTTTCGTGGCGCCCGCGGCCCTGCTGCTGTGCCTCAACGCTTTCGGGCGCTTTGTGATGCAGGGCGTGGTGGTGCGCAACTTCCGCATGGCCAGCGCCGGCAGCGAACACACGGCGGCGGTGCCCCTGCAGGACGCCGAGCTCACCGCCCGGCTGGCGCAGGGCCTGGGGGAACCGGAGCCCTGCCTGCTGGTGAACCGGCCCACCTCGCTGGTCAAGGGCTTTTTGCGCCAGAGCTTTTCCCGGCGCGCCAGCGACGGCCTGGCCCAGAAGCTGAGCTGGCTTTTGCTGGGCGCGGCGCTGCTGAGCGCCCTGGTGAGCCTCTTCGCCGGCCACGGCGGCCTGGCCGCCGTCAACGCCCTGGCGGGGGCGCTGTGCCTGGGCGCGCCGCTGGCGGCCACCCTGCTGAGCGCGCTGCCCAGCCTGCTGGCGCAGAAGAGCGCCGTCCAGGTGGGGGCGGTCATCCCCGGCGCGTCCGCCATGGAGCAGCTGGGCCGCGCCAACATGGTGGTGGTGGGCGCCCGGGACCTGCTGCCCAGCGCCAGCGTGCGGCTGCACGGCATCAAGACCTTCGACAAGCAGCGCATCGACCTGGCCATCCTCTACGCCGCCTCGGTGCTCATCGAAGGGTGCGACACCCTGCGGGATGTGTTCATGACCATCATCCAAGGCAAGACCGAGATGCTGTTCAAGGTGGAGAACCTGGAGAACCTGCCCGGCTACGGCTTCACCGCCTGGGTGAACAACAACCGGGTCATCGTGGGCAACCGGGCCTTCATGCAGCAGCAGGGGCTGGAGATCCCCAGCCTGGACTATGAAAACCGCTACACCAAGGGCAAGCGCCTGCCCATCTATCTGGCGGTGAGCGGGCGGCTGTTCGCCATGTTCCTGGTGAGCTACAAGGCCAACGCCCAGGTGGCGGCCACCCTGGCCGACCTGCGGCGCCAGGGCGTCTCGCTGCTGGTGCAGAGCGACGACTTCAACCTCACGGGCGAGGGGCTGGCGGTGCTCTACGGCCTGCCGGCCGACAGCGTCAAGGTGCTCACCGGCGCCGAGCGCCGGCTGCTGGCCCCCCACACCGCCTACGCCGAGACCACCGAGGGCTGCATGACCCACATGGGCAGTTTTGCCTCCTTCGTGGGCGGCCTGCGGGCCGCCGCGGGCGCGGCCTGGGGCGAGCGGGTGGCAAGCCTGGTGCAGGCGGCGGGGGTGGCCATCAGCTGCCTGCTGGCGCTGCTGCTGGCCTTCACCGGCGGCATCGGCGCGCTGGGCCTGCCGGCGCTGGTGCTCTACCAGGCCGCCTGGGCGGTGCTGACGCTGGCCATGCCGCTGCTGAAAAAATATTGATTTCTTGTTCCCCCGCCGGGCAGCCCCCGGCGGGGATTTTTGTCGCTTTTGCGGCGCGTTTACCGCCCGTCAATAGGCAAAATAGACAAAGCTTTCGGCGGATTTTGTGCGGCGCTTCCCCCGCTTTTACAGGGAATTGTTCTTTAAAAAATGTATAAACTATGCTAAAATTTTGTATAGGTTGCTACCGCCGCATTACCTTTGCAAAACACGCGGTAGAAGAGAGGGTTATTTAGAATGAAGAACTACGCCAACACGAACATCCGAAACATTCTGGTGGCCGGCCACGCCGGCTGCGGCAAGACCACTCTGGTGGAAGCGCTGCTGTACACCACCGGCGCGCTGGAGCGCATGGGCCGCGTGGAAGACGGCAACACCGTGAGCGACTTTGACCCCGAAGAGGCAAAGCGCCACGCGTCGCTGAACCTGGCGGTCGTCCCCGTGGAGTACGAGGACGTCAAGCTGAATTTCCTGGACGCCCCCGGCCTGTTCGACTTTGAACTGGGCCAGTACGAGGGCATCCGGGCCGCCGGCAGCGTGCTCATCACCGTTTCGGCCCGTTCGGGTGTGACCGTTGGCGCCGAAAAGGCTTACCGCCTGGCCGAGAAGATGGGCCGCAGCAGGGTGGTGTTCGTCAGCAAGACGGACCTGGAGAACGCCAACTTCTACAAGATCCTGGAGGAACTCAAGACCAAGTTCGGCCCCTCGGTGTGCCCCTGCGTGGTGCCCACCCGCCAGGAGGACGGCACGGTGATCTATGTGAACCTGTTCAGCCAGAAAGCCTTCAAGTATGAGGGCGGCAAGCAGGTCCAGGTGCCCCTGCCCGACATGGGTCACCGGCTGGACGGCCTGGTGGAGGCCATGAGCGAGGCCGTGGCCGAGACCGACGACGCCCTGATGGAGAAGTTCTTCTCCGGCGAGGCGTTCACCACCGAGGAGATCGTGGAGGGCCTGGCCAAGGGCTGCAAGAGCGGCATGATCACCCCCGTGTTCTGTGGCAGCGCCGTCAACCTGCAGGCGCTGGACATGTTGCTGTATAACCTCAAGGTGCTGCTGCCCAGCCCCGCCGAGGTGCCCGCCCCCGTGGCCCGCACCGCCGCCGGCGACGAGGTGGAACTGGCATGCGACCCCGCGGCCCCGGTGGCGGCCTACGTCTTCCGCACGGTGGCCGACCCCTTCGTGGGCAAGCTGAGTTATGTGAAGGTGCTCTCCGGCACCCTCACCGGCACGTCCAGCCTGGTGAACGCCCGCACCGGCGAGGCCGAGCGCTTCGGCAAGCTGCTGAACATGCGGGGCAAAAAACAGACCGATGTGGATTCCATCACCGCCGGCGATATCGGCGCGGTGACCAAGCTCTCCGCCGCCCAGACCGGCGACACCCTGTGCGATCCCGCCCGGGTGGCGGCGCTGCCCGACCCCGTCTTCCCCAACCCCACCCTGTCCATGGCGGTTCGGGTGACCAAGAAGGGCGACGAGGGCAAGATCGGCGCGGCGCTGGCCCGCCTGATGGAGGAGGACCGCACCCTGGCCTACCGTGTGGACGCCGAGACCGGCCAGCAGATCATCTCCGGCCTGGGCGAGCAGCATCTGGACGCCGTGGTGGCCAAGCTGAAGGCCAAGTTCGGCGTGGATGTGGAGCTCACGCCGCCCCGGGTGGCCTACCGGGAGTCGGTGCGCAAGAAGTGCAAGGCCCAGGGCCGCCACAAGAAGCAGACCGGCGGCCACGGCCAGTTCGGCGACGTGTGGATCGAGTTTGAACCCTGCGACAGCGAGGAACTGGTGTTCGAGGAGAAGGTGTTCGGCGGCAGCGTGCCCAAAAACTACTTCCCCGCGGTGGAAAAGGGCCTGCGCCAGGCCGCCAAGCACGGCGTGCTGGCCGGCTATCCGGTGGTGGGCCTGAAGGCCACCCTGCTGGACGGCAGCTATCACCCGGTGGACTCCAGTGAGATGGCCTTCATCATGGCCGCGAAACTGGCCTACAAGGCCGCCCTGCCCGAGGCCGGCCCGGTGATTTTGGAGCCCTTCGGCACCCTGCGCGCCCATGTGCCCGGCGACAACACCGGCGACATCATGGGCGAGGTGACCAAGCGCCGGGGCCGCGTGCTGGGCATGACCCCCGACGAGGATGGCCTGCAGGTGGTGGAGGCGGAGGTGCCGCTGGCCGAGATGCAGGATTTCACCACCTTCATGCGGCAGCTCACCCAGGGCCGGGGCCACTTCACCCTGGATTTCGTGCGCTATGAGCCGCTGCCCTCCAACCTGGAGGACAAGGTCATCGAGGAGGCGAAGAAGCTGGGCAATGGCGCCGAGGACGAGGAGTGACCTTCCGCTTTCGCCCGGCCGCAAACAAAAGCAAAGCGAGCACACGGCCCTGCCGGCGGCGGGGCCGTGTGCCTTTGTGCCGCGGGCGGCATAAAACGCCCGGCAGCCGCATACACTGAACAAAGCAGGCGCCAAAGGGCCCATCGACGGCCGGCGGGGCGTTTTCGCGGCACAAAAAAGAAGCGCCCTTTTTGGCGAAATAGCTGAAAACAATCGCCCAATCTTGACAGTCGCGGTGAAATCAGCTATACTTTCAAAATTAGGATGCGCGCATTGCAGCGCCCTTTTTTTTGGGCCTGCGGCGTGGTGGCGCGCTGCCATCCTGAGACTCAAAACGCACGTCGGTGCGAAAACATTATCGTTAGGGAGCAATCAAAGCCATGAGCATGAAGGAAATTGTGATGACCCGCGCCGGTCTGGAGGCGCTGGAAAGCGAGCTGGAGGAACTGAAGACGGTCCGCCGCAAGGACGTTGCCGAGAAGATCAAGGTGGCCCGCGGCTTCGGCGATCTGTCGGAAAACAGCGAGTACGACGAGGCGAAGAACGAGCAGGGCTTCATCGAGAGCCGCATCGCCCAGCTGGAGGCGATGCTCAAACACGCCCGGGTCATCGACAACGACGAGCTCTCGCTGGAGCAGGTGTCGGTGGGCACCCATGTGAAGATCGAGGACGAGGACGGCGAGGTGGAGGAGTACGACATCACCGGCTCCACCGAGGCGGACCCGCTGAACGGCAAGATCAGCGACGAGAGCCCGGTGGGCGCGGGCCTGCTGGGCAAAAAGGCGGGCGAGACCGCCGAGATCACCCTGCCCAATGGGGCCACGGTGGCCTTCAAGGTGGTGGAGATCACCCGCTCCGCCCTGTAAACGTGGTTTTTGGCCGCAAAACACAAGGAAATTCTGCAAAAACAGGTGCCACGGCACCTGTTTTTGTGTTATAATAAGCCTTACTGTAGACAAGGGCCGCACCGGCGGCCGTTT
The DNA here is from genome assembly GCF_944382735.1 of Candidatus Allofournierella merdavium. Classification (NCBI taxonomy): domain Bacteria; kingdom Bacillati; phylum Bacillota; class Clostridia; order Eubacteriales; family Oscillospiraceae; genus Allofournierella; species Candidatus Allofournierella merdavium. Next base: position 157,419 of record NZ_CALWND010000004.1, on the reverse strand, counting down.
TATACCGCAAAGGAGAGAATAGAATGGCACAGACGAACCAGACCCCCGCGGACGCCGGGGAGATGACCCAGCAGGAGTACAGCGAACTGGTGGCGATCCGCCGGCAGAAGCTGGCGGAACTGCAGCAGGCGGGCAAGGACCCCTTCCAGATCACCAAGTGGCCCCAGGCGGACTTTGCCGCCGAGGTGAAGGCCAGCTTCCAGGACCTGCCGGAGGACGCCGCGCCGGAGCAGCACCGCCAGGTGTGCATGGCGGGCCGCATCATGAGCAAGCGGGTGATGGGCAAGGCCAGCTTTGCCGATCTGCGGGACACCACCGGCAACATCCAGATGTATGTCAAGCGGGACGACGTGGGCGCCGATGCCTACCAGGAGTTCAAAAAGTATGACATCGGTGACATCGTGGGCGTGCGGGGCTATGTGTTCCGCACCAAGATGGGGGAGATCAGCGTCCATGCTACCCAGGTGGTGCTGCTCTCCAAGAGCCTTCTGCCCCTGCCGGAGAAGTTCCACGGCCTGAAGGACCAGGAGACCCGCTATCGCCAGCGGTATGTGGACTTGATCGTCAACCCCGAGGTGCGCCGTACCTTTGAGGTGCGCAGCCGGTTCATCCGCTTCATGCGCAGCTATCTGGACCAGCGGGATTATATGGAAGTGGAGACCCCGGTGCTGAACACCATCGCCGGCGGCGCGGCGGCCCGCCCCTTCATCACCCATCACAACACCCTGGACATCGACATGTACATGCGCATTGCCACCGAGCTGCCCCTCAAGCGGCTCATCATCGGCGGCATCGACCGGGTGTACGAGATCGGGCGCATCTTCCGCAACGAGGGCATGGACCCCAAGCACAACCCCGAGTTCACCACCGTGGAACTCTACCAGGCCTACGCCGACTTCCACACCATGATGGACATCGCCGAGGACATCCTCTCCGGCGCGGCCAAGGAGATCCTGGGCACCTACCAGGTGGAATGGCTGGGCGAGAAGGTGGACCTGACCCCCGGCTGGCGCCGCCTGACCATGGTGGACGCGGTGCGGGAGTACGCCGGTGTGGACTTTGGCGCCATCACCAACGACGCCGAGGCGGTGGCCGCCGCGAAGGCCATCGGCGTGGAACTGGCGGACGCCGCCGAAAAGACCTGGGGCAACGCGCTGTACGCCTGCTTCGATCAGAAGGTGGAAGGCCAGCTGGTGCAGCCCACCTTTATCACCATGTATCCGGTGGAGGTCTCGCCGCTCACCAAGCGCAGCCCGGCGGACCCCCGCCTCACCGAGCGGTTCGAGCTGTTCATCTGCCGCAGCGAGCTGGCAAACGCCTACTCCGAGCTCAACGATCCCATCGACCAGCGCCAGCGCTTCGAAAAGCAGGTGGAGCAGCGGGAGCGGGGCGACGAGGAGACCGAGATGATGGATGAGGATTTCCTCACCGCCATGGAGTACGGCATGCCTCCCACGGGCGGCATGGGCATGGGCATCGACCGGTGCGTCATGCTGCTCACCGGCAGCGCCTCGGTGCGGGACGTCATCCTCTTCCCCACCATGAAGCCGCTGGACAAGCCCCAGAGCGCCCCGAAGGCGGACGCGCCTGCCGCAGCGGCCCCCGCCGCGGCGCCCGCTGCCGAGAGCGCGCCCATCGACTTCTCCAAGGTGGAGATCGAGCCGCTGTTCACCGAGTTCGTGGATTTTGAAACCTTCTCCAAGTCCGACTTCCGGGCGGTGAAGATCAAGGAGTGCACCGCGGTGCCTAAGAGCAAGAAGCTGCTCAAGTTCGTGCTGGACGACGGCACCGGCACCGACCGGGTCATCCTCAGCGGCATCCATGAGTACTACGAGCCGGAGGAACTGGTGGGCAAGACGGCCATCGCCATCGTCAACCTGTCCCCCCGCAAGATGATGGGCATCGACTCCTGTGGCATGCTGATCAGCGCCGTCCACCAGGAGGAAGGGGAGGAGAAGCTCCACCTGTTGATGGTGGATCCCCACATCCCCGCGGGCGCGAAGCTCTACTAAAACACAAAGGGCGCCTCACGGGGCGCCCTTTTCACGCGGGCCGCGGCACCGGGCCGCGGCCAAAGGAGGAGGAGAGCCATGAAGACCGGCCTTGTGCTGGAGGGCGGCGCCATGCGCGGCATGTTCACCGCCGGCGTGCTGGACGTGTTCCTGGCTGCCGGCGTGCACGCCGACGGGGTGGTGGGCGTCTCCGCCGGGGCGCTGTTCGGGGTGAACTATCTCTCCGGCCAGGCGGGGCGGGCGATCCGCTACAACAAGCGCTATAACCGGGACAAAAACTACATGGGCCTGCGGCCGCTGCTGAGGGAGGGCAACCTGTTCAGCACCCGCTACGCCTACGACCTGGTGCCCCGCAAGCTGGACCCCTTCGACGACGACGCTTTTCAAAAAAGCGGCGTGCCCTTTTACGCGGTGGTCACCGACGTGGACACCGGCCTGCCGCGGTACATCCGGGTGACAAGCGTTTTTGAGCAGATGGACGCGCTGCGGGCCTCCGGTTCCATGCCCTTCGTCTCCCGGCCGGTGCTGCTGGACGGGCGGCGATACCTGGACGGCGGCGTCTCCGACAGCATTCCCTTCCGATGGATGTCCGCCCAGGGGTACGACAAACTCATCGTGGTGCTCACCCGGGAAGAGGGCTACCGGAAAACGCCCATGAACCCGGCGCTGCTGCGGCTGCTGGGGATGCGCAGCCCCGCCCTGGCCCGGCGGCTGGCCCGCCGCCACGACGATTACAACCGGGCGCTGGAGGAACTGGAGCGCTGGCAGGCTGAAGGGCGTGCCTTTGTGGTGCGCCCCTCCCGCAAAACGCCCATCAGCCGCATCGAGACCGACCCGGACAAATTGCAGCAGGTCTACGACCTGGGCCTTGCGGACGGAAAGGCCTGCCTGCCGGCGCTGCGGGCGTATCTCGCCCGGCGGTGAGCGCCCTCCCGCAGGAGGCGGGCCAACGGGCCGCGATGGGATCAGGCGGCAGATCTGCCGCGGAAAAGAGAGGAATGGACCGAGCATGAAAATCATGGCAGTGGACTACGGCGACGCCCGCACCGGCCTCGCGGTGTGCGACCGCACGGAATTTTTGTCCAGCCCCATTGGGCAGATCGAGGAGAAGAGCATGGCCAAGGTGGCGGAAAAGATCATCTATGCCAGCCGGGAATACGACGTGGGGATGATCGTCATCGGCCTGCCCAAAAATATGGACGGCACCGAGGGCGCCCGGGCGGAAAAGACCCGCAAGATGGCGGCCCTGGTGGAGCTGGGGGCGAAGGTGCCCATCGTCTTTTGGGACGAGCGCCGCACCACCGTCACCGCCGCGGCCCAGCTTTCCGAGGCGGGCACCTTTGGCAAAAAGCGCAAGGGCAAGCTGGACGCGGTGAGCGCCGCCGTCATCCTGGACAGTTTCCTTGCCTGGCGAAAGAACCACCCGGACAGCGCCGCGGGCGCGCCGACCGCGGAGAGGTGACACGGTGCAAAAACAGAGCCTTTGGGGCCGGCTGCTGAAGCTGCGGGTCTCGGAAAAAACAGCCTGCATCCTGCTGGGCGCGGCGCTGGCGGTACTGGTGGCGCCGTTGCTCTGGCTGGGCCGTTACGATGTGCCCTGTTACGATGACTTCAACTTCGCCCTGGATATCACCGCCGCCTGGAAGGACACCCACTCGCTGCTGGCGGTGCTGGGCGCGGCGTTCGCCCAGGTCGCCCGCCTGTACCGCGTGGCCCAGGGCACCTTTTCCGGGCTGTTGCTCATGAGCCTGGGCCCCTTGACCTTTGGCGAGGGCTGGTATGCCCTTGTGCCCTGGATCATGCTGTCCGCCCTGTGCGCCGGCACCGCCTTTTTTTTCTGTACCCTGTTTGAAAAGGTGTTCGGTGTGAGCCGGCCCGCCGCCCTGATCGCGGCCTTTCTCACGCTGATGCTCCAGATCGAACTGGTCCCCGACGCGGCCCAGTCCTTTTACTGGTACAACGGTTCGGTGTATTACACATTTATGTACGCGTTGAGCCTGGCGCTGTACGGCCTGCTCATCCGGCTGGTGCTGGCGCGCACGTCCGCCCGCCGCGGGGCGCTGACGGCCGTCTGCACGTTGCTGGCCGTGGTGCAGGGCGGCGGCAATTTCGTGTCCGGGCTGGTGAGCGCGCTGGTGCTGGCCGGGCTGCTGGCGGGGCTCGCGCTCAAAAAGCATCCCGCCCTGCGGTGGATGCTGCTGCCCGCGGCGGCGTTTGCCGCAAGCTTCGCCGCCTGCCTGCTGGCGCCGGGCAACAACGCGCGGCTGGACAATTACGCCTGGCAGCCGGACGCGCTGCTGGCGCTGCGGCTGGCCCTTCGGTTTATGTTCTCCGAGGCGAGCCGCTGGCTGGGGCTTCCGGTACTGCTGGTGATGGCGCTGCTGGCCCCCGTGTGCTGGCACGCGGCGCGCAGGAGCCGCTTTTCCTTTCCGCTGCCCGGCCTCGTCTGGATCGGCTCGGCGGCGCTGTATGGCGCGATGTATTGCCCCAGCGCGTACACCGAGCTGTCCTTCGGGCCCAAGCGGATGTACGACATCATCTTTTACGGTTTTATCCTGCTGTGGATGGTGGACTGGTGCTACCTTGTGGGCTGGCTGGCGGCCCGGGACCGCCGTTCCCGGACAGAGCAAGACGTCGGCGTGCCGACCAAAACGGTGCCGGTACTGTACTCGGTCTGCATTGCGGGCGTGTTCGCCCTGATGGCGTTGATGGTCGGCAACACCCACCTGAGCGACCAGGAACCGGTCTACTCCTTCACCAGCCTGGAGGCGGTGTTCTCGCTGCGCAGCGGCGAGGCCGCGGCTTATCACGCCGCGTTCCAGCGCAGGCTGGAACTGTTGAAGGACCCCGCGGTGGAGCAGGTCCGGCTGGAAGAGTATCCCACCAGGCCCGCCCTTTTGTATGTGGATGACCGCCAGCAGGAGATGGCGCGGTACTACGGAAAAGAACTGATCCAGGATTAAGACCCGGAGAAAATCGGAGAAAAACACGGGGACCGGTACCGGCCCCCGTGTTTTTGCGCATCTGCGCGCAAAAAACGGCGGAATTTGATCTTTGACTTACCCAAAGCCCTCCAAACGTGCTATAATAATAGCATAGTATTCACGGTGAGACCTCGAGCGGATCGGGTCAGCGAAAGAAGTTCGGTTTGACGGATACAGACGGCAGCGGCGCGGCGGCGCCTGGGCGAAAGATGGAGGACAGAGATGTTTGAAACGGGAAGTCTGATCGTGTACGGAAATTCCGGCATCTGCCGGGTGGAGGGGGTCTCCATGAAACCCCAGCTGGAGGGCGGCGGGCAGGCCATGTACTATACGCTGACGCCGGTGTTCGGCAGTGGCACGGTGTACACCCCTGTGGACACCAAGGTGTTCATGCGCCCTGTCATCAGCGGAGAAGAGGCGCGGGACCTGATCCGCCGCATGCCTGAGATCGAACCGGGCTGCTGCGACGGCACCGACCAGCGCACCCTGGCGGAACACTACCGGGGCCTTTTGCACACCTATCAGTGCGAATCGCTGGTGAAGATCATCAAGGCCGTCTACCAGAAGGGCAGACAGGCCGCCGCCCGGGGCAAAAAACTGGGCAAGACCGACCAGCAGTTTATGAAGCGGGCGGAGGAACTGCTCTACGAGGAACTTTCCCTGGCGCTGGAAATGCCCAAGGATAAGGTAAAGGATCACATCCTGCAAACGCTGGAGCCCGCCGCGCAATAAGAAAGGGGAAACGATGGGTCTGAAAAAAGCAATGCAGGTCCTGTGGGCCTGCGCGGCCGTGACGCTGTTGCTGCTGGTGCTGTTCCTGCGCTTTGAAAACACCGTGCTGCTGGCCCTGCTTTTGGGGGCTGGCTGTGTGACCGCGGTCATCTGGGTCGTGTTCATCCGCTGCCCCCACTGCGGGGCGCACCTGGGCCGGGACGTGGGCAAGTATTGCCCCCACTGCGGCAAGGAGACCGGCCTGTGAAGCAGGCAAAAAAAGAGCCTTCCCTGTGCGGGGAAGGCTCTTTTCGATTTCAGTGGCAGAAGGATTCCACCGGCATTTCCGGCGGGGGATTGGTGAGTTTGGAACCCAGGGTCATCTGGCTGGAGTAGAGGCTGTAGTTGCCGCTGAGCAGGTAACTCACCGCGCACACCAGCAGATAAAGCAGCAGCGGTTCGGCGCCGAACAGCTCCACCCCCAGCAGGATGCTGGCGATGGGGCAGTTGGTCACCGCGCAGAAGGTGGCCACCAGCGCCAGCGCCGCGGCAAGGCCCGGGTCCAGCCCCAGCAGCGGGCCCACCAGGCACCCGAAGGTGGAACCCACAAAGAAGGTGGGCACGATCTCGCCGCCCCGGAAGCCGCAGCCCAGGGTGATGGCGGTGAGGATCAGTTTGAACAGGAAGGCCGCCGGATGCACCAGCTGCCCCTCGGTGATGGCGGCCTCCACCACGTCCATGCCCGCGCCGTTGTAGGCCCGGCTGCCCACCGCCAGGGTGAACAGGATGATGAGGGCGCTGCCCACCAGGATGCGCAGATACTGGTTCTTCAGCTTTGTCTGATAGAGATGGCTGGCGGTGTGCATGGCCACGCAGAACAGGATGCCCAGCGCCCCGCAGCCCACCCCCAGCAGCAGCGCCCGCCAGGAATTGTCAAAGCTCAAGGCCGCCGCGCCGCGCACCGCAAAATGCTCGGGCACCGTGCCCAGCGCCACGGCGGTGCCGTAGGAGACGAGGCTGGCCAGGGCGCAGGGCAGCAGCGCCGAGTGGTACACCACCCCCACGCAGATCACCTCGATGCTGAACACCGCCGCCGTGAGCGGGGTGCCAAACAGGGCGCTGAACACCGCGCTCATGCCCGCCAGCACCATCACCCGCTGGCTGCGGCTGTCCAGCCGCAGCTTTTCGCCCAGCCAGCCGCCCATGCTGCCGCCGATCTGCAGCGCCGCGCCCTCACGGCCCGCGCTGCCGCCCAAAAGATGGGTGATGAAGGTGGCCATGATGATGAGCGGCGTCAGCCGCAGCGGCGCGCGCCTGCCCTGCTGGGCGCTCTCCAGCACCGCGTTGGTGCCCCGCTCGGTGCCCATGCGGCAGGCCCGGTAGACGAACACGATCACAAGGCCGCCCACCGGCAGCAGGTACAAAAGCCAGGGGTTCGCCTGGCGCATGCCGGTGGCCCAGCGCACCAGGTGGAAAAAGGCCGCGCCCACCGCGCCGCAGGCCACGCCGGCGATGCCCGCGCACACCAGCCACATCAAAAATGTTTTTGAATAGGGCTCGAGCCCCAGTTCCCACTGCCGCAGCAGCCGTTCTTTTACACGCATAAATCCCTCTCCTCCATAAAAAAGACCTTTCTTATCATAACACAGCCCGTCAAGCCGTCAAGCCCGGCCTTTCAAAACCGGGAAAATGTGCTATAATGTAGACGTCGTATAAAAAACCAACAGGAGAGGAACTGACACGATGAAACAGGGCTTTCAAAACAGCGAGCAGGCGGCGCAGATGATGCAGTTCCGCTGCCCCCGGTGGGAGCAGCTGCCCGGTATCGCGCTGTATATGGACCAGGTCACCGGGTATCTGAATGAGGTGTTTGCCCCGCTGTGCCCGCCGGGGGAGGAAAAGGTGCTCACCAAGGCCATGGTGAACAACTATGTCAAGCAGAAGGTGATGGCTCCGCCGGCCAACAAAAAGTACGGCCGCACCCATGTGGCGCAGCTGCTGGTGATCTGCGCCCTCAAACAGGTGCTGAGCATTCAGGAGGTGGCCCGGATGATCCGGATGCAGGCCGAGGTGTGCGAGATGCAGCGGGCCTACGATTATTTCTGCGACCAGCTGGAGACCGCGCTGCAGCAGGCGGCCGCCGGCGAGGCCCCCGCGCCGGTGAACGATGACGACCGGCTGGTGGTGATCCATGCGGCCCGGGCCTTTGCCAGCAAGGTGTACCTGCAAAAGCGGCTGGTGTTCGAAGACCGGGCGGAGTGAGGCGGCGTCCCGCGGCGGAGGAAAAAGGAATGCTGGAATACAGAGTGGACGACAAAGCGCTTTGCGCGCAGCGGTTCATCGAACTTGCACAGCAGGTCTGGCCAGGGGAGTACGATGTGGAAAAGACCCGCCGCGCCCTCGAACGCACCATCAACATCACTGCCTGGGACGGCACGAAACTGGTGGGCTGCCTGCGCATCCTCACAGACGGCTGCTTTTTCGGCACCATCCCCGAGGTACTGGTGCTGCCCCGGTATCAGGGGCAGGGCATCGGCTCGGCGTTGCTCCGGCTTGCTAAGCGGACCACGCCCACCCTGCTCTACTTTGGGGCGCAGCCGCAGGCGGAGAAGTTCTATGAAAAGAACGGATGCACCGCAAGCCTGCGCGCTTTTGAGATACGCCCTGAAGGATGAGACAAAGCGAAAAAGAAGGCCCCCGGCCGCGCTTAAACGCACGGCCGGGGGCCTTTTGCTATGGAGAGAACGTTTTCAGGCCAGTTCGCTGCGCACCAGTTCGGCCAGCTCCGTGGCGATGGCCTGGATGAGGGCCTCGTCCTGGCCCTCCACCATCACCCGGATCAGCGGCTCGGTGCCGCTCACCCGCACCAGCACTCGGCCGGTATCGCCCAGCTGCTCCTTCTTTGCGCGGATGGCGGCCTTGATGGCGTCGTTGTTGTAGAATTCCAGCTTGCCGGCAGCGCTCACCTTCACGTTTTCCATCACCTGCGGCAGCCGGGTCATCACCTGTGCCAGTTCCGACAGGGGCTTTTGGCAGCGCTTGAGCAGGCACAGCAGCTGCAGCGCCGTGAGCTGGCCGTCGCCGGTGGTGGCGTAGTCCCGGAAGATGATGTGGCCGCTCTGCTCGCCGCCCAGGGTGTAGCCCTCCTGTTCCATCTCCTCCAGCACATACCGGTCGCCCACCTTGGTGGCGGCGAAGTGCATGCCGTTCGCCTCGCAGAAGCGGGCAAAGCCCAGGTTGGTGAGCACGGTGCCCACGATGGTGTTCCGCCGCAGTTTGCCCCGCTCCAGCATATCCAGCCCGCAGATGGCCATGATGAAGTCGCCGTCCACCACTTCGCCCTTTTCGTCCACGAACAGGCAGCGGTCGGCGTCGCCGTCAAAGGCCACGCCCGCCACAGCGCCGGGGGTGGCGCGCACCTTTTCGCACAGCGCCTCCATGTGGGTGGAGCCGCAGTTCTCGTTGATGTTCACCCCGTCCGGCGCGGCGGACAGGATCTCGGCGTCCGCCCCCAGCTGGGCGAACAGCTGCCCGGCGGTGGCCGAGGCGGAGCCGTTGGCGCAGTCCACCAGGATCTTCATCCCCTCCAGCGAGGTGGGGATGCTGCTCTTCAGGTGCTCCACATAGTCCCGCACGGCGGTGGTGCAGTGGCTGATCTGACCCAGGCTGTCGCCGGTGGCCAGGGAAAAGCGGTTCTTCTCGATCAGGGTCTCGATCTGGTCCTCCAGATCGTCCGGCAGCTTGAAGCCCTCGCCGCCGAAGATTTTGATGCCGTTGAAGGGGAAGGGGTTGTGGCTGGCGCTGATCATCACGCCCGCATCCGCCTTGTACTTCATCACAAGGTAGGCCACGGCGGGGGTGGGCACCACCCCCAGGTCGATCACGTCCGCCCCCACGCTGCACAGGCCGGCGGCCAGCGCGGCGCCCAGCATATCGCTGGAGATGCGGGTGTCCTTGCCCAGCACCACCAGCGGGCGGCGCCGTCGCCCGTAGGTGAGCACGGTGGCCGCCGCGCGGCCGATGTTCATGGCGAGCTCGCAGGTCATGTCCTCGCCGGCAATGCCCCGCACGCCGTCGGTGCCAAATAATCTGCCCATGTGAAATGTCTCCTTTCAGCGGGTCAAACCCGTTTGGCCAGCTTGCCCGGCCCTTTGTAGATATACCCGGCGGGCACGGTGCCCCGCACGCAGCTGGTGGGATACACCTGGCAGCCGCGCCCCAGCACCGCGCCCGGGCACAGCACGCTGTTGCAGCCCACCTCGGCGCCGTCGCCCACCAGGGCCCCCAGCTTTTTGCGGCCGGTGGCCACCTGTTCGTCGCCGTTCTTCACCACCACCAGGCTCTTGTCGCTCTTCAGGTTGCTGGTCACCGCGCCGGCCCCCAGATGGGCCTTGCAGCCCAGGATGGAGTCGCCCACATAGTTGAAATGGGGCACCTGCGCCCCGTCGAACAGGATGCAGTTTTTCAGCTCCACGCTGTTGCCCACCACGGCGCCCGCGCCCACCAGCGCGCTGCCCCGGATAAAGGCGCAGTGGCGCACCTCCGCCCCGGGGCCGATGATGCAGGGCGCGCCCAGCAGGGCGGTGGGGGCCACCTTGGCGGTCTTTGCCACCCACACCCCCGGCTGGGGCTGGTCGTATTCAGCGGCGGGCAGGCTCTCGCCCAGCCTGGTGATAAAATCCTTCAGCTCGTCCAGCACCTGCCAGGGCCACTCCTTGCCCTCAAACAGGGGGGCGGCCAGGGTGCGGGAGAGATCGAACAGTTCTTCGGTGCGGCAAAATTGCATAGCGCACGCTCCCTTCCAATGATTCTGCTATCCATCATTATATGAGACCGGCGGCAAAATAACAACCCAAAAATACAAAAACTGCGGACGAAATGGCAATATATGGCGGTATTCACGAAATTCATCCGCAAAAACCGCGAAGCGGTTGTGGTGTTTTTGGGAGAATTTGCACGATCGGTGCGCACAAAAGGTCTCACAGGGAGGAAAAAGAGCGACAAAAAAGGCGGGCCGCCCGTTCGGGACGGCCCGCCTTGCGGAAGTTATGGGTTCCGGTCCGGCTGTTTGAGCCCCACCACATAGCGGATGCGCCGCCAGTAGACCAGCGAGGAGACCACCGGGGCCACAAAGTCGGAGATGGGCTCGGCCACGAAGGCGGCCATGGCGCCGAACCAGATGGGCAGCAGGAACAGGGGCAGAAAATAGATGCCCTTGCGGAAGAAGGAGAGGGGCAGGGAATACTGCATCATGCCCATGCCGGTGAAGCCGTCCACAATGGTGTACTGCACCGCCAGCGGGATGATGCCCAGGGTGTAGATGCGGATGGCCTGCACCGCCAGCCGGGCCACCTGTCCGTCGCCGGAGAAGATGGACACAAAGAGGCCGGGCGCCCCCTGCCCGATGAGGAACAAGAGGGCAGTGTAGCCAAGGCAGAGCAGAAGGATGAATTTCTGGGCCTGAAGGATGCGCCCGGGCTGGCCCGCACCGTAGTTGTAGCCCAGGATGGCCCCGGTGCCGCCGGTGATGCCGCCCAGGGGCATGGTGACCACCAGCATGAAACTCTGGGCGATGGTGGCCGCCGCCACCAGCAGGTCGCCCTGGGCCGCGCCGCCGTATTTTTGCAGCAGGGAGTTGAGGGCGATGATCATCACGTTGTCGAAGGCGATGATGACGAAGGGGGTGAAGCCGGTGGCCAGCACCCGGCCCATGATGCGGGCGCTGTAACCGCCGAAGGTGATGCGGATGGGCGGCCGGCGGCTGAACAGGAACAGCAGCACGAAAACGCAGCTGGCCAGCTGGCTGAGCACGGTGGCCAGCGCCGCGCCGGCCACACCCATCTTCAGCAGAAAGATGAACACCGGGTCCAGCAAAATGTTCAGCACCGCGCCCAGCAGCACCGAGAGCATGCCCTTTTTGGCAAAGCCCTGGCAGATGATGAACTGGTTCATGCCGGTGGAGAGCAGCGCGAACAGAGTGCCCGTCAGGTACACCGTGTAATAGCTTTCGGCGTAGGGCAGGCTGGCCTCGCTGGCGCCGAAGAGCAGCAGCACCGGCCTGCGGGTGGCCAGGGCCAGCGCCATCAGCCCCGCCGCCAGGCCCGTCAGCAGCACAAAACAGTTGGCCAGGATGCGCGCCGCGCCCCCGTTGTCGCCCGCGCCCATGCGGATGCTCACCAGGGGCGAGCCGCCCACCCCCACCAGAAAGGCCACCGAGCCGATCATGGTCACGATGGGACCGCACACCCCCGCCCCCGCCAGGGCCAGGTTCCCCACCTCGGGGATGTTGCCGATGTACATCCGGTCCACCACGCTGTACAAAACGCTCACGAACTGCGCCAGCATGCTGGGCAGTGCGATGCGCAGCACCAGCCGCCGGATGGGGTCGCGCCCCAGATCGTTTTCCATTCTCACACAAAACACCGCCTTGCGGGCGCAGAGAGCGCCGGACGCGTTTCCCCGCCCGGCGCGGCGCCGCTTATTTGTAGATCTTCTGGAGGGTGAAGCCCCGGCCGTGCACCTCGTTCACCGAACTGATGACGATGAAGGCCTGGGGGTCGGTCTCCAGCACCAGATGGTTCAGCTTGGCCAGTTCCCGGTTGGTCACCACCGTCAGCAGCATATCCCGCTCGGTGCCGGTGTAGCCGGTCTGGGCGTGCAGCACGGTGCAGCCCCGGTCCAGCACCCGCAGGATGATGCGGCGGATCTCGTCGTTCTTTTCGCTGAGGATCTTCACCTGGATCTTGGAGTGGCCCAGCACCGCCACCTTCTCCAGGATGACGGTGTACAGCAGCACCAGCAGGATGCCGTAGAGGATCTGCTCCTTGTCGGCAAAGACCATCTGGCCGATGAGGATGACAAAATCCAGCAGATACATCACCACGCCCACCGGCAGGCCGAAGTACTTGTTCAGCACGATGGGGGGGATGTCCATGCCGCCGCTGGACGCCCCCGCGCCGATCACCAGGCCGATGGCCACCCCGATCAGCACCCCGGCGAACACGGTGCCCAGCATGGGGTCCCGGGTGAAGCCGTCGATGCCGGGGATGCGAGCGAACAGGTCCAGAAACAGCGGGTAGCAGAAGGTGGACAGCGCCGTGTTGAAGGCGAACCACCGCCCCATGGCCAGCGCCCCCACCGCGAACATGATGACGTTGGAGACCAGCACGAAGCCGGCCACCGGCACGTCCAGCCAGTAGCGGGCGGCCAGCGCGAGGCCGGTGGTCCCGCCGGTGATCAGCCCGCAGGGCAGCACGAACATATCCACCGCCAGGGCGTACAGGGCGTTGCCCAGCAGCACCATCAACAGATTTTTGACCCGTGTGGGCACCAGCGGACCCTTCACAGGCGATCCCTCCCCTCGACGCACTGCACAACAGTGCTATAATAAAGCGAAGAGCGGCAGGCGTTTCGCCTGCCGCTCTGTCTGTTCGATTTCGTTTGGCCGCAGCCCATCCGTCCCACCTGCCCCGGGGCCGCGAAAAGCGGCCCGCTTTTGTTACTCAGTATTGCACAGCGGCGCGGCGATTGCAAGCCCCGGCAAAAAAAGTTCGGCGTTTTGCCCCGAAACCCCGCGGGGCACAACACCGAACTTTGGCAAATCGCATACGCCGTCAGCGCAGCATGGCGCTCTGGTTTACAATATAAGTGCTGTACAAAAACAGCACGTCCTGGTCGGCGAACTCCAGATACTGCGGCACCAGGCCGCTGACCATATAGCGGATGTCCACCAGCGTCACCCGGCAGTACTGCCCCAGCAGCAGCGGCACAAGGCTGCTGGCGTAGGAGTCCCGGAACACCACCAGCTCCCGGTCGGTGGCGGCCAGCGGGCTTTCGATGGTGATCAGGGGGCTGGCCCCGCTGAGAAACACGTCGTAGGGCACATCGGTGGAAAGGCGCGCGGTGTCGTAGACGGCGGTGAAGTCCGGGTACTGATAGTTGTCGCACACGGCCGCGTCGGTGACGCCGCTCACCAGATAGGTGAGGGATTCCGGTTCGTTTGCGCCGTACTTGCCGTAGGCGCCGATGAAGCCTTCCACCGTCACCGGGTCGAAGTCGTCCAGGTCCACCGAAAAGCCCATCGCCCCGCCCAGCGCCTCCAGCACGGCGGAAAGGCGCTCCTGCCGCCAGTGGCTGTCGGTGCGATAATAGTCCTCCAGGGCGAGGGCCCCGGTCAGGTCGATCTTTTCGATGCCGCTGCCCGCCAGCCCCCCGTCCGCCGCGGCAAAGAGCGCGGCGTAGTCGGTGGCGGGCTTCACCTCGCCGGGCAGGTAATAGCCCTTGTCCGGCACGATGGCGTAAAAGGCGCGGTTTTGCCCGGTGAGCAGGTCGGCCTTCAGCGCCTTCAGCTTTTCGGCAAAGCGGGAGGCGCTGTCCGTGTCGGCCCGGCCCAGCGCCTCCACCCAGTGCCCTTTGGCGGTGTAGATGCCGTTTTCATCCGGGCGCACGCCGGGCGCGAACAGTCCCCCCGCCGCCGCCAGGCCCAGCAGCGCGGCGGCCGCGAGGCAGAGCCCCGCAGCCGCGAGCCCAACTTTGCGGTTCACGGCTTACTGCGCCAGGGCGGTGAAGGCCGCGTGCAGCTGGTTTGCCAGATCGGTGCTGGCCATGATCAGGATGACCTTGTCGCCCGACCGGTCCACGATCTTGCTCTCGGCCTCCACACAGACCCACTTGCGGGGGTTGGCGTTGGCCTCGATGTCGGCGGCCAGCTGCTCGGCTTCGTCGGCGCTGTTTGCCTGCACCAGGCAGACGGAGAAGGGCACCGAGCTCATGGCCGCCTCGGCGTCGATGCCGTCGGCGTAGCGGTCGCGGGCCACGCCCAGGTTGTACTCGGAGTTCTCCTCGGTGAGCGGGGCGTACTTCTCGCCGCCGTTCAGGTCGGCGGGCAGCAGCATGGGCAGCTGGTCGGCGGGCGCGCCGGCCAGCACCGCGTCCATGATCTCGGTCAGGCTGCTGGCCATGGTCACGCCGGCGGCGGTGGAGCCGGAGGCGGCCTGCGAGGCGGGCGCGGAAGAGGGCGCGGAGGAAGAGGGAACGGAGGAGGGCGCCGACGAAGAGGAGGGCGCGGAGGTGCAGCCGGCGAGGGCGGCCGCGGCCAGGATAGCGGTGATGGTCAAAGCAAACTTTTTCATCTGTATAACTCCTTGTTTTTGAAAATATGCGGCCTGCTTGGGGGTAGTGTTCCCGGGCCGGCTTAGAATAAACAGCCCAAGGGGCCGGATTATTGCACCGCATATAAAAATTATCCAGCTTTTCTTAAAAATCTCCCCTTGATTCTCCGGGCTTTTTATCGTTATAATAATAACGAATAGGGCGATCTGCCCGCAGATCTCTTTGTTTGACCGGAAAAGGAGAGGATACCAATGGCCAATCGCATCGTGTTGAACACCATTTCCTACCATGGAAAGGGCGCCATCCAGAACATTCTGCCGGAGCTCACCGGCCGGGGCTACAAAAAGGCTTTCGTCTGCTCCGACCCGGACCTCTTGAAGTTCGGCGTGACCAAAAAGGTCACCGACCTGCTGGACGCCGCGGGCTTTGCCTACGAGGTGTACAGCGACATCAAACCCAACCCCACCATCGAGAACGTGCAGACCGGCGTGAAGGCCTTTAAGGCCAGCGGGGCGGACTGCATCGTGGCCATCGGCGGCGGCTCCTCCATGGACACCGCCAAGGCCATCGGCATCATCGCCAACAACCCCGAGTTCGCCGACGTGCGCAGCCTGGAGGGGGTGGCCCCCACCAAGAAACACGCGGCGTTCACCATCGCGGTGCCCACCACCGCCGGCACCGCCGCGGAGGTGACCATCAACTACGTCATCACCGACGTGGAGAAGAAGCGCAAGTTCGTCTGCGTGGACACCAACGACATCCCCGAGGTGGCCGTGGTGGATCCGGACATGATGTCCACCATGCCCAAGGGGCTCACCGCCGCCACCGGCATGGACGCGCTGACCCACGCCATCGAGGGCTACATCACCAGGGCCGCCTGGGAGATGACCGACATGTTCCATCTGGAGGCCATCCGGCTGATCTCCAAATACCTGCGGGCCGCCGTGGCCGGCACCCCCGAGGGCCGGGAGGGAATGGCGCTGGCCCAGTACATCGCCGGCCAGGGCTTCTCCAACGTGGGCCTGGGCATCGTGCACTCCATGGCGCACAGCCTGGGCGCCGTCTACGACACTCCTCACGGTGTGGCCAACGCCATCCTGCTGCCCACCGTGATGGAGTACAACGCCCCCGCCACCGGTGAGAAATACCGGGACATCGCCAAGGCCATGGGCGTGGAGGGCGTGGACGCCATGACCCTGGACCAGGCCCGCAAGGCCGCCTGCGCCGCGGTGAAGCAGCTGAGTCAGGACGTGGGCATCCCCGCCGACCTGAAGGCCATCGTGAAGGAGGAGGACGTGCCCTTCCTCGCCGAGTCGGCCTATGCCGACGCCTGCCGCCCCGGCAATCCCCGGGACACCAGCGTGGAGGAGATCGCCGCGCTCTACCGCAGCCTGATGTGAACCGGCATTCACAACGCGAACAAGCGCCCGGAGGCATTGCCTCCGGGCGCTTCTCTGTAAAAAAGTTCAGTGCTTGTCCAGATACTCCGCGGCGGAAAGGCCCGCGATGAGCCCCTCGCCCACCGCCTTGGCCACCTGCAGCGGCGCGCCGGTGACGTCTCCGGCGGCAAAGGCGCCCTCGATGTTGGTGGCCATGCGCCGGTCCACCTTCACAAAGCCGTCCTCGATGGCAAGACCCGGCAGCAGGGTGTCGGGGGCGATGGCGCTGCGCAGGATGAACACCCCCTGCACCGGCAGCCGCCGGCCGGCCACCTGCACCCACTCCACCGTGTCGCCGCCGCCCACCGCCTGCACCGCGCCGGCCAGATGCTCCACGGCGTCGCTCAGCTCCGCGGGGCGCCTGCCGGAGACGAAGCGCACCTTGCAGCCGATGGAGGAGAGGAAGTTCGCCTCGCCGGCGGCCTCGGGGGAGAGGCCCCACACCACCACCTCGCGGCCCCGGTAGAGCATGCCGTCGCAGGTGGCGCAGTAGGACACGCCCCGGCCCAAAAATTCGCTCTCGCCCTCCACGGGCTTGGCTTTGGCCACGCCCCCGGCCAGGATCACCGTGCGGGCCTCCAGGATGTTGCCGTCAAAATTCAAAAGGAAGCGGTCGCCCATGGCCAGCACGTTTGCCACCCGGCCCGGCTCGGCCTCGATGCCCATGGCCTTCGCGTGGTCGGCAAAGGCGGCCAGCATCTCCTCGCCCGAAAGCCCCGGCAGGCCCAGGTAGTTGTCCACCCGCTCGGCCTTGGCCAGCAGGCCCGCCCCCGCGCCCAGCACCCGGACGCCCTTGCCCCGCTGGTGCAGGTTGATGGCCGCCGAAAGCCCGGCGGGCCCGCCGCCCACCACCGCGCAGTCCAGCATCTTTTCGCTCATAAAAAACGCGCCTCCTTTGCCCGTTGCCTTTTGTTTCAGTATAGGGCGCCGCGGCGCCGTTCACCGTAATTTTATCACAAAGGGGGGCGCATTGCCAACAGGTACAACTGCAGGTATAATAAAGATAACAAAGAAAAAAGGGGGAGTGCCGTGTGTTTGGCGCACCGGACAAAAAACTTGGCTTTGGGTTCATGCGGCTGCCCATGCGGGGGGATCAGGTGGACGTCGAGACCACCTGCCGCATGGTGGACGAATTTCTGGCGGCGGGCTTTTGCTACTTCGACACCGCCCATGGCTACCACGACGGGCAGAGCGAGGCGGCGCTGAAGGAGGCGCTGACCAGCCGCTACCCCCGGGAGAAGTACATCCTGGCGGACAAACTCTCGCCGCCTTTTTTTAAGACGGAGGCGGATATCCTGCCCCTGTTCGAGAGCCAGCTGGCTGCCTGCGGGGTGGAGTATTTCGACATGTACCTGATGCACGCCCAGAGCGCCGGGCGCTTTGAGTTCTACAAGAGCTGCCGCGCCTATGAGACCGCCTTCCGTTTGAAGGAGGAGGGACGGGTGCGCCATGTGGGCATCTCCTTCCACGACACCGCCGAGGTGCTGGAGCGCATCCTCACCGAATACCCCCAGCTGGACTTTGTGCAGCTGCAGTTCAACTATCTGGACTACGAGGACCCCCAGGTGCAGAGCCGCGCCTGCTACGAGGTCTGCCGCCGCCACGGCAAGCCGGTGATCGTGATGGAGCCGGTGAAGGGCGGGCGGCTGGCGCAGCTGCCCGACGAGGCCCGGGCGCTGCTGGCCGGTGTGAGCGACAGCAGCCCGGCAGCCTTCGCCCTGCGCTTCGCTGCCGATTTTGAAGGGGTGAAGATGGTGCTCTCCGGCATGAGCAGCCCCGAACAGATGGAGGAGAACCTGCGGGTGATGGGCAGCCTCGCGCCCCTCACCGACCGGGAGCGGGCGGCGGTGGAGCCGCTGCGGCGCATCCTGACCGCGGAGCAGCTGGTGCAGTGCACCGGCTGCGGCTACTGCGTCTCCGGCTGCCCGGCCTCCATCCGCATCCCGGATCGCCTGGCCGCCTACAACGCCCGCCTGCGGGGCGCGCCGGACGCCGCCGCCCGCAACGCGGCGGTGCAGGGCGGCGAGCCGTCGGCCTGCGTGGGGTGCGGCGAGTGTGAGAAAAGCTGCCCCCAGAAACTGCCCATCCGCCGGCTGCTGGCCCTGGCCGCCCGGGAATTTGCGTGAGCGGCCCCGCAAACGGCAAAACGCGCCGGCCCGGTCAGATCCACCGGGCCGGCGCGTTTCCATGATGCCGCCTCACTTGCGGGAATACTTCAGCCGGGTGGCGGCCCCGCCCCGCAGGTGCCGCTCGGCCTTGTTGGCCCCCAGCACCTGCTGCACCTGCCGGTACAGCTGGGGATTCAGCCGCTTGAGCCGGGTGGTCACATCCTTGTGCACCGTGGATTTGCTGACGCCGAAGGCGCCGGCGGCGCTGCGCACGGTGGCACGGTGTTCGGTGATGTACAGCGCCAGCTGCAAGGCTCGCTCGTCGATGTTCCCTTTCACACAGCGTCACTCCCCGTGATGATTCTCACGGGGAATATATATGCGCTTTTTGGCCGGGATATGAAGGGGCGGCCGGAGGGTGGGGCAAGGGCAAAACGATGAAAAAAAGCAAAACCGGTTGACAGCCGCCGCCCGGGGTGGTATCCTAAGCATGTGAAAAAGGGCATACAGCAGTGCCGGATCTCACGATCCGCACTGCTGTATCTTTTTTTGTGTAAAAACTAATAAGCGTCGAAAAGGGGAAACAGTCATGTTGACAGCGATCACTGGCGTAAACTGGGGCGACGAGGGCAAGGGCCGCATGGTGGACCTGCTCAGCCGCGACTATGACATCGTGGCCCGGTATCAGGGCGGCAACAACGCGGGGCACACCGTGAAGAACGAGCGGGGCAAGTTCGTGCTGAACCTGCTGCCCTCCGGCATCCTGCGGCCCAACGTGGTCTGTGTGATGGGCGGCGGCATGGTCATCGACCCGGCCCATCTGGAAAAGGAGATCGCCGCTCTGCGGGAAAAGGGCGTGCAGATCAGCCCGGCCAACCTGAAGATCAGCGACCGGGCCACCGTGTGCATGCCCTGGCATGTGGCCGAGGACGGCCTGGAAGAGGATCGCCTGTCCGCCACCGGCAGCCAGTTCGGCTCCACCCGGCGGGGCATCGCCTACGCCTACGGCGACAAGTACATGAAAAAGACCCTGCGCATGGGCGACCTTGTGCACCTGGACGAGGGCCGCAAACGCCACCTGGCCACCATCGTGGAGTGGAAGAACCTGACGCTGGAGCGGGTGTATGGCGCGAAGCCCATCGACCTGGAGGAGGCCTGGGCCTGGTGCCAGAAGTACGGCGAGTTCTTCCGGGAGTACATCTGCGACGCGGGCGCCTACCTGGCCGAGGCGGACGACGCGGGCAAGAAGATCATGTTCGAGGCCCAGCTGGGCGCGCTGCGGGACATCGACTTCGGCATCTACCCCTACACCAGTTCCTCCAATGTGATCGGCGCCTACGCCCCCATCGGCGCGGGGCTGCCCGGGCACAAGCTGGACAAGAGCATCGGCATCATGAAGGCCTATTCCTCCTGCGTGGGCGAGGGCCCCTTCACCGCCGAGCGGGCCATGACCGAGGAGGACAAGCACCTGTTGCGGGAGGCGGGCCACGAGTACGGCGCGGCCACCGGCCGGCCCCGGCGGGTGGGCCCCTTCGACGTGGTGGCCAGCCGCTACGGCGCAAACTGCCAGGGCGCGGACGAGCTGGCCCTGACCCTGCTGGACGTGCTGGACTACATGGAGCAGGTGCCGGTGGTGGAAAAGTACCTGGTGGACGGCGTGGAGACCGACCGCTTCCCCATGGGCACCGCCCTGGATAACGCGCAGCCGGTGGTGAAAATACTGCCCGGCTGGCACTGCGACATCAGCGGCTGCCGCCGCTGGGAGGAACTGCCCGAGGCGGCGAAGGACTATGTGCGCTACATCGAGAAGGCGGTGGGCCGGCCCATCCGCTACATCTCGGTGGGCCCCGACCGGGACGCCTGCATCCTCAAGGACGGCGAATAAAACAAAAGGAACGCCCCGCAGGGCGTTCCTTTTTTTGTGTGCTCAGGGCTGCGGGCCGTACTGGGGCGGCTGTTTTGCCTCGCCGGGGCCGGCGGGCACCGCGGCATCTTCCGGCACGTCCAGGGGCAGGCAGGGCAGGGGCCGCTTCCAGACGCGGCTGGCCAGGCTGGGCAGGTAGAGGGCGGCCATCAGCACGCAGCTCACGATCACATCCGTCCAGCCGATGACCTGGTTCTCGATCACGTTGGCGCTGCCGGCAAACACCGCGATGAGGTTGTTGTTCAGAAAATGCACCACCACCGGCACCCACACGGTGCGGGTCTTGTGCTGGGCATAGCCCAAAAAGGAGGCCAGGCAGACGCACAGCAGCACCTGGTTCACCAGGCTCTGCACCCAGGTGGCGGGGCTGTAATAAAACACGTTCAGCGGCAGGTGCCAAAAGCCCCACAAAACGCCCAGCAGCAGCACGCCCCGCCGGGGGCCGAAGCGCTTTTGCAGCAGCGGCTGCAAAAAGGCACGCCAGCCGTATTCCTCACCAAAGAAGGGCGTGAAGGCCAGCACAAAACTCAGCGGCAGCGACGCGAACAGCAGCAGGCTGTACACCCAGTTGGAGGAAAAACCCATTTCCTCCATGGTGGCGGTGGGGTCCACCAGCTTTGTGAACAGGATGAGGATGACAAAGCGCCCCAGATACAGCGCCAGGAACAGCAGCACCGTGGTCACGAGACCCTTGCCGCCGGTGCCGGTCAGACGCAGGCCGCCGGCGGTGCGGCGGGCTTTGCCGTCCACAAAATAGAGCACCCAGCACACCAGGCTGCCGACGACCATGATCCAGGTGGAGACTGTCACCGCCAGAGCCGGCACCGTCACAGTGCCCAAGGCGGTGACGCCCATCAGCGCGGTGAGGACGAGAAAGCCGAAGTAGAACCGGCGGGGCAGGGTCTGGTCGCCCCGGCGGGTGACAAGCAGCGCCAGCATCGCGCCGGCGGCGGGGTAAAACATCTGGGCGTTGGCAAACGCCGAGGTGTCGGCCCCCGCCCGCTGCGCGAAGGCCATGGCGATGCCCATCAGGTAGGGCACGCCGAAGGCAATGGCAAAGAAGATGGCAAGCTGCCGTTTTTCCGTTTTGGTCCATTCCATCGTTGGTTCCTCCATTCATTCCGGCCTGCGGCCGTGTTCCAGTTTGTAGGCGCGCAGCAGATAGGTCAGGGTCTGGACGAGCCACAGCCCGCCCAGCACCACCGCCCACAGCACGCTGGTTCCGCCGCTCATTGCCGCCAGCAGCGCCGCCAGCATGGCAAAGGGATAGATCTTGTTCATGGTGAGGTAGACGTGGTAGCCGCATTCGCCGATGCGCTGGCGCTCGGCTTCGTCGCAGCTGGCGTACCAGTCCTTTTGAAAGCGGAGGTCGAACACATTGCCCCGCTTTTCCGGCGCCAGGCGCTGCATCGCGCGCACCACCGCCGCCTGCAGCCCGTAGCTCCAGGCGATCTCTGTCAGCATCAGCGGGACGATGCCCACCACAAAGAAATTGCTTTTCAGCACGCTTACCGCGGGCAGCGCCAGGCAGACGGTGAGCATCATCCAGGGCATCACCACCGCCGAAAAGGTCATGGAAAGGCTCAGCCGCCGGTTGGCCGCCTCAAAGGCGTCGTCGTCCTTGTCCGCCCGGGCGGCGGCCTTTTTGCCGGTGAGGTACAGCCAATGGGCCACGGCGCAGGGCACAAGGCCTGCCGCCAGCAGCCAGGGCCCGGCCAGGATAAGGCAGTCGCTCACCTGCTGGAGCAGCTGCCGAAGCCCGTCTTCGCGGCCGAACAACAAAGCGCCGATGGCCGCCCCCGCCAGGGCGCTGGCCACCATCAGGATGGCAAATTTCACATAAATGCCCGTATTTCTTTTGGGCCCTTGGGGTTGCTTGTTCATTCCAGTTCCTCCCCGGTCAGATAAAAGACCTCGTCCACAGATTTGCCGAACACCCGGGCGATGCGCAGGGCCAGCGTCACCGAGGGGTTGTAGTCTCCCCGCTCGATCAGGCTTACCGTCTGGCGGGACGCCCCCACCATCTGCCCCAGCTCCTGCTGATTCAGCCCCTTGGCGGCCCGCAGTTCCTTCACGCGGTTTACCAGTGGCATAGGCGGCCTCCCTTCTGTACTTGCAAAATATTTTTGTCAAATTGACAATGATCGTTGTCAATATCAGTATAGCATGACAATAATCTTTGTCAATAGGGTTTGACAACTTTTTTTGTCAAACGGCCGGGGCTGCCCGGATGAGCGGCAGGCGACGGAAAAGACGCAGGAGGAAGGGGCGGAGGCGCGGAAACAAAAAAGCGCCGGTCAGCGGGGCGGCCGGGCACAAAAAATCCCCCGCCAAAGGGCGGGGGAAGGGTGGTGTGGATGGGGCGCGGCGAACGGCGGCTCAGGTGATGTGCAGCGCCCGCTGGGCGCGGTAGAGAAAGTAGCGGAAGGTGTCCGCCGTCAGCCACAGCTGGATGAGGACGTAGTGGGGCAGGTTTTTCAAGCGGAACCTGGGTTTTTCCAGTTTGCCCATCACCTTGAGCGCCTCTTTGAAGCCCTGGAAGTAGGCCGGGCCGTAGCCCCGCAGACGGAACATCACCGCCTTCATCAGGTAGCCCAGCGCCAGGAAGGGAAGGTTGAGCAGAAACATCAGGATGGGCATGTTTTTGTAGGGCAGCAGGATGCTGTTGCGCCCGCTCTGCACGCTTTTGAAGGGGTTGTAGCGCACCGCCCCGGTGGTGGCGCCGCAGATGTGGTAGCAGCGGGCGGTGGGACAGTAGACGTTTTTGTAGCCCAGGCTGTTGGCCCGCCAGCTGATGTCCACATCCTCGAAATAGGCGAAAAAGTGCTCGTCGAACAGGCCGATCTCGTCCAGGATGCGCTTGCGGTAGAGCGCCGCGCCGCCGCAGGCGGAGAACACCCGGCCCGGCTTCTGGTAGCGGCCGACCTTCATGCCGTCGCCCCGCTTGCAGGCGAAGCCCAGCAGGGTGACATAATCCCCGGCGTCGTCGGCCAGGTCCCGCTCAAAGTGGCGGATCATCAAACTGCTCACCGCGAAGATGCGCTGGTCGGTTTGGGCGGCGGCCAGCAGGTTTTCCAGCCACTCCGGCTCGGCGAAGGCGTCGTTGTTGAACAGGGCCACGAACTCGCCTTTGGCGATGCGGATGCCCTGGTTCACGGCGTGGGAGAAGCCGGTGTTGCGGTCGTTTTCAATGAGGGTGTAGTTCGGCCGGCCCACATAGCTGCGGGCGATGGCAAGGCTCTCGTCGGTGGAGGCGTTGTCCACCACGATCAGCTCAAAATCCTGCTCGGTCTGGGCCCAGACGGACTCGATGGAATCCCGCAGCCAGCCGGCGCCGTTCAGGTTGGGGATCACAACGGTGGCTTTCATGGCGCGCCGCCTTTCCTCGTTGGATTGTGGCCGGGGCGACCCGGCCACGCTATTATACCATAAATCGGCCGTGAAAGGGCATGGCCCGCCCTCTTTTCCGGCCGCCCCGTAAAGGGCGGGGAAAAGGGCGTTTGCAAAAGGCATCACAGCCGCGCTGCGGCTATTATACCAAAAAACGCCGCCCGGGGCAACGCCCGGGCGGCGGCGGAAGCGGATCAGGCCAGCGCGTCCTTGATGGAGGAGAAGACGGTATCCTGCTCGGGGCACATCACCAGCACCACCTCGCCGGACTTCACCGTCTCCAGTTTCGCGGCCTTGGCGATGGCGTACTGGTCCGCCAGATAGTTCTCCTGGGCGGCCTTCTGGCCGTCGATGAAGGTCTGGAGGCCGTCGGTCACGGCGGCTTCTTTGCCGTCGGCGGGCTTGACGATGGCAAGCCCGTAGGACTGCACGTTCATCAGGCTCACGCTGAACACCGCCTCCTGCACGTCCTCGGCGGCAAGGCCCAGCATCTGCAGGCACATGGCGCCCTGGCTGGCCACGTCCTCGTCGGTCAGATCGCCGGCGTAACCGCCGCTGGCGGTGTAGGCGCCGTCCTTCAGGTGGAAGATCACATAGTTCTCGTTGTCCTCGGCCGGGCGGGCGGCGGCGAGGATGGCGGCATAGTCCTTCGGCTCGCCCGAGGAGGCGGGGGAGGAGCCGCAGGCCGCGAGGCCCAGGGCCAGCACACAGGCGGCCAGCAGACTGAAAATGCGTTTCATGGGAAAAGACTCCTTTTTTGATTACTGTGCCCCGCACAAGGGGCGTCGATACCTATACGCGCCGCAAGGCGAAATTATTGCGCCGCCGGGTCCATCGGGTCAAGCTGGCGGTCCACCGGAGTGGACAGGATGATCTGGGTGCTGGTGGGCCCCGAGCGCTGGCAGCGGGTGATGAGGTGCTCCAGCGCGCGCATACTCTCGCAGGCCACCTTGACGATGTAGCTGTGGCTGCCGGTGACGTGGAAGCACTGGGTCACCTGCCGCTCGGCGTGCACCGCCGCCAGAAAGTCGTCCCGGTCGGCGGGGGCCACCGACACGCTGATGAGCGCGTTCACCGTCTGCTGGTTCTCAGGCGCCTTCAGCACCACCGTGTACCCGTCGATGATGCCCTCCCGCTCCATCCGGTGGATCCGGCTGGACACCGCCGGGCTGGTGAGGGACACCTGCTCCGCGATGTCCTTCACTGACATCCTTGCGTTTTGCGCTAAAAGGCCCAGGATTTTTTTGTCCAGTTTGTCCATTGTGTATTTCCTCCGACGACAGATGGCAATTGTGATAAAAAACTGATAATTTAAAGGGATTTGGCTGTAAAAATTTACAAAACAAAAAATGACTCGCAGATTTTGTGGACAACTTAATTATATAAATAAAATATCAAATTGTAAAGAAATTCCAAAAAGAAAATCCGCGATTTTTTATTTGACATATAAAGCAAAACCCGTATAATAATAACCGTAGCACCCCGCAGGGTGCCTCATGAATTGCTTTCTCACCTTATTTATACTTTCCCACCCCTCTATGCAGCAAGACCCGCCGCAAGGCGGGTCTTGCTGCGTTGTGGGGGCGTTGGCGCAAAAGGGCGCGGCCGCCGGCCGCGCCCTTTTGTTTATTTTACAAGATAAGGCAGATAGAGGTGCAGATCGGTGCTCTTGACAAATCCCTCGAAGTACACCCCGTCCTCCCGGTAGTCCTCCGACGTGACGCTGCCCCGGCTGCGCATGGCCTCCGCCAGGGACAGCTTGTCGTAGGGCAGCAGCAGCTTCACCGCCCGCACCCGGTCGGCCAGGGCCTCGTCCAGCTTTTGCAGCAAAGCGTCCAGCCCGCGGCCGGTGCGGGCGCTGGTGAGCAGCACCCCCGGCTGGAAGGCCACCGCCCCCGCCTTGTCGCACTTGTTGTAGACGGTGATCTGGGGGATGTCGCCGCAGCCCAGCTCCGCCAGCACCTGATCGGTCACCTCCAGCTGGGCCTCCCGCTCGTCGTCGGCGGCGTCCGCCACCTTGACGATCACGTCGGAATAGGCGGCCTCCTCCAGGGTGCTCTTGAAGGCCTCCACCAGCTTGTGGGGCAGCCGGCTCACAAAACCCACCGTGTCCACCGCGATGACGTTGAGCCCGCTGGGCAGGGTCAGCTTGCGGGCGGTGGGGTCCAGGGTGGCAAAGAGCATGTCCGCCTCCAGGGCGTCCGCGCCGCACAGGGCGTTCAGCAGGCTGGATTTGCCCACGTTGGTGTAGCCCACCAGGCTCACCACCGGGGTGCCGGCCCGCTGGCGGGCCCGGCGGTTTTCGTCCCGGCGCTTTTCCAGTTCGGCCAGCTTCTGCTCCAGCGCCTCGATGCGCCGGCGCACATGGCGGCGGTCATATTCCAGCTTGCTCTCGCCGGCGCCGCGCCGGGCGCCGCCGCCGCCCCCGCCGCCGCCGCCCTGGCGGCTCAAACTTTCGCCCAGGCCCGCCAGCCGGGGCAGCCGGTAGCGCAGCAGGGCCAGTTCGGTCTGCACCTTGCCCTCGTTCGTGACCGCCCGGCTACGGAAGATCTCCAGGATCAGCATGGTGCGGTCGATGACCTCCACCCCCAGCGCGTCGGAGATGTTGCGCAGCTGGCTGCCGGTGAGTTCGCCGTCGAACACGGCGGTCTCCACCGCCAGGTTTTCACAATAGAGCCGCGCCTCCGCCAGCTTGCCCTCGCCCAGCACGGTGCCCGCCTCGGGGGCGCCCTTTTTCTGCACCAGGCTGGCCACCGCCTCCATGT
The DNA here is from genome assembly GCF_944382735.1 of Candidatus Allofournierella merdavium. Lineage (NCBI taxonomy): Bacteria > Bacillati > Bacillota > Clostridia > Eubacteriales > Oscillospiraceae > Allofournierella > Candidatus Allofournierella merdavium. Next base: position 130,975 of record NZ_CALWND010000004.1, on the reverse strand, counting down.
TGTTGGCCTCGCACAGGGCCGTCAGTTCGTCCATGCTGCGGTCGGCGTCAAATTCGCCCATGTCCAGCCCCAGCAGCAGCACCTTCACCGGCGGCGTGTTTTGCGTGATCTGTTCGCTCATGTGTCTTTTTCAAAGGCCCCGGGGCCTTTCCTCCTTTTTGAGAACGTATGCCCGGCTGGGCACCGGCGTGCCGTCCCATCTGTGGTAAACGGCGTCGTGGTCAAAACGCCAGCCGGCCTTTTCCATCACCCGGCCGCTGGCGGGGTTGGCCGCGGCATGACAGCAGCCCAGCCAGGCGCCGTCCACCCGGTCGAACCAGAAGTCCCGCACGGCCGCCAGCGCCTCGGTGGCGTAGCCCTGGCCCCAGAAGGCCCGGCCCAGGCAGTAGCCCGGTTCCCACACCCCGGCGGAAAAGTCGAGGCCCGGCGCGCGCCAGCTTTCCGGCGCCTGCTCCTCGCCCAGCACCAGGCCGATGGTGCCCAGCAGCGCGCCGTCCGATGCGCGGCGCACCGCCCAGTTGTAGTAGTCCGCGTTTTGGTACAGGCATTCCCAGCCGGCCAGCAACTCGAGGGTCTCCAGGCTGTTTTTGTGGGTGGGCCAGCGCATGAAGCGGGTCACGGCGTCGTCCCCCGCCCAGGTGGAGAACATCGCCTGGGCGTCCGCGGGATGCAGCCGGTCCAGCACAAGGCGGGAGGTGGAAAGGGTCACGGTGCCCTGGTGACGCATGGCGCGGCCTCCTTTTCAAAAGTTTTCCTTCATTATAGTGGCGGCAAAAGGGCTTGTCAATTCCGCGGGCGGTGAAGAAAGGGCAGGCGCTGCCTCGTTACAATGGGCAAGACGTCAAATTCAAACGATGCGCGCATTCCCAAGGAGAGACCCTCATGCCCTGCGTTTACATCCTGCTCACCCGCACCGACACCCTGTTTGCCCGGATGCTCCACGGCATCAGCGGCAGCCGCTACACCCACGCCAGCCTGGCGCTGGACCGGGACCTGGAACATCTTTACAGTTTTGCCCGCCGCTACGAGCCTTTTATGCTGCCCGGCGGCTTTATCCGGGAGGACATCCACGCCGGGGTGTTCGGCCGCTGCGGCGGGGCGGACAGCCTGCTGCTGGAGCTGCCGGTGAGCGAGCGGGCCTATGCGTTCATCCGGCTGCAGCTGACCTGGATGGAGCGGGCCGGCGGCCGCTGGCACTACGACGTGCTGGGGCTGGTGCTGGCGGGCCTGGGCATTCCCCACGACCGGCGGGGCAAGTGTTTTTGCAGTCAGTTTGTGGCGCGGGTGCTGGAGGAGGCGGGGGCGCTCACCCTGCCCCGCCATCCGAGCCTCATCCGCCCGGAGGATTTTGCCTCGCTGCCCGGCCTGCGCCCGGTGTACCAGGGGCCGCTGGCCTGGGCGGACGCGCCCCGGGTTGCCCCCGCGCCGGCGGCGTGAGACAAAAGGGAAAGGAGCCTGTGCCAAAGGGCACAGGCTCCTTTTTTGCGCGTTACTTGTTGAACACGTCCAGGCTGGTGGTCTTGCCCGGGTAGAGACCCATGGGCTCGTAGTGCACCACGCCCACGCTGACGATGTGGGTGCCGTTCTCGGCGTTGAAGTCATCCAGATACGGCTGATGCTGGAAGTAGTTGGCGTCCAGACTGCCGTCCTCCACGCCGGTGTTGGGCATCACATAGTCGTCAAACTCCACGATGTCCAGCGTGACGTTGTGCTCGGCCAGGATGGGGGCCACATGCTCCAGGATCTCCGCGTGGGGGCTGGGGGAGGCGCCCACCTTCAGGGTGACCGGCTCGGCGATCTCGGGATAGGGCAGGTCCTGGGCGCCCATGGGCATCACCACGCCGTTGTAGCTGTCGGCGATCCAGTTCTGGGTGTCCTCGCTCATCAGGGCGGCCAGCAGCGCCTGCACGGCGGGCTCGTTCTCCCGGCCTTCCTTGACGCACAGCACGTTGCCGTAGGTCTGGGCGGCCACACTCTCGGCGTCCTCGGTCACCAGAACGGTGTCGCCGATGCCCGCGCCGGAGGCGTAGTTGCCGTTGATGACCGCGAAGTCCAGGTCAGGCAGGCTGCTGGGCAGGTTGGCGGCCTCCATGGCCACGATCTTCACGTTGTAGGGGTTGTCCTTCACGTCCCGCTCGGTGGCCGCGAGGCCCACCCCGTCGTTCAGGGTGATGATGCCCAGGTCCTGCAAAAGCAGCAGGGCGCGGGCGCCGTTGGTGGCGTCGGCGGGGATGCCGATCTGCAGCTGCTTGCTGGAGCCGCAGGCGGCGAGGCCCAGCGCCAGGCACAGGGTCAAAGCCAGTGCGATGATCTTTTTCATGGTCGTTTCTCTCCTTATCTTCTGTTGCGATTTATCTCTTAAAGCCGCCGGCCCATTCCCTCCGTGGCGGGCGGCCTTAATGCGAACGGTTCAGCGGTTGCGCTTGTCGGACTTGCGGGCCAGAAAGCTGCACACGCTCTGGATGATGCACACCAGGATGACCACCAGCACCACGGTGGCGTACATCACGTCGGTCTGGTAGCGCTGGTAGCCGAAGCGGAAGGCGATGTTGCCCAGGCCCCCCGCGCCCACCGCGCCGGTGACGGCGGTGTAGCCGAAGATGGTGATGATGGTGATGGAAAGCCCCCGCAGCAGGCTGGGCACGCTCTCCACCAGCAGCACCCGGGTGATGATCTGCCAGTTGGTAGCGCCCATGCAGCGGGCGGCCTCCACAACGCCCTGGTCGATCTCCTCCAGGCTCTGCTCCACCATCCGGGCCACAAAGGGAGCCGCGGCGATGGCCAGGGGCACATTGGCCGCCGTGGCGCCGATGGAGGTGCCCACGATCAGGCGGGTGAGGGGCAGCACGAAGAAGATCAAGATCATGAAGGGGATGCTGCGGAAGAGGTTCACCAGCCAGCCGAACACCGCGTTGAAGGTGGGGGCGGCCATGATGCCGCCGGGCTTGGTGGTGGTGAGCAGCACGCCCAGGGGCAGGCCGATGACGTAGGCCGCCAGGGTGGGGACAAAGGTCATGTACAAGGTTTCCAGCGTGCCCTCCCAGAGCAAGTCGCCGTACTGCGCGAAAAACTGTGCCATCTCCCTCACACCTCCTCTTTGCCCAGCAGCAGCCGGGCCACTTCGCTTTGCGGGTTTTCAAAGATCTCCGCCGTCGCGCCCTGTTCCACGAACAGGCCGTTGTCGATGACCACCATCCGGTTGCAGATGGACCGCACCACCGCGAGTTCGTGGGTGATGATGATGATGGTGACCCCCAGCTTTTTGTTGATGTCCTTCAGCAGTTCCAGCACGCTCTTGGTGGTGAGGGGGTCCAGGGCGCTGGTGGGCTCGTCGCACAGCAGCACCTGGGGCTCGCTGGCCAGGGCCCGGGCCAGGGCCACCCGCTGCTTCTGCCCGCCGGACAGCTGGCTGGGGTAGCTGTGTACCCGGTCGGCCAGGCCCACCAGCTCCAAAAGCTCCTTCACCCGGGCGGCCACCGCCGCCTTGTCGTACCGGCCCAGCTTCAAAGGAAAGGCCACATTCTCGGCCACCGTCTTCTGCATCAGCAGGTTGTAGCCCTGGAACACCACCCCCATCTGCCGGCGGGCGCTGCGCAGGTCCGCGCCGGAGAGGGCCGCCAGGTCCCGCCCGTTCAGCAGGATCTGCCCCTCCGAGGGCTTTTCCAAAAGGCACAGGCAGCGCAAAAGGGTGCTCTTGCCCGCGCCGCTCATGCCGATGACGCCGAAGATGTCGCCGTCCTGGATGGTAGCGGAGGCGTTTTGCAGCGCCACCACCTTGCCGCTCTTTTCGGTGAATACTTTGCTCAGGTTTTTGATCTCGATCATGATGCTGTGTTCTCAACTCCAAACCGGTCTTGGCCCCGAAGGGCAAACAAAAAAGCCCCCGTCCTTGCACGCATGCAAGGACGAGAGCTTATAAAAAGCTTCGTGGTACCACCTTGGTTCGCCCATCCCCTCGCGGGAAAGAGCCTTTGGGGCTGCGGCGGCAAAAGCCGGTTACAGCCTGGCGCTTTAACGGGCGCGCCCGTCGCGGGTTTAAGGCTCCTGCCTCTCGCCCGCGCGACTCAGAGTCCATGTTCAGTCTCCTGTGCCTTGCCCGCTTCCACCTGCCCGGGCTCTCTGGAAAAGGCCGATGCCGAAAACCTACTCTTCTCGTCAACGTCTTTGGGAATATGCCATTATCATACCCGCGGCGGCGGGGTTTGTCAACCCCTTTTTCAGAAAAGGGCCGGCACCACGTTCCCCAGCCAGAGGCCGAGGGCATAGGAGACGGCGTTGGCGGCAAAGGCGTAGAGCACCGGATGGCCCTTGCCCGCCGCCTTTTTGAAGGCGAGGCGGAACACCACCGCCTCCACCGCGAACACCGCCAGTTCCAGCAGGGGATAGAGCAGCCACATGGCAAGGGAGCCAGAACAGTAGGCGGTGAGGTTGAGGGCCAGGTTCAGCGCCAGCTGGGTGGCCAGGTTCGCGGCCAGCAGCGCCCGCAGGTACGGCCGCTTCAGGTAGCCGAAGGGCAGGGCGATGAGCAGTTCCACCGCCAGGGTCAGCGCGAAGCGGGCGGCAAGGCCCAGCGCTTCGCCGCCGTAGTCATAGTTTCTTTGGGCGGTGACCGTCTGCACCCCGCCCGCCGCCGGGTCAACGCCGGAAAAATCCACCCGGTAGACGGCGGCGTAGGCGTAGCGGTCCAGCGCTTCGGTCACGGCGTAGCCGCCGCTCTGGGGGAACCAGAACAAGATCTTGAAGTGCTTCGGCGCCATGTAACTCCAGGTGGCGGGCGAAGCGTCGGCCACCCGAGCCTGCCATTGCAAAAAGTGGTAGCCGTCCGGGTCCCCATAGGCGGCAAAGGCCTCCCAGGCGGGCTGCTCCTCCGGCTCGAACCAGTCCGGCATGGCGGCGCCGGGCAGGTTCCAGGGACCGATGACGGTCTGCTCGGCCAGCAGGGTGACCCAGCAATCCTGGTCAAGGCCGGCGGTCTGCACCTCCACACTGGGCTTGGGGCCCATGTCCGCGAAGGCGGCAAAGGGCAGCGCCAGCGCCAGCCCAAGGCAGGCCAGCAGGGCGAGAACTCTCTTTTTCACCATGGTCACGCGCCTCCTTTTCCTGCTTTCATCATAGCAGAAACAGGGGGCAAAAGCAGCCTGCGGCGCGGTTTTGTAAGCCTTTTGTCACGGCCCGGCGCGCCGGGCGGGCAGCGCGGGGCACGGGGGAGCGGGAGGCAAAAAGATGGCGCGCGAAGGGGGAAAGGCGGGCCGGTGCAAAGGGCGCACCCCGCGGGCGGCGCAGGATGCGAGGGAGCGGGGGCGAAAAGACGGTGCGCGGCGCTAAAGGATGGCGGACTTTGACGGGTCCGCAGCGCGCTGTGCGGGCGGCAACGGGCAAAAACGGTGCCGGCGGGCGCGGCAAAGCAGTCTCCCGGCCAAACCAGCCCCCGCCGCCGTCAAAAAAAGGCGCCCCCGCAAAGGGGCGCCCGCGAAGCGCTTATTTCTCTTCCCAGATGGGTTCCTTCAGCATCCAGCGGCCGAACTCGTCCTTGTAGAAGATGTCCCGGTTGTAGAACTTGTCGATGACGGCCCAGAATTCCGCCTCGCTGTAGCCGCAGAACTCGCAGAAGTCCCGCACGCACAGGGGGTCCAGCGCGCCGTCCCGCGCCTTGATGACGGGAATGGCCTCCTCACGGGTCATCATGCCGTAGCGGATGTAGCGGGCGGTGTAGTCGGTGGCGGCGGCGTGGCCGAACTTGGGGTACTTCAGCCAGCTGTGCACAAGATACGCCCGGCTGTCGATCTGGTCGAAGTTCTCGGCGTGGTGGGTGCGGTCCCACTCGTGGGTCAGGTCGTGGAAGCCCCGGCTCTTGGCCAGCTGGTAATTCTTGTAGCTGTTCCAGGGCAGGAAGTAACTCAGGTAGAAGGGGTCGAGTTTGGCCAGCTCCTCGGCGGTGGGGGCGTTGGTCAGCGCCAGGTCGTTCTCGCTCACGCCGTAGCTGAGCAGCTCCTCGGTGGGGAAGCCCACCGCCACGCCGTTCTCGATCTGGCCCCGGGCGGAATAGGTCTCCTCGTCCGCCGCGCCGCCGTACTCAAAGCTCACGTTCTCGCCGTAGCACAGCAGAGGCGTGTTGAACTTGAGGGCCATGTGCAGCGGGAAGGTATAGATCAGCCGGTCCACATACCAGGTGGGCTTGCCGTACTTCTCAAAGAAGGCCCGCATCAGGGTCTTCTGGGCCTTGATGTTGGGCTTGCAGCTGATGATGGTGCAGCCGAAGGTCTCGGAGATGTTCTTCAGGTTGTGCTTGCCCGCCTCGGTCATGGGGAAGTTGTCCTCCACGCTGAAGAGGATGGGGTTCATCTTCATGACCTCTTTCAGGATGTACACCTGGAAGTGGCTGTCCTTGCCGCCGCTCACCGCCACGGCGCAGTCGTAGCCGCCGGGGCCGTTCATGCCGCGGTACTTGTCGCACAGGGCCTCAAACTCCTTCCAGCGGGCGTCCCAGTCCACCTTGGAGCGGCTCTCGTAGTGGCGGCAGGCGCTGCAGACACCCTCGGAATCGAAGGTGATGCCGGGGCGGGTATCGGGCATGGTGCACTTTTTGCAGTATTTCACGGGTAGGTACCTCCCTGTAAAAAAGTCGAATGGTTCCAACGGCGTTATTATACCACGGCGGCCGCGGGGATACCAGCCTTTTTGTAAAAACGGCACAGCCCTGTCCCGGGGGGGGAACGACGGCGCCCACGAGGTCCCGGCGAGGAGGCGGACAGGGGAGCGCCGCGGGCGCATATCCGCAAAAAAGGATGAAACCGGACGAAAATGCCCGGAATGGGTGTTACATGGAGCGCGCGGGCATGATACAATGGTCATGAACAAGGGGCGGGCGCGATGCGGGCGGCGACCAAAGCCGCCGCGGAACCTCAGGCGCCCGGCCGGGCCCCGGCTGGAGGAAAACGAATGATTGTATTGTACGGATGCCTTTTCTGCATCGCACTGGGAACGGCGGTGCTGATACTCTTTTTAAAACCGCGTTTTTCCCCGCGGCGGGTCTGGGGACTGGTGGCGGCGCTGGCCGGGGTGCTGGCGCTCCTCAACACGGTGGTGTTCCGGCTGGCGGGGGATACGCTCTATGTGAAACTGTTCCCGCTGCTCAATCATCCGCCCCTGTTGGCGTTGACGTTTTATATCAGCTGCCAGCGCCAGTGGCGGGTGTTCTTTCAGTTTCTGTCCGGCGTTCTGCTCTGTTTTTTTGTGCAGCACGCAAGCAACCAGTTCTATCTGGCCTCCGGGCTGCGGCCCTGGGGCCTGATCCTGGGCTACGCCCTGGTCACGCCGGGGGTGCTCTGGTTCTTCGTAAAGCGGCTGCGCCCGCTGTATTTCGAAGTGGTGGAACAGGTGGGCGGCTGGCCGCTGCTGTGCCTGCCGCTGGTGATGTATTACATCGCCATGTTCGTGCTGCTGCCCGACTTTGTGGGCCAAACGCCCGCCGCCACGGTGCTCAAGCCCTTTCTGACCTTTTTGATGGTAAGCGTTTACGGGGTGCTGATGGCGCTGTTCGACTTGGTGCGCCGCCAGGCCGGCGAACGTCAGGACAGGGAGATGGCGGCCCTGCAGCGGGACGCCTTGCGGTCACGGCTGGAGACGGCCCACGCCGCCGAGGAGCGGGCGCGCATCGAGCGCCATGATATGCGCCACCGGCTGAACACGCTGGCCGCCCTGGTGGAAGACGGGCAGACCGAAGCCGCCCTCAACTTTATAGGGGAGGCCCGGCGACGGCTGGAAAAGACAGAACAGCGGCGCTGGTGTGCCGACACGGTGCTGAACGCGGTGCTGGATTTCTACTTTTCCCAGGCGCAGGAGCGGGACGTGCGGGTGGAGTGCCGGATGGCTTTTCCCGCCGAACTCCCGGCGCCGTCGGCGGAACTCGCGATGTTGCTTGCCAACGGGCTGGAAAACGCCATAAAGGCCTGCGGGGAACTGCCCCGCGAACAGCGGGTGCTCCGCTGCCGTTCCATCGCCTCGCCCCGGTTGATGATCGAGGTGGAAAACCCCTGCGTCCGGCCGCCCCTGTGGGACGGGGAGGGCTTCCCCGTCGCCACGCAGCCGGGGCACGGGGTGGGCATGCGCTCCATCCGCAGCATTTGCCGGCAGTACGGCGCCGAGTGTCTGTGCAGTTGGGAGAAGGGATGGTTCCGGCTGCGGGTGGTGTTTTGAACGCTCCGCAAAACGCAAAAGCCCCGCGAGGGATCTTCCTTCGCGGGGCTTTTTGCGTTTTTGAAAACTCAGGCGAACTGCCTGCGGCATTTTGCCAGCAGGAAGGCCAGCAGGCACACCGCCTGCACCCCGATGCCGGCGATGGTGGCGTAGGCCGCGCCGTACACGTCGAAAGCGGCCAGCAGCGGCACGCTCACCGCCGCCGCGGCGGCGAGGCCCGCCAGGTTGCCCAGGATCAGTTCCTTCATGCCCCGGGCGATGGTGAGCAGGTGGCACAGCACCGTGGCGGCCACGGTGCAGACGGTGGCCAGCACCAGCGGCTGCAAGAGGGGCGCGTAGTCCAGAATTTCCGGGCTGGTGGGGTAGAGGATGGAGAGGCCCCACCGCCCCAGCAGCGCCACCCCGGCAGCCCCGGCGGCCCACATGGCGGCGAGGGCCGCCCCCAACAGGGCAAGGCCCCGGAAAAAGCCCGCTTTGTCTTTTTGGTTCCACAGCCGGGCGAAGGTGGTGATGAAGGGCACGAAAAGGTAAATCACCGCCACCTGCAGGATGAGCACCGGCAGGAACACGTTGTTGAAATAGCTCATCTTCACCGTGCCCAGCACCCGCTCGCAGAAGTAGCGGGGCACCGAGGGGATGGAGGTGTTCAGCGCGGCGTACACCGCCAGCGGTGCGCACTCGGCCAGCAGGGCCCACACGCTGCCGCCGCCTTTCTTGGCAAGGTCGGCCTGCCGCCGGGCCAGGGGGATGTCCACCGCCAGCACATAGACGGCGTTCAGAGCAAAGAGCGCCGCCAGGGTGAGCACAAGATCATGGGTGAGCACGAGACCCAGGGTCACGGTGCCGGCGGTGACCAGGCCCCGCACCCCGAAGCTGACGCCCACCACGTCCAGCCGCTCTCCCCTTTGCAGGTAGCCGTGCCACACGTCCGACCAGCTTTCCACCAGGCGGTAGGCGGTGTAGAGGGCGATGACCCACCGCTGGGCGGCGGAGTAGCTGTTGACAAAGGCGAACACCAGGCAGCCCGCCCCCGCCGCCGCCAGGGTGACGTAGCGACTGCGCAGATAGGTGCGGTCGGCGTATTTGCCGGAAAGGTCGGACACCTGAAAGGTGCGCATGCCGAAGCTTGCCACCGACAGGCAGACGTTTGCGATGGTCATGGCGGTGGCCAGCATGCCGTTGGCGGCAACGCCCGCCAGGGCGGTGACCAGCAGGTTCAGCGCCGCCTGGCACAGATAGAACAGCAGGCTGCCCGCCGTATTGAAAACAAGATTTTTGCGCAGCTGTGCGTTCAACGGCCCGCCTCCTTTACTTCACAAAGGGCGCGATGCGCGCCTCCATGGCTTTGGCCTGGGCCTTGGGCACATAGGCTTTTTCCACATAGCCGTAGATGCGCTGGGCGAAATCCGCCAGACCCTTGTGGAAGAAGAACACTTTTTTGGGGGACAGGCGCAGCGCGAACAGGATGTGCACCCCCCACAAAGCAAAGAACTTGAGCCAGTTGAAATGGGGGGTAAAGCCCTCGCCCATGGGATGATCCCGGGGCGGCTCCTGATACACCTGCTCCAAAAGGTCGGCCATGCGCTTGTAGGCGGGGATGGGGCTGGGGTCAAAGTAGCCCTCGATGACCTCTTTTTCAATGGGGAAGGGGGGCTCGTCCTCGTCCATGGCGGCGGAGAAATCCTCGTAATTGGTGATGTACTTCGCCCCGGCGTAGATCACCGGGTCGTACTCGTGTTCGATGGGCGCCGGGCGCAGGATGTGGCAGCTCTTGCCCGCCATGTACACCTCGGCGATGGCGGTGCTCATCCAGATGGAGATGGAGTCCGCCGCGACGATCCACTGCTTGACGCTGTCCGAGAAGATGACGTGGAAGTTCGGCCGCTTGTTCGCCAGGGCCGTCAGCGTCGGGCTGTTCCACTCGCTGGGGTGGCGGCGGTAGACCAGTTCCACCTCCGGGTGGCCGGCCAGATACCGGTCGAACCAGTCCAGCGTCTCGGCCATGCTCACCCGGTTGGTGGCGGCAAAGCCGGAAAAATCGGTGCCCGCCATCTCGCTGAGTTCCTTCACCTCCGCGTCGGTCATGCTGGCGTAGCCGAAGCTGGAGATGTACAGGTGCAGCTTTTTGGCCGGATCCAGCCCGTGCTCGGCGCACAGGGCCTCCTTGGATTTGAAATACCCCGCGAACTCCGGGCGCAGAAAGTCCATCATCACCGCCCCGGTGACGGGGGTGTTCTTCTCCTTCATGCCGTGGGCGATGAGCCGGTCTGCCGTGCGGCGGCCCCAGCAGGTCTGCACACACTTTTTGGCGTTGCCGTTCATGTTGAACCAGTCGGCGGCCTCCTGGGTGTCGCTGAGCATCTGCTCCCAGTGCAGGTTCACGATCTTGTCGCACCGGCCGATGTTGTTGTAGACGTGGCTGTTGATGGCCTCGTTGTCGTACATGCAGCTGGAAACGAGCACCTTTGGCTTTTTCCAGGTGAAGTATTTCAGCTTTTTGCGGTCCAGCAGCTGGCGGATCTCGGCGGTGTAGCCCCGGCGCTCCAGTTCCAGCTTGAGCAAAAGGTCGCTCTCATACTCCCGCACCGTGTGCTCGTACAAAATCAAAAAGTCAAGCCCCATCCCGGGCGCCTCCCTTTGGCAAAGTTATCCGATGTCGGAAAAAAGCTGGTCCACCCACAGGGGCAGGCCGTAGCGGGTGTCCAGATGAAAGCCGTCAAAAAACTGCTTGTCGTCGTCAAAGTCCGGGCGGTCAGCCCACTCATAATCCAGCACGGCAAAGCCGTATTCCTCGGCCCATTCCGCCAGCTGGGGCAAAAATTCCGTGGCCATGGCCTCGTCGATGCCAAAGGGCATGCAGGCGTCGGTGAGCACGATGTCCGCCATGGGGGGCAGCACCACCGTCAGTTTCACACCCTTCTCCCGGCAGGTTTCGGCCATCTGGCAAAAGCGGGCCAGCTGCTCGGCGTTGAGCGTCCAGCCCCTGCACCGGGGCAAAAGGGCCTCGGGGTAGGTGGCAAGGCGGGTGTGCAGGGGGTACACTGTGCCGTCGGGGCCGGTGTAGTCCTCGGGGTAGACCCAGTCGCCGGTCTCCTCCGCGCTGCCGCCCGGGATGCCCCGCAGCCGCTCGGAGAGGGCGGTGAGCATGTTCACGTTGTATTCCAGGTTGAACATGTAGGCCAGGGGGTTCGTCAGGGTGGCCTCCAGCGTGCTCATCCGGTCGGCGTCGTAGGTCTCGGTGACGGTGTAGAAGGAGAGACCGAACACCACTTCCTCAAGGTTCGGGTTTTGCTCCAGCGCCCAGTTCACCACGTCCACCCCCTCCCGCAGGGAGGCCCCGCCGAAGGCCAGGTTCTGCCAGGGCCGGCCGCTGACCTGTTCCACCTGCTCCATGTCGAAGTGGGCAAGGCGCGAATCCCCCACGATGATGCGCGCGCCGGGGTCGGCGGCGTAGGCTTTGAGGCGCGCCACCGGCGCCTCGCTGGAGGTGGAGACCTTGAGGCCGAAGTAGTTGTTGGGCTCGAAGGCGGCAAAGACGCAGAAATACGCCGCCACCGGCACTGCCAGCAGCGCCAGCTTTTTTAAGATGCCGCGCATTCCCGCGCCTCCTTTCGCTGTGTTTATGCTGCATGGCCCGATGCCATGCAGCGCCGGTCAAAAGCCGCCGTAGGCAAAGCTTGCGCCGCCAAAGCCGCCGCTGGCCATCAAAAGACCGCCGAAGATGGCCAGCACCAGCGCGTAGTAGAGCGCCCAGCGCGTCGTGCCTTTTTGCGCTTGCAGCACCAGTTCGGCGCTCTTGTTTTTAAAGCGGAAGGCCCGCTGCCAGTCAAACCACACCGCCAGCGCCAGGGTGCAGACCAGAAAGGCGCACCAGGCCGCCGCCATCAGGTTTTGGGCGTAGAAGCCGTCCAGCACCGCCTGCCAGCTCTCGGCGGCAAAGCGGGCGGGGCTCCAATCCCGGAAAAAGCCGGCCAGCACGGCAAAGGCCTGGCCCATCCCGCTGCCGCCCACCTCGGAGCCGGCGGCGAAGAACACCATGCCGAAGGCCCACAGGGCGAACACCGCCGCCCGCTTGGCCCACAGCACCCGGGCGGGGGCCTTCTTTTTTGGCTTGCCGAACTTCTGGTGGATGAGCTCCTCCCCGGCGCGGTAAACGCCCTGCAAAAAGCCCCAGACCACAAAGGGCAGGGTGCTGCCGTGCCAGAAGCCGGAGACGAAAAACACGATGAAGACGCACAGCACCGGCGAAAGGCGGCTCACCCGCCGCCCGATGAGGGGCAGTTTGGAGGCGTCTGCCCAGACGAGAGGGGTGAAGAGGTAGTCCTGCAGCCAGCCGGAAAGACTGATGTGCCAGCGGCTCCAGAAGCCGGAGAAGTTGGCGGCGAAAAAGGGCGTTTTGAAGTTTTCGGGAATTTCCAGGCCCAGCAGCAGGGCGCTGGCCCGGGCCATCTCGGAGTAGCCCGCGAAATCAAAATAGAGATAGAGGGTGTAGCCCACGGTGGCGGCCACGAGCGCCGGCCCGCCGTGGCCGGCGGCGTCGGAAAAGACGGGCCGGACATACATCATGAGAACGTCCGCCACCGCCACCTTTTTAAAGAGGCCCAACGCGAACAGCTGCAGCGCCCGCACGGTGGGGCCCTCGTCAAAGCGGTGCTCCTGCCGCAGCTGGGGCAGCACCAGCCGCGCGCGGCAGATGGGCCCGGCGGTGATGGTGCCGAAAAAGCAGAGGAAGGCCGCCAGGTTCACAAAATTTTGCTCCGGCTCCATGTCGCCCCGGGCCACGTCCACCAGATAGCTCACCGCGGCGAAGGTGTAAAAGCTGATGCCCAGGGGAAAGGGCAGGGCGTGGAGAAGGCCGGGGGCCAGGGGCAGCACCGGCACAAGGAAGTTGAAGTACTTGAACACCGCCAGCACCGCCAGCAGGGCGACGACGGCGGCGGCCAGCAGCCGGCCCTTGCTCTCTTTGCGGGCAAGGGCAAGCCCCATCCGCCAGACGAACAGGCACACCGCCGCCAGCACCGCCAGCGGCACCAGCGGCCAGGCGCCGGGCCAGGCATCCCCCGCGGGGCGGTTCGCCCAGTAGAACACGGCGCTCGCCGCCAGCAGCAGGCCGCTCTGAAAGCGGGCCGGGCACACCTTCAGGTACAGAAAAGCCACCACGGGCAGGAACGCAAAGTAGGAAAAACTCTGAAAACTCACCCCGGCGGCCTCCTTCCAAACCCGTGAAAAGGGCAGTATCTAAGTTATTATATCTGTTTTGTACTGCGGTGTAAAGGGCGCAGGCGGTTGAAATCCGGCCGTAAATAGGGTATACTGTTTTCGAATAATTTTTCGAAAAACCGGGCCCGCCGCCCGTTGTCAAAAGGAGCGCAAGTATGGCACACACCGTCATGGTCACCGGCGCCGACGGCTTTATCGGCAGCCATCTCACCGAGGAACTGGTCAAAAAGGGCGAAAAGGTCAAGGCATTCTGCCTGTACAACTCCTTCGGCACCTGGGGCTGGCTGGACACCCTGCCCCCTGAGATCAAAAACGAGATCGAGGTGTTCATGGGCGATATCCGCGACCCCAACGGCGTGCGCTGCGCCATGGAGGGCCAGGAGATCGTCTATCATCTGGCGGCCCTCATTGCCATCCCCTTCAGCTACCACAGCCCCGACAGCTATGTGGACACCAACATCAAGGGCACCCTGAACGTGCTGAACGCGGCGCGGCAGGTGGGCACAAAGCGCCTGCTGGTCACCTCCACCAGCGAGGTGTACGGCACCGCCCGGTATGTGCCCATCGACGAAAACCACCCCTTCCAGGGCCAGAGCCCCTACTCCGCCACCAAGATCGGCGCCGACCGGCTGGCCGAGAGTTTCTGGCGCAGCTTTGAGCTGCCGGTCACCATCGTGCGGCCCTTCAACACCTACGGCCCCCGCCAGAGCGCCCGGGCGGTGATCCCCACCATCATCACCCAGCTGCTGGCGGGCCGCACCGAGATAAAACTGGGCAGCCTGGAGCCCACCCGCGACTTCAACTATGTGAAGGACACCGTCGCCGGTTTCATGGCCCTGGGCGGCTGCGAGGCGGCCATCGGCCAGGAGGTGAACATCGCCACCGGGGTGGAGCACTCCATCGGCGATCTGGCCAACGAACTCATCCGCCAGATCAACCCCGAGGCGAAGATCGTCTGCGACAGCCAGCGCCTGCGCCCGAAGGACAGCGAGGTGGAGCGCCTTTTGGGCGACGCCACCAAGATGCACAAGCTCACCGGCTGGAAGCCCGCCTACACCTTCGAGCAGGGGCTGGCCGCCACCATCGAGTTTCTGCGGGGCAACATGGAGCGCTACAAGCCCGACGTGTACAATCTGTAAACAAGGCCCGGCTGCCGCCGGGCCGTTCCGGCTGCCGGGAGGCCCTCTGCGGAGAGGCCGGCCCGGCATATGCCGTTTTTAAAGGCCCTTGGCCGCAACACAAAACGAACGAGGTTTTTTGGTGCAAAAGTTATCTTTCAAACACTTTAAACGCCCGCCCCGCCCGGCGCTTGCCGCCCTGGGCCTTGCGGCCGCGCTGGCCGGCGCTTTGGCCTTCATGTACTACTGGCGGGTGGTGTATTATCTCGACGACCGGGGCGTACCCGCCCTTTTGCTCTACGGCGCGGCGGCGGTGTTTGTGCTGGCCGCGGCGCTGGCGGTGTGGGCCGGCGGGAAACTGCGCGGTTTCGACGCCAAGGCGGCCCTTGCCATCTTCCTCTGCGGGGCGCTGTTCTGCTTTGCGAATCCGCCGCTGCAGGTGCCGGACGAGACGGCCCACTTCCTGCGCAGCTACTCTTTGAGCCAGGGCCGTCTCACCTTCGACCACGACCGCATCTATCCTGACGACGTGGCAAAGCTGGTGGAGAGCTTCCCCGGCGCGTGGGTGGCCAGCCACACCAGCCAGGGCCTCTCCTACACCGAGGACGGGGAGGAGCGCAGCTATACCACCGCGGGCTATGCCCTCAAACAGCGGGGGGAGGACGGCCGGGTGGAGAGCATTGCCGACGGCTTTGCCGCCTACTTTGACGGCCAGCCCGCCGAAGAATCGGTGGGCGAGCCCTATTTCTTCATGACCCTCTCCATGCTGCCGCAGGCGCTGGGCATCCTGGTGGCCCGCCTTGTGGGCCTGGGGGCACTGGGCTGCCTGTACGCCGCGCGGCTGGCGAATCTGGCGGCCTACACGGCCCTGTGCTGGCTGGCGCTGAAAAACTGCAAACGCTACAAGCCGGTGTTCACCGCCTTCATGCTGCTGCCTTTGAGCCTTTACATGGCGGCCTCGGTGAGCTACGACGCCACCCTGCTGGGCTTTTATTATCTTGTGGCCAGCTTCTACTGCAAGGACGAGATCCTGAATAAGGACATCGCCGTGTTCATCGCGGCGTTCCTGATGATGAATCTGGCCAAGCCCTACATCAGCCTCTTGTGGGTGGTGCTGCCGCTGGTGCTGCCCCGCTCCGCCTGGAAGACCCGGGTGAAAAAGTGGCAGCTGGCGGCGGGCTGCCTCGTGGGCGGCCTTGCGCTGGGCAAGCTGTTCGACTGGTACGGCACCGCCTTCCGCTTCAACTACCCCTATGTGGGCCGGCAGATCGAGGGCGCGGCGGAACTGCCTCAGCTGCTGGGCATCCTGGCAAACCCCTTCCGCTACGCGGCGGTGCTGCTGGGCAGCTTTTACGAAAACAACTTCTTCCTGGGGCAGCTGGGCCTGTTCGGCGCCCTCGACCTGGAAGTGCCCTTCATCAGCTTTGTCAGCCCGCTGGTGCTGCTCTTCGCGGCGGCCCTCTCGGTGCATGAAAAAAGCAGTCTCAAGCCCATGCCCGCCTTTGGCCTGGGGGCCTTGAGCGTCGTCTACATGGCGGGTGCTGCCACCGCCATGTACATCACCAGCACCCCGGTGGGCATGATCCGCATCATCGGCCTGCAGGCGCGGTATTTCCTGCCCGCCTTCCTGATGCTCTTCGTGCTGGTGGCGGCGCTGCTCAGTCATGTGCTGGAACCCCGCCTCGCTTCCGGGCAGGCCAAGGCCCGGCGGGTGTCGCTGGGCGTCTCGGCGGTGTTCGGGGCCCTGGGGGCGGTGCTGCTGTTCCAGCACTACATCATCGGGCCGGTGTATGTCATCAAGTAACATAAAGAAAGGAGGCGGCGCCCTTGCCGCTTTTCAGTGGGATACTGGCGCTTGCGGCTGTGAGCCTCTACTGCGCCGCCCTGGCCCGCCGCTTTAAACTGGACGCGGGCCTGCTGGCCCTGCCGGTGATCGCCGGCGCCTCCCTCTGGCTGTGCCTGTGGGGGGGGGTCGGCCTGCTCAGGGCCGGCGGCTGGGCCTTTTATCTGGCCGCCGCGGCGCTGGCGGCGTGGCTGGCGTATAAAAGAGAGCTGGCCGGCGCGCTCAGGGAACTGCTGACCCCCGGGTTTGCGACCTTTGTGCTGGCGGCCGCCTTCTTTTTGGTCGTGTTCGCCGCCACGCAGCCCATGTTCACCCAGACCGACGAGTTCAGCCTCTGGGGCTCGGCGGCCAAACTCACCAAACTCCACGACATGCTGCACCCGGCGGCGCCGGGCAACCTGCTGGCCCGCACCGCCACCCCGGCGCTGATGCTGGTGAGCTACCTCTTCCAGTTCTTTGGCGCGGGCTTCTCCGAGTGGTCGGCCTATTTCGCCGTCGACGCGCTGCTGGCCGCCGCGGTGGCCGCCGTGGCCAGCCTGCCCTGCCTTTCCAAAGCGGGGGCCGCCGTGGCCGCCGCCTGCGGCTTTCTGGTGCCCTACTTCTTCAGCGCGCCGTCCCTGGGCGGCATCTCCAACATCTATCTCTCCTTCATGGGCGATCTGCCCCTGGGGTTTGTGTTCGGGGCCACCCTCTGCGTCTATTTTTCGCTGCGGGAGCGCCCTGTCGCGGCCCTCGCCCTCACCGCGCTGCTGGCGGCCTTCCTGGTGCTCACCAAGGACGTGGGCCTTGCCTACGGGTGCATCGCCGTGGGGCTGGTCTGCGCCGACCGGCTCTTCTGCGCGCCCAAACGCCGGCTGCCGCGGCGGCTGAAGGACGCCGCCCTCGCCCTGCTGACCATCCTGCCCGGCGGCCTTGCCTACCTTGGCTGGAGCCGCTATGTGGCGGCGGTGACGGGTCTCGGCAAGACCACCGTGGGCAGCGAGATCCACGAGGTCACCCAGGGGCAGGCCATGGCCGAGGGGGTGGCGCAGCTGCTGGGCCTTATGGAGCCCACCGAAAAGTTCGCCCAGGTGCGAAACGCGATGCTGGCCAGCCCCTTCACCATCCCGGTTTGCCTGCTGGGGGGCGGCGCGCTGGCCCTTGCCCTCATCTGGCTGGTGCTGGCCGCGGCGGCGCTGGCGGCGCCCAAAGGCGAACGGCTGCGCCCGGTGTGCCTGGGAGTGTTCGGCACCCTGGCGCTGGGGGCGTTCCTCGTCTTCCATCTGTTCCTCTATGTCTACAACTTCCGGGAGACCGACGCGGCCAACCTCCAGGACTACATCCGCTACATCGGGCCCTATTACATGGGCTTTTTCCTGATGGCGCTGGGCCTGCTGGCCCGGTACGCCGCCGCCGAAAGCCGGATGGCGAAGCTGGCGGGGGCTCTGCCCGCGGCGGTGCTGGCGGGCTTCTGCGTACTCATCGCCTGGCGGGGCCTGCCCACCGCGGGCTTCTGGAACTACCCCCGCTCGGTGTACTCGGTGCGCCAGGATGTGAAACAGCGGGCCGAGGCGGTGAACGGCCTTCTCGACTGGTCGGACACCGTGCTGCTCATCAGCCAGGGGGATACCGCAATCCGCTGGAACTACTACGGCTTTGAACTGAACGCCACCCTGGCCCGGGGCTTCGGCGGCTTCGGCTACGGCCACGAGGGTGACTATAACTGGGACACCACCCACATGAACCTCGTTCCGCCCGAGGCGGCGGGGGAGGGGGTGCCGGAGGTGTACAGCTATCAGACGGTGGCGGACGCCGACGACCTGCGTCTCTTCCTGCTGGACAAAAAATACACGCACATCCTGGTGGACGCCAGCGACGACTACATCGCCGACGTGATCGGCCCCGCTTTCGGCTGCGAGGGCCTGCCGGACGACAAGCCCGACGAGCCGGTGCTGCTGTCCATCCAGTACGACGGTGACACCGTGCGCTGGACACCGGTGGAAGGAGGCGCGGCATGAAAAAACTGAGACCTCTCCTCCTGGCCTGGGCGGCGGGCCTTGCGATCTGGCTTTTGCTGGGCTGCGCCAGCCTTGCAAAGACCGCCTGGCACGCCCGGCAGGGCCTGGCGGCCACCCAAAGCCTTTCGCTGGAGGACTTCACCCCTGTGGGCATCGAGCCCTACGACGCGGGGGAGGAGGGCCCGTGGTACATCTCCACCGACGGCGACGCCCAGCTGCTGTGGCAGGGGGATGCCTATCTCAACACCGTCTGGCTTTTTATCGAGCACGAGAGCCCGCCCCAGGCGGTGATGCTCTACTGGAAAACGCCGGGCCAGGCGGACTTTTCCCCCCGCCAGTCGGTCTACGGCACCCTGACCGCCCCCGACGTCTACACCTTCGATCTGGGCGGCGTGCGGGTGAGCGAGGTGCGCATCGACCCGGACAGCCAGGGCGGCGTGGTCACCCGGCTGGACGGGGTGGTGTTTAACCCCGATCAGTGGCCGCTGGCGGCCTTCGTGCCCGGCCGGGGCGCGGCGCTGCTGCTGCTTTTGGCGCCCCCGGCGGCGCTGGCGGCGGCCTGCCAGCTGCGGCGGGCGCTGGGCGCACTTCTGAAAAAAGACGATGAAACTAAATAAAAGCGAGGTCTTAACGATGAGCGAGTTCATTCCCCTTTCGGTGCCCAACTTCTGCGGCAACGAGCGCAAGTATGTGGACGAAGCGCTGGAGGGCGCCTGGGTGTCCACCAGCGGGGCCAAGGTGGGCGAGATGGAGCAGTGCATGGCCAAATACCTGGGTATGCCCGAGGCGGTATGCTGCGCCTCCGGCTCGGCGGCGCTGCATCTGGCGGCGCTGGCGGCGGGCATCCGCCCCGGCGACGAGGTGATCGTGCCGGCGCTGACCTTCATCGCTTCGGTGAACCCCACCACCCGGTATGTGGGGGCCGAGCCGGTGTTCTTCGGCTGCGACGAGACCGCCACCATGGACCCGGACGCGGTGGAGGACTTCTGCGCAAACCGGTGCGAACTGAAGGCGGACGGCCTGTACAACAAGCGCACCGGGGCCAAGGTGTCGGCGCTGGTGCTGGTGCATGTGTTCGGCAACATGGCGGACATGCCCCGCTTTTTGCGCATCGCGAAAAACTATAAACTCACCCTCATCGAGGACGCCGCCGAGGCCCTGGGCACCAAATACACGGAAGGGGAGTTTGCGGGCAAATTCGCCGGCACCATGGGCGACGTGGGCGCCTTCAGCTTCAACGGCAACAAGATCATCACCACCGGCAGCGGCGGCACCCTGGTCTCCAATCACCCGGAGTGGGCGGCGCGGGCAAAGCACCTGTCCACCCAGGCCAAGACCGACCTGTTGCAGTTCAGGCACGACGAAGTGGGCTACAATTACCGCATGACCAACATCGACGCCTGCCTGGGCCTTGCCCAGATGGAGCTGCTGGAGGGCTTCATCGACCACAAGACCGTCCGCTATGAGCAGTACAAGGCTGCCCTGGACGGGGTGAAGGGTTTTTCCATGCTGCCCTTCCGGGCGGGCACCCGGTCGAACCACTGGTTCTACAGCCTGCTGCTGCCCGACCGCCTGGAGCGGGACGATGTGATCGCCCGGCTGCAGGCCCAGGGCATCCAGACACGCCCGGTGTGGTCCCTCATCAACGAGCAGTGCGACTATGGCCGCAACGAGACGCACGCCATGGGCATCGCCCGGGACTACCGCCGGCGCATCGTGAACATCCCCTGCTCCACGAACCTCACCGAGGCCCAGTGCGACCGGGTGATCGAGGCCATTCTGGCCCTGTGAAAAAACACAACGAAGGAAGGGAGGGCCTGCCGTGGCCTGGGGCGAACTGATCGGCCTGCTGGTGATGCTGGCGGCCCTCTTCGGCGGCAGCGCGCTGCTCACCCGCCGCGGGGGACTTCCCACCGCCGCCGCGCCGCTGGCGGCGCTGGCCCTGGCGGAACTCTGGCTGCTGGCGGCGGGGATGTTGGGCGCGCTGCGCCCGGCGGGCCTTGCGCTGGCGGCGCTGGGCATCCTGGGCGGCGGCCTCGAGGCCGCGCTGGCAAGGAAAAAGGGGCAGCGCTGCCCGCTGGCCGGGGCGCTGGCAGACCCCGCCGCAAAGCTGTTCTGGGCGCTGGCGCTGGCCCTGGCCGTGGGCCTTTTTGCCCTGCGGCCGGAGTTTTTAAACTTTGACGAATACTCCTTCTGGGGCACCGCCGCGAAACTCACCAGCGAGACGGGCGCTCTTTACACCGTCTGCGACACCGGCCTGCCCTGGCAGATGACCGAACTGGCGGCGCTGCCGCTGGCCAGCTTCTTCTTCCAGCTGTTCGGCTCGTTCGCCCCCTGGCGGGCCATCTTCGCCGCCGACCTTTTGCTGCTGGCCGCGGTGGCCGCCGCAGCGGGCTGCGCGAAAAAGGCCCGGCTGGCCGGGCCGCTCTTTCTGGCGGGCCTGACGGTGCCCACGCTGGTGACGGTGGCGGGCCATACCGCCCTGTTGAACACCTCCTGGCTGGAATTTCTGGGTGACCTGCCCGCCGGCATGCTCTTTGGCGGGGCCGTGGCCTTCTGGCTGGCCGCGAAGGAACAGGGCCCCGCCGCCCGGTGGCTCACCCTGCCGGTGCTGCTGCTGGCGGCGAACGTGAAAAGCAACACCTTTGTGCTGGGCCTTGCCGCGGCCGGGCTGGTGGCGCTGGACGCGGCGCTGTTTGCCGCCGGAGAGCAGCGCGGGAGAAAAGCCCTGACCGCCCGGCTGGGCTTTGCCGCCGCCTGCCTTGCCGCGCCCGCCGCCCAATACCTGCTCTGGAACAACTACATCACGGGCCTGGTGCGGCGCAACGCCGCCGCCGGCGGCATGGGCGACACCGCTTCCGCCAGCCTGCCCGCGGTGGTGGCCAATGGACTCAAACTGCTGCTGGGCCTGCCGGCGGAGAGCTACTTCGAGGCCCGGCGTGACCTGTTCTGGCAGTACGGCGGCGCTTTGGCGGACGCCTTTTTCCACCGCAAGGTGTCGGTGTTTGGCACCGGCGCGGCGGTGGCGGCGCTGACGCTGGCCGTCTTTCTGGCCGCGGTGCTGCTGGCTCCGGGCAAGCGGGCGCGGCTGCGGGCCACCATCTTCGCCGCGGGCAGTTCCTTTTGCTTTGCGGGCTATTGGCTGATGCTCTGGCTCAGCTACGCCTTCCTTTTAAAGGACTCCACCCCGGAAAATCTCGCCAGCTATCCCCGGTATTTCGCTTCTTATTACAGCGGCTGGCTGCTGCTGGCCCTGGCGGTGCTGGCCCTCAGCTGCGCGGCGGCGGCGCGCCCGGTGCTGGGCCGGGCCGCGGCGCTGGCGGCGGGGGCGGTGTTCGCCGCGGCGCTGGCCGTGGGGGTCGAGCCCCAGTTCACCCTGCTGGGGGTGGGCGGCGGCGAGTACGCGGCGGTGCGCGGCGAACTGGCGGTGGCAAAGGCCGCCAAAGAAGCCATCGAGCCGGGGCAGAAAGCCTTCCTCATCCGCCAGGGGGACGAGGGCTTTTCCTGGTTTTTGTTCAACCAGCAGCTCTGCCCCGCCCTTGTCTACGGCGCGGGGGGCGCCACCTACGGTGCGCCGGCCCTGGTGGAGGGCATGGCATACAGCGCCCCCTACACGGCGGAGGAATTTGCCGCCCTGCTGGAAGAGGAGCAGGTGGACTGCCTTGTGGTGGCGGCCATCGACGACATTTTTGAGGAGA
Source organism: Candidatus Allofournierella merdavium (assembly GCF_944382735.1). Classification (NCBI taxonomy): domain Bacteria; kingdom Bacillati; phylum Bacillota; class Clostridia; order Eubacteriales; family Oscillospiraceae; genus Allofournierella; species Candidatus Allofournierella merdavium. The sequence goes on along the minus strand of NZ_CALWND010000004.1, from coordinate 108,903 downwards.
GTTATGCCGCCCTTTTCGCCGACGGCCTGGCCGCCGCGAAGGGAGGCCCCGCCCTCTACGAAAAAAGCGAAGCGGGCTGGGCGCCCGCCGCGTCTTTGAACGGGGAGGTGACGGGATGAAGGCGCTCAAAACTCTTTGGGCGACGGCGCGCCGCCGCCCCTTCCGGGCGCTCTACGCCCTGGGCGTCTGCCTGCTGGCGCTGACGCTGGTTGAAAATTTCGCCCTGGACCAGGCACTCTATGCCGCCGGCCTTTTGGAAGAAAAGACCGTCACGCTGGCGGATGCCGGGCAATATACCCTTGTGAACATGGAAAACGCCGACGGGACGCTCACCAGCACCACCGGCGACGCCCAGCTGCTGCTGCAGCCCGGCACGCTGGTGCGGCGGCTGCGCCTGGTGGCCCGGTACGACAGCGAGGCCGGCAACGAAAAGGATCTGTACTACCATCTGCCGGGCTTTGGCTACACGCCCCTTCTGCGGGTGTGGCCCAAGGCCCGGGCGGACGGCAGCGTTTCATACACCCTGCCCCGTGTTGCCGGGCGGGGGCTGCGGCTGGATCTGGCGGACACCGCCGGCGTGGCGGTGGAACTGGACGCCATCGTGCTCAACGAGCGGCCGGCGTGGCAGCAATACTTCATCCCGTCGGCGTGGCAGCTGTTCTGGCTGGCGGCGCTGCCCGGCCTTGCCGGGTGCGCCGTGACGCTGAAACGGGAAAAGGGGGAAGACGAGTGAAACTGGAAGAACTGTTCATCGGCGAGGAGGCCACCATCCTCGAGACCATGAAGCAGCTGGACGAGACCGGCCAGCGCATCCTGTTCATCGCCCCGCAGGGCAAGCTGAAAGCGGTGCTCACCGACGGCGACCTGCGCAAGTTCCTTTTGCGGGGAGGCAGGCTGGAGGACCCGGTGCGCCTTGCGGCGAACTATTCGCCCAAGAGCCTGCCGCTGGAGCAGCGGGGCGCGGCCCGGGCCATGCTGGAAAAATACACCATTGACGCGCTGCCCCTGCTGGACCGGGACGGAAAGGTGGCGGACGTGGTGTTCGCCACGGGCCTCGATGTGGACAACCGCAAGCAGGCGAACATCCCGGTGGTGGTGATGGCGGGGGGTCTCGGCACCCGGCTTTACCCCTACACCAAGATCCTGCCCAAGCCCCTGATCCCGGTGGGGGAGAAACCCATCTGTGAGCTGATCCTGGAGCGGTTCTCCGATTTCGGTTGTCGGCGGATGGTTTTGGTGGTAAACTACAAAAAGAATATGATCAAGTCCTACTTCAGCGACCTGGAGGACCTGCGCTACCAGGTGGAGTATGTGGATGAGACGGAATTTTTGGGCACCGGCGGCGGCCTGAGCCTTTTGAAGGGCAAGCTGGACAGCACCTTCTTCTTTTCCAACTGCGACACCCTGCTGGACGTGGACTACGGCGATGTGTACCAGTACCACAAGGCCCACGGCAACCTCATCACCATGATCTGCGCCTACAAGCACTACACCGTGCCCTACGGCGTGGTGGAGATGGGGGAGAACGGGGCCATCGCCGCCCTGAAGGAAAAGCCGGAACTGAACTTCCTCACCAACACCGGGGTCTATGTGGTGGAGCCCCGGGTGGTGGAAGAAATGGAGGAAGGCCGCAAGGTGGGCTTCCCCGACGTGATCGACGAATACCGCCAAAAGGGCCTGCCGGTGGGGGTGTACCCCATCAACGAGTCGGCCTGGATGGACATGGGCCAGATGGAAGAACTGGAAAAGATGCGCCGCCGGCTGGAACAGCAGGCGTAAGCGGCGCAGGGAGCTTTTGCGTATGGAACTTCTCTTCAGCTATCTGTCGCTGGCGGCGCTGGCGGGCTTTGCCGTGCTCATGGTGCGGCGTACCGCCCTGCCCGCGCCGCTGGCGCCCTTCGCGGCGCTGTGCGCCACGATGCTCTGGTTTTCCGCCGCGGGGATGCTGGGCGTGCTGGTCCCCGCCGGCTGGGCCTATTTCGCGCTGGCGGCGGCGGCCTGGGTGCTTTCGGTGCGGCCGGCGGGGGCAAAACAGCCCGCCGCCGCGCTGGGCGCGCCCGGCTTTGCCGCCTTTTTTGTGCTGGCGGCGCTGCTGCTGGCCTTCTTCGCCTGGCGGCAGCCCATGTTCTCCACCTGGGACGAGTTCTCCTTCTGGGGCACCGCCGCCAGGATCGTCAAGACCAGCGGCGGCCTGTATGTGAACGCCGACATCGGCTGGGCCTGGGTGGGCACCCACCGCCCGGCCCTGGTGGTGCTGGGGTGGTTCTTCCAGTTCTTCGGCGGGTACGCCGAATGGCGGGTGCTGGCGGGGTACGACATCCTGCTCATCGCCATCTTCGCCGCCCTCACCGCCGGCTGCAAAAAGGGCGCGCCCCGGCAGTGGGTGCCGGCGCTGGGCTTCGGCTTTTTGCTGCCCTTCGTGGTCACCCTCTACGGCAGCGTCACCCGCCCCACCGACCTCTACGCCTCGGCCCTGTCGGACATCCCCCTGGGCCTCACCTTCGGCGGGGCGCTGGCGGTGTACTATATCAATGAAAAGAAGGCGCTGTGGCCCTCGGTCCTGGCGCTGGCCGCCCTGTGCCTGGAAAAGGACACCGGCTTTGCCCTGGCGCTGGTGGCGGCGGAGCTCATCGCCGCCGACGGGCTCCTGGGACTGCTGGCGGAAAAAGCCCCCCTGCGCCGCTGGGCGCGCCCCGCGGCGGGCTGGGCCGGGCTCTTTATCGCCTGCGGCCTCTCCTTCCTATCCTGGCAGAAGTATCTGGCGGTGGCCAGCACGGCGGACACCTCCAACGTGGGCGGCACCGAACAGATGGGCATGGCGGAAATGGTCATAACCGGCGTGAAGGAACTGCTGGGCATCGGCCGCACCGAGAAGTTCTCCACCATCATGGGCGGGCTGGTGCGGGCGCTCTTTGCCTCCAAAACCACCATGGTGGGCCCCTTCGCGGTGGTCATTGCCCTGGCCTTTGCCATGGCGGCGGGGGCGGCCATCCTCACAAAGGACAAAACCCTGCGCCGGCAGGCGGGCCTTTTCGCGGTGCTGGGCACCGCGGGCTTTGCCGCCTACTTCTTTTTCATCGGCCTGACCTATGTCTATGTCTTCCGGGACGAGGTGTCCGACGGGCTGGTGGGCTTTGAGCGGTATATGTACCCCTATCTGCTGGGCTGGCTGCTGGCCGCGGCGGCGCTGGTGCTGCGGGCCATGGGCTTTGAGCGCATCCGGGGCCTTTTGCAGACCGGCTTTGCCGCCCTGACGCTGGCGCTGGCGGCGCTGGTGTGGCTGCGGCTGCCCTTCAGCCTCACCGTGTTCGGCGGGGGCAATGCGGCCTACGCCCAGCGGTGGGCCACCCGGGACGAGGCGCGGCAGGTGCAGGCGGCGGTGCCCGAGGACGCCCATATCTTCTTTGTCAGCCAGGGGGACGACGGCAGCCGCTGGTTCCTCTATTCCTATGAGCTCTACCCCTGGTATCTGGATTACAGCGGCACCGAGGGCCAGGGCGGCGGCGGCACCTTCGCTGTGCCGGGGGCGCTGGAGGAGGACACCCTCTACTACCACCCCTACACCGCCGAAGAACTGCTGGCCTGCATCCGCGAGCGGGGCTGTGATTATGTGTTCATCGAGCGCAGCGACACCCTTTTTGCCGCCGGCTACGCCGCCCTCTTCAGCGACGGGCTGGCGGGCTGCGAAAACCAGTCGGCGGTGTACGCCTGGAACGAGGCGGAGGGCCAGTTTGACTTTGTCTGCAATGTGGGGGCCAAAGGATGAAACGAGTGTTTGCATGGGCGGCGGCGCACCTGGTGGCCGCCTGTTATCTCCTGGCCCTGGCGCTGTGGGCGCTGTGGGCCTTTGGCAGCGCCGGGTGGGACGCCCTGGGCCGCGCCACCGGGCGGCTGGCGGGGGGAGATATCCCTCTCGCCACCCTGCAAAGCCAGGACATCGCCCTCACCGACGAGGGCCTCTGGGTGTCCACCGGGGCCGACCCCCAGCTGATCTTCAACGGCGGGCGGCCGGTGCGCAGCGTGTTCCTTGCCACCGACGCCGACCCGGCGGGCTTTGAGGGCTACTGGGCCGCCGCCGGGCAGGACTTCAGCCTGCGCCGCCGGGTGTTTGGCGAGGCGGTGGACGGAGGCGTGCTGCTGGTGCTGCCCGCCGCGGCGGACACCATCCGCATCGACCCCGCCGCCGGGGCGGGGGTGGTGCTGGCGGAGGGCGAAAACGCGGCCCTCTCGGTGAACGTGGCGGTGCCCCTCTGGCGGTATTTCGTGCCCCGGGCCGAGCAGGGGCTGGCGCTGGCGGCGCTGCCCGCCGCGGCGGCCGTGCTGGCCGACCTGGGCCTTTTCTGGAAGGGGCGTCTGAAAAAGCGGGGCTGAGCGCCCCGCCTTTTGCGAGAGGTTTGGAATGGAACGAGCAAAACGCTTTTTACAAAGCCGCCGGGGGCGGCTGGCGCTGGCGGCGGGGGGCATGGCGGTCATTTTGTGCGCCGTGTACGCGGCCTGCCGCTTCTGGCCCTTCGGCCCGAACTCGGTGATGACCGGCGATCTCAACAGCCAGTACATCCCCTTCTACGCCCATTTTTACGACGCGGTGCGCAGCGGCGGCAGCCTTTTCTACGCCGACGACCTGGGGATGGGCGGCGGGGCCTTTGCCCTCTTCGCCTACTACTTTGCCAGCCCCTTCGCCTGGCTCTATCTTGTCATCGCGCCGGAATTCTACGGCCAGCTGTGCTGCATTGTCTACGCCGCCAAGGTCATCCTGGCGGCGGCGGCCTTCTGTTTTTACCTGGAGCGCCGCTGGGGCGGCGAAAAGGCCCTCTGGCTGCCCCTGTGCTGGTGCTACGGCCTGATGGGCTATTCGCTGGCCTACGCCCAGAACGTCCTCTGGCTGGACGCGGTGATCCTGCTGCCCCTGGTCTGCGCCGGCCTCGACCGGCTACTGGCGGGCAGGGGAGCCGTGGGCTTCTGCCTTGCCCTGGCCGCGGCCATCTTCACAAACTTTTACATGGGGTATATGCTGTGCATATTCTCCGGCTTGTATTTCGTCGCGGGCCTGGCGGTGCGCACGCCCCGCCCCGGCGCGAAGGTGGCGCTTTCGGCCTGCGGGCGCTTTGCGGCGGCGGGGGTCACGGCGGCGGCGCTGGCCGGCGCGGTGCTGGTGCCGGCGGTGCGGGAGATCTTGCAGGTGAAGAGCACCGGCCTGGACCTCTCCGGCGGCGGGCAGTTCTCGCCCCTGGATCTCATTCAAAAATTTTTCACCGGCAACTTTGTCTGGTCGGACGTGCAGACCGGTCTGCCCCCGGTCTACTGCGGCATGCTGGGCCTCGGGGCGGCGCTGCTCTACTTTTTCTCCGCCCGGCCCCGGCGGGAAAAACTGATTTACGGGCTGTTCGCCGCCCTGCTGCTGGTCAGCCTCTGGTGGCGGCCGCTGGACCTTGCCTGGCACGGCTTTGCCGCCCCCAACTGGTTCCCCTATCGGGAGAGCTTTTTGCTGGTGTTCCTGCTGCTCTCCCTGGGCGCGGGGGCCCTCACGGGTCCGGTGCGCCTCAAACGGGGCCTCGCCGCCGGGGCGGTGGCGGCGACCCTGGGGGTGCTGGTGTACTTTACCCGCGTCGAGACCTACGGCCGGCGGCGCTGGCTGCTGGCCTGCTGCCTGCTGGCGGCGGACATCGGCCTCGTCTGGCTGTGGGGACGGCTGCAAAGCGGCAAAAAACGCCTGGCCGCCCTGGCCCTGGCCGCCCTCACCGCCGGGGAGCTGGCGCTGAACGGATATTGGGCGCTGCGCCTTTTCGAGGTCTATCCGGTGGCGGAATACGTCGATTTTGTGCGGGCCGGGCGGGCCACGGTGCGGGCGGTGGAGAAGGAGAACCCCGAAAATTACCGGGTGGAAAAGACCTTCTTCCGCACCCTCAACGACCCGATGCTGCTGGGCTACGAGGGCCTCACCCACTTCAGCAGCGTGCAGGACGGGGCCTCCTCCATCCTGCTGATGGCCCTGGGCTACCGCAACTTCGGCTCCAGCTACGGCTACCTTTCGGGCAGCACCGCCGCCGCCGACAGCCTTTTGTCGGTGGGGTGGTTTTTGGCCCGGGAGGGGGGCGCGGTGCCCACGCATTTTGAACAAACGGACATCGCCGCCCCCTGGCAGGTGTATAAAAACCCCAATGCCCTGCCCCGGGCCCTCTGGTCGCCCTCGGACGCGGCGGCCTTCGACCTTGCCGAGGGGCTGGACGCCTTTGAGGCGGCGGAAACCCTTTACACCGCCCTGCTGGGCAGGAAAGCGGCTCTGTTCACCCCGGTGGAGAGCGCCGGGAGCGGCGAGGAGTTCCAGCTGACCATGCCAAAGGGCGGCATCCTCTACGCCGTCTTTTCCGGCCAGGAGGCGGGCGTGTCCCTGGAGGTAAACGGGCAAAAGAAGGGCGCCGTGTTCTCCACCGATCGGTCGGCGGACGCGGCGGTGGACCTGGGCCGCTTTGAGGCGGGGGAGGCCGTGGAAGTGACGCTGGACACGGCGGTGGATGCCCGCTTCGCGGTGCTGGACGAAGAAACTCTGGCCGCCGCCTGCGAAGCGCTGCGAGAGGCGGCCCCCACCGTGACAAGCTGGAAGGACGGGGCCGTCACACTGGAAACGAGCGCGCAGGCCGACGGCCTGGCGGTGCTCACGGTGCCCTGGGATGAAAACTGGCAGGCCGAAGTGGACGGCGCGCCCGCCGAAATTCAGAAGGCGGCGGGGGCGCTGCTGGCGGTGGAGCTGCCGGCGGGCAGCCACACCCTGCGCCTGCGCTATACCCAGCCGGGCGCGGCGGCGGGCCTGGGCCTGACGCTGGCGGGGGCGGTGGCCCTGGCGGCGCTGGCAGTCTGGCAGAAGAAACAAAACGGTAAGGAGCGATAAACTATGCGGGACGTTCTCATCATTGCCGAGGCGGGGGTCAACCACAACGGCAGCCTGGAGATGGCGAAAGAGATGGCGCTGGCGGCAAAAAACGCCGGGGCGGACGTGGTGAAATTCCAGACCGCCGTGCCGGAACTGGTGGTGTCGAAATTCGCGCCCAAGGCCGAGTATCAGAAGGCCCAGACGGGGGACGGGGAGAGCCAGCTGGAGATGGTCCGCCGGCTGCACTTCGATTTTGAGGGCCACCGGCAGCTGAAGGAGTACTGCGATTCCATCGGCATCCAGTACCTCTCGGCGGCCTTTGACCTGCCCAGCGTGGAGTTTCTGAAGAGCCTGGACCTGCCCTTTTTTAAAATCCCCAGCGGCGAGATCACCAACCTGCCCTATCTGGAGGCGGTGGCGGCGGCCAAAAAACCGGTGGTGCTCTCCACCGGCATGAGCACCCTGCCGGAGATCGAGGACGCCCTCTCGGTGCTGGAGGACGGTGGCTGCCCCGGGGTGACGCTGCTCCACTGCAACACCGAGTACCCCACCCCCTACGAGGACGCAAACCTTTTGGCCATGCTGGAGCTGGCCGACCAGTTCGGCGTGCCGGTGGGCCTTTCGGACCACACCCCCGGCTGGGAGTGCGACGTGGCCGCGGCGGCCCTGGGGGCGACGGTCATCGAAAAGCACTTCACGCTGGACAAAAACCTCCCCGGCCCCGACCACAAGGCCAGCCTGGACGTGCCGGAACTCACCGCCATGATCAAGGCCGTGCGCCACACCCAGGCGGCCCTGGGCACCGGGCGCAAGGCGGTCACCGCCAGCGAGGCGAAGAACAAGCCGGTGGCCCGCAAGAGCATCGTGGCCGCCAAAGACATCAAACAGGGCGAAATCTTCACCGCCGAGAATCTCACCACCAAGCGCCCGGGCACCGGCGTTTCCCCGATGCGCTGGCATGAGGTGCTGGGGATGGCGGCCAAGCGGGATTTTGCCGAGGATGAACCCATCGAACTGTAAGGAAAAGGAGGAAAGGGCCATGGAACAGCCCCTTATCGCCGTGGTCACCGGCACCCGGGCGGAGTATGGCCTGCTGCGGCCTGTGCTGCAAAAGCTGGCCGCCCGGCCGGACGCGCGGCTGGCCCTGCTGGTCACCGGCGCGCATCTCTCGCCGCGCCACGGAGCCACCGTGAGCGAGATCGAGGCGGACGGCATGCCCATCGCGGCCCGCATCCCCATCCTCTTTGAAGAGGACGAAGGGCCTCTTTCCACCGCCCGGGCGGTGGAAAGAGCCATCCGGGGCTTTTCGGAGTGGTTCGCGGCGAACAAGCCCGCCTGCTGCCTCGTGCTGGGCGACCGCTACGAAATTCTGGCCGCCGCCGAAGCGGCGGCCTTCACCGGGGTGCCGGTGGCCCACATCAGCGGCGGCGACGTGACCCTGGGCGCCCAGGACGACTGGTACCGCCACTGCCTCACCAAGATCGCCCGGCTGCACTTTCCCAGCTGCGCGGAATCCGCCGCCCGCGTCGTGCGCATGGGCGAGGCGCCCGCCACGGTGTTCAACGTGGGGGGCCTGGGGGACGAGAACATCCGCACGATGGAAAAACTGACCCCCGCGCTGCTGAGCGAGAGCGTGGGGTTTGACCTGACCCGGCCCTTCGGCCTGGTCACCTTCCACCCCCAGACGGCGGGGGACGCGGACGTGGCCGCCCAGATGGGCGCCCTGCTGGAGGCGATGGACGAGGTGAGCCGCACCGAGGGCCTTGTGTGGCTGGTGACCAAGTCCAACGCCGACGCGGGGGGCCTTGCCATCAACGCCATGTGGGACGAATGGGGCGAACGCCACCCGGGCACGGCGGCGGTGCGCTCCAGCCTCGGCGTCAAGCGGTATCTCTCCGCCATGGCTGTCGCCGCGCTGGTGCTGGGCAACTCCTCCAGCGGGGTGGTGGAGACCCCCTCCTTCGGGGTGCCCGCCGTCAACGTGGGCGGGCGGCAGGAAGGGCGGCCCCTGTGCGAAAATGTCCTCTGCTGCCCGGCGGAGAAAGGGGCCATCGCCGCGGCGGTGCGCAAGGCCCTCAGCCCGGAATTTGCCGCCGTTGCAAAGGGGGCCAAAAGCCCCTATAATGGGGGAGATACCAGCGGCAAGATCGTGGACATCCTGCTCAAGGCGGTGCGCCGGCCGGAGTTCGGCGCGCCCAAGGTGTTTTACGACGGCCCGGCGGGCCGCCAGGACGGATAAAATGAGGTGGAATCTATGGAACTTCTGATCGTGGGCCTGGGCAGCATGGGCAAGCGCCGCGCCCGGCTGTTGAAGGGCATCGACAAGACCATCGCCCTCTCCGGGGTGGACACCGCCCCCTCCCGCCGCCAGGAGGCGGCGGGGCTGGGCGTGGAGGGCTTTGAGAGCATCGAGGCGGCGCTGGCGGCAAAACGCTTTGACGGTGCGCTGGTGTGCACCGCGCCCCTCTCCCACGCCGGCATCATCCGCCAGCTGCTCCAAGCCGGCCTGCCGGTGTTTACTGAGCTGAACCTGGTGAGCGACGGCTACGCCGAAAACATGGCGCTGGCAAGGGAGAAGGGGGTGCCCCTGTTCCTCTCTTCCACCATGCTCTACCGGGGGGAGACCCGGTATATCAAGCGCCGGGTGGAAGAGTTCGCAAAGCCGGTGAACTACATCTACCACATCGGCCAGTACCTGCCCGACTGGCACCCCTGGGAGAACTACAAAAACTTTTTTGTGGGGGATGCGCGCACCGGCGGCGTGCGGGAGATCTTCGGCATCGACCTGCCCTGGCTGCTGGACACCTTCGGCCCGGTGAAGGGCCTGCACGCCGAGAAGGACAAGATCAGCGGGCTGGAAATTGCCTACCCGGACAGCGTCTTTGTCACCCTGCGGCATGAAAACGGCGTCAAGGGCATGCTGGCGGTGGACGTGGTGAGCCCCAAGGCGGTGCGCAACTTCGAGTGCTTCGGCGAGGGGCTGCACCTCTTCTGGGAGGGCAACCCGAAGAGCCTCTACGACTTCGACCACGCCACCGGCGAAAAAAAGGCCGTGAACACCTACGCCAGCGTGGAGCACGACGCCAGATACAGCGACAACATCGTGGAGAACGCCTATGTGGACGAGCTGCAAAACTTTTTGGGCGTGCTGGCGGGCAGGGAAGAAGCGCGTTACAGCTTTGAAAAGGATCTGGAGACCATCCGGCTGATCGAGGCCATCGAGGAGGCGTAAGGCATGGAAGTTTTGTTTGTGGGCCTCGGGTCCATCGGCACCCGCCACCTGCGCAATCTCTTCCAGGTGGCGAAGGAAAAGGGCATCGAAGTGCAGGCGGACGCGCTGCGCTCCTCCATGCGGCCGCTGGCCGCCGACGTGGAAGGGCTGCTGCGGGCCCAGTATGTCAGCTACGACCAGCTGGGCCACTACGACGTGGCCTTCATCACCAACCCCACCCACCTGCACGCCCACACCCTTGCGGAACTGGCGGGCAGGGCGGACTGCTTCTTCATTGAAAAGCCCATCTTTGAGGGCACCGGCTACGACCTGGAGCAGCTGGGTCTGGGGCCCGGGCAGAAGGCCTATGTGGCCGCGCCGATGCGCTGGTGCGGCACCTTTCTGGCCCTCAAGGAGCGGATGAACACCCTCGCGCCCTATTCGGTGCGGGTGATCTGCTCGTCCTACCTGCCGGACTGGCGCCCCGGGGTGGACTACCGCACCGTCTACTCCGCCCACAAGGAGATGGGCGGCGGCGTGACCATCGACCTCATCCACGAGTGGGACTATCTGGTGGACCTGTTCGGTGCGCCGCTGGAGATGCACAACTTCAAGGGCACCTACTCCCGGCTGGAGATCGACTCGGACGACCTGTCGGTCTACATCGCCCGGTATCCCAGCCTTTTGGCGGAGGTGCATCTGGACTACTTCGGCCGCACCTACCGCCGCAGCATCGAGTTGTTCTGCGAGGAGGGCACCGTGACGGCGGATTTCGGCGCGGGCACCCTCACGCTGGCAAACGGCGATGTCATCCACTGCGAGGAGCCGGTGAACCAGCGCTATCTGCGGGAGATGGACTATTTCCTGGACTACGCCCGCGCAGGCGCGGGGGAGAGCGTCAACAGCCCCGCCATGGCCCAGAAGGTGCTGGGCCTGACCCTGGGCGAAACACTGTGAGGGCCGCCCCCGAACGGGCGGCAAAAAGGAGAAGATCATGAAAAAACTGCTCATCACCATCTGCGGGCGGGCCGGCAGCAAGGGCTTCAAGAACAAAAACCTCAAGACCTTCTGCGGGCACCCGCTGGTCTATTACAGCCTGGCGGCGGAGGGCCTTTTCTGCGACGCCCGGCCGGACGTGCAGGTGGATCTCTGCCTGAACACCGACAGCGAGGCCCTGGCGAAGCTGGTGGCGGAAAAATACCCCGAGGTGGTCTATCTGCCCCGCTGCGAGGAACTGGGGGGCGACCGGGTGCCCAAGATGGCCGTCATCCAGGACAGCCTTGCCCGCATGGAGGAGAAAAACGGCCCCTACGACTTTGTGATGGACCTGGACATCACCAGCCCCCTGCGCACCGCCCGGGACATCCAGAACGCCTTTGAACTGGCGGAGGGCCGGGAGGACCTGGACCTGGTGTTCAGCGTCACCGAGAGCCGCCGCAACCCCTACTTCAACATGGTGCGCCGCTGCGGCGACCATGTGGAGAAGGGGGTGGAGAACGCCCCGGGCACCCCGGCCTTCACCGCGCGGCAGATGGCGCCGGAGTTCTACGACGTGAACGCCAGCATCTACGTTTACCGCCGGGCCTTCCTGGCCGATAATACCACCGGAATCCTGTGGGACGGCAAGATCGGCGCCAGCCTGATGATGGACACCGGCATCCTGGACATCGACAGCGAGGAGGACTTCAAGCTGATGGAGGTCATCGGCGCCCACCTCTACGCCACGCTGGAGCCCTTCGCCTTGGTGCAGGGGGCCATTCGGGACTGAAAAGCCCGCGGCAACAAACAAAAAACAAGGGAACGCATAAAAAACATGACAAAAACGCAAAATCCTCTTGCCGGCGCGCAGCGCCGGAACCTGCTTTTAAGTTTCGGCCTCGGCGCCGCGCTGGTGCTGGGCATCTATCTGGTGCTGGGCTTCTGGCCCTTCGGCGACGGCACCATGCTCACCGGCGATCTGAACGGGCAGTATGTGGCCTATCTGGCCGACCTGAAACGGCGCCTGGCGGAGGGCGGCTTCTTTTACAGCTTTTCCAAACTCTGCGGCGGCAGCACCCTGGGGCTCTTCGCCTACTATATGGCCAGCCCCTTCAACCTGCTCATCCTGCTGGCCCCGGTGCGCATGATCCCCCAGATGGTGCAGCTGATGTTCCTGCTGCGCACCGCCTGCACCGCCGCCGCCTTCTGCTTCTTTCTGCAAAAGCACTTTGACAGCGCCAGCCCCCTGCTGCCCTTTTTGAGCCAGGGCTACGCGCTGTGCGCCTTCTGTGTGGTGTACAGCCAGAACGTCATCTGGATGGACGTGGTGCTGCTGGCGCCCCTGGTGCTGTGGGCGCTGGAACTCCTGGTGGACACCGGCCGCCACTGGCCGCTGTTCTGGCTGGTGTTCGCCTGCATCCTGCTGAACTTCTACACCGCCTGGGAGGTGTGCCTGTTCAGCGTGCTCTACTTCTTCTGGTACTGGGCCACCAGCCCCCGCCGCGTCGCGGGCGGCGGCCGGCTGCTGGGGCGGCGCTTCGCCGCCTTTGCCGCCTCCGGCGCGCTGGCGGCGGGCCTTTCCATGGCCCTTTTGTACCCCGCGCTGGTGGAGATCGAGGAGTCGAAGGGCGCGTTGTTCGGCATGGACTTCACCCTCGGGGTGAACTTTTCGCTGCCGAGGCTTTTGTACCAGTTCTTCTTCGGCAATTTCTTCTGGGAGGACGTGACGAACGGCCTGCCCAACGTCTACTGCGGGGTGTTCTGCGCGGCGCTGGCGGTGCTGTTCTTTTTGTCGGGCAAGGTGGCCCGGCGGGAAAAGCTGGCCGCCGCCGGGGTGCTGGCGGCGCTGGTGCTGAGCTTCTGGGTGAACGGCGTCGACCTTATCTGGCACGGCTTCAAGGAGCCGGTGTGGTTCCCCTACCGGTACAGCTTTTTGTTCAGTCTGTTTTTGCTGCTGCTGGCCGCGCGGGCGCTGCTGGCTGCCCCGCCTCGCCTGTGGGCGCTGGGGGGCGCCGCCGCCCTGGGGGCGGTGTGGCTGGCGGGCTACCGGTTCACCGCCGGCGAGACCTTCTCGGTGCTCAAGCTGGCCATGTGCGCCGGGCTGTGGTTCGGCACGCTGGCCTGCCTGTGGCTGCTGGGTACCAAAAAGACCGGCGCGCTGCTGGGCGCGGCGGGCCTGTGCGCCCTCGCCTGCGGGGACATGGCCGGCAACAGCGCCCTGGCCCTGCGCAAGTTCGAGGCCTATACCAAAAGCGGCTATGAAAGTTTTTACGATGAGAACACCGCCGTGGTAAACGCCGTGCGCGCGCTGGACGACGGGGAGTACCGCATCGAGAAGAACTTCATGCGCACCCTCAACGACCCCATGCTGCTGGGCTACTGGGGCATCAGCCACTACTCCTCCACCAAGGCCAGCACCGCCAAACCCATGCTGGAGCAGATGGGCTATGTGAACTACACCGTCTACGGCTGGGGCTCCACCGCCGTGGCGGACAGCCTTTTGGGCATCAAGTACCTCTACACCGACGGCAGCCGCCCGCTGCCCGCCGGCTACGAGCCGCTGGAGACGGGCACCGCCCTGGCGGTGCAAAAGAATCCCTGGGCCCTGCCGCTGGCCTACGCCGGCAGCGACGCCGCCCTGGGGGTGGACGTGGAGGCCAGTTCCAACACCTTCACGCTGCAGAACGAAATGCTCTCGGCGCTGGTGCCCGGCACGCCGGACGCGCTGCTGGCGGCGGAGGACGTGGAATTTGACGACGAGGCCAGCGGCATCGGCCTGTGGTTCACCGTGCCGGTGAGCGGGCCCTGCTACCTGGCCGTGCCGGACACCGGCAACTTCATGCCCGGCGACGTGAAGGTGGACGGCGAACTGCTGGGCGAGTATTTCCAGGGGGATTCCCTGGGCGGGGTGTTCCCCCTGGGCAGCTTTGAGGCGGGCCAGCGGGTGTACTTTGAACTGGGCGTGGAGGATAAGCCCGAGTACCGGGAAAAAATTCAGATCTACAGCCTGGATGCCGGCGTGCTCACCGCGGCCGCCGATGCCCTGAAAGCCGGCGCGCCCGCCGAACTCTCCATCCGGGAGGGCGGCGCCATCGACGTCACCGTGGAGGGCGGCGAGGGCCGGGAACTGCTGGTGCTGCCCTTCGCCTACGAGGACGGCGGCCGCTGGACCGCCGAGCGCGGCGGCGAACAAGTGCCGGTGGAGCCGGTCTTTGAGGGCATGATGGGCGTGCGGCTGGAAGAGGGCGAAAACCGTGTGCGGCTGCGCTACCACCACCCCGGCGCGGGCGTGGGCGCGGCGGTGAGCGCGGCGTCGGCGGTGGCCGCGGCGGCGTGGCTGGCCGTGGAAAAGCGGCGCGGCAAGGGAGGAAAAACGGCATGAATGAATCCCAGAGGGTGCTGGAACTGGTCACCGAGGCCGGGGAACTGATGCTCAAAAACGGCGCGGAGGTCAGCCGCACCCAGCAGACCATGGAGATCATGGCCAAAAGCCTGGGCGTGGCGGATTTCCACGGCTATGTGCTCACCAACGGCATCTTCACCAGCATCGGCCCCGAAAACGCCATGCCCGCCCAGGTGCGCAGCGTGCCCGCCAGCACGGTGCATCTGGGCCGGGTGGAGGCGATCAACCAGCTGTCCCGGCGCATCGCCGCCGGCGCGGTGGGGCTGGACGAGGCCTATGCCGAACTGGAGCGCATCCGCCAAATGCCCTGTGCCCCGGCCGTTCGTCAGGTGCTGGCCTGCGGCTTTGGCAGCGCCTGCTTCGCCATCCTGTTCGGGGGCGTGTGGCAGGACGGAGCGGTGGCGCTGGCGGTGGGCCTGGGCCTGCAGCTGGCGCTGCTGGGGATGGACCGCTGGGGCGTGGGCAAGCTGTTCACCCGCTTTCTGGGGGCGGCCTTTGTGGCCCTTGCCACCCTGCTCATCTTTTCCACCGGTTTTGGCGTCAACAGCGACAAGGCCATCATCGGCGCGCTGATGCCGCTGGTGCCGGGCATGGCGCTGACGCTGGGCATCCGCGACCTGATCGACTCGGACTTTCTCTCCGGCGTCATCCGCATGCTGGACGCCCTGCTCACCGCCGCCTGCATCGCGCTGGGGGCGGGCCTGGTGCTGGCGCTGGCAAATCTCATCGAGGGGGTGGCGCTGTGACCGGGCCGCTGTTGATCCAACTGGCCACCGCCTTTTGCGGCACCGTCTGCTTTGCGGTGTTGTTCCATGTGCCGCCGCGCCATCTGTGGTGCTGCGGCATCTGCGGCATGGCCGGCTGGCTGGTCTACTGGGTGAGCCTGCAGTATCAGCCGGACACCGTGGTGGCCAGTTTTCTGGCGGTCATCCCCATGGCCGTTTGTGCCCGGGCCTGCGCCATCCTGCGCAAAGCTCCGGTCACTTTGTTCCTCATTCCGGGCATCTTTCCACTGGTGCCTGGCGCGGGCATCTACTACACCGCCTACAGCTTCATCCTGGGCGACTCGGCGGCGGCCGCCGCCAAGGGCGCCGAGACGCTGAAGATCGCCGTGGCCCTGGCCTTGGGCGTGGCGGTGGTGGTGGCCATCCCCCTGCGCTGGGGCGCGGGGGCCCGCAGCCGCCAAAGATAAAATGCAAAAGCCCGCCGGGAAGCGCTCTGCGCCCCGGCGGGCTTTTTTGAGTGCCGAAAGATTTGCAACTCCGATACGCTTTGCTGTATACTCCTTGCCCCGCACGGTGGGATACTCAACCTGTGGCAGGCGTCTGCCACAACACAGGATAAAGGAGAGTAGAACACCATGAAGATGAGACTTGCCGCTCTGGCGGCGCTGTTTGCCCTGACAGCGGCGCTGACCGCCTGCTCGGGCAGCGACGGATCCGCCCTGCCCCAGAGCACCCCGCCCCAGCCTGAAAGCGGGGCGGAAAGCGCCGCCCCCGCCAGCGAGGTCCCGCCCACGCCGGAGCCGGCCGTCGGAGAGGAGCCCGAGACCAAAGGCGTGGGCGAGAGCATTTCAGGCTATAAAAGCTTCACCATCCATTACGAGGACGGCACCGAAAGCGCCATCCAGCGGGGCGTGGAGGGGCTGACCTACACGCTGCAAGGGGCGAAGGTGTACGATTCCATCGCAAGCGCCGGGGTGGATCTGTACGGCTGCACGGTGGACAGCGAAGATATTCTTGCACGGCCCTTTGTGCTGGTGGAACTGAAGGCGGAGTACGCCGCCCCCGCCGGGGCGCCGGAGGAGGTCATCGCGGACGCCAACGACCTGACGCCTTTGCTGCTGACGGACAAGATAGAGGAGGGCAGCCAGCCCAACTTCCCCGTGCTGGGGTATTTCAGCCTGCGCCCCAAGGAGGGCGACGCCAAACTGGACAGCCAGCACCAGGCTTATTGCTACATCATCAGGGACGGTGAGAGCCTCACGATGCAGCTGGGCATCTTTTGCGATCAGACGCTTATCGACGCAAAGAATCTTTACCTTGAGGTGAACGCGGTGCCCGCACCCCCCGACGACGGCACCGTCACCGGAGACACCGCCCGCAGGATGTTCGACCTGCTGGGAGAATCGTAAAAAAAGAGGCTGCTGCTCAACAGGTTTGAGCAGCAGCCTCTTTTGAGGGAAACATTCTTACGCGGTCTCGGCTTTGGCGCACACGGTCAGCTCATGCTGGCTGGCGTTGTAGACCTCCGTGTTGAGCAGATTCTCCGACTTGGCCACATACAGGCAGGTGCAGGAGTCGCCCACCACATTCAGCGCGGTGCAGAGCATCTCGATGGGGCGGTTGATGGCCAGGATCAGGCTGTAGGCCATCAGGGCGCTGTCGTTGGTCATGCCCACGCCGGACAGGATGGTGAACAGGATGATGGCGCCCGCGCCGGGGGCGGCAGGGGTGCCCGCCGAAGCGATGAGCGCCAGCACCATGATGACCAGCAGCGAGAGCGGGGTGATGTCATATCCGCCGCAGCCCGCCACAAACAGCGTGGCGACGACCTGCATGATGGCGGTGCCGTTCATGTTCACGGTCATGCCCAGGGGCAGCACAAAGGAGGCGACCGACTCGTCCACACCCAGTTCCTGCGAGGTGACTTCCATGTTCAGCGGCAGGGCCGCGGCGCTGGAGGAGGTGGAGAAGCCGAACAGCGCCACCTTGAAGATCTTCTTGACGAAGGGGATGGGGTTCAGCTTGGTGCCGAAGCGGATGATCAGCGCATAGCCGAACACCAGGTACACCAGCAGCAGCACCACGGTGGTCAGCATATAGAAAGCCGCCGGGCGCAGGTAGTCGATGCCGTAGGTGGCGAAGGTGCGGGTCAGCAGCACGAAGATGGCCAGCGGGCCCACCTTGGAGACCACAAAGTTCAGGAACACCACGCAGAGGTTGTCGACCTCGTTGAACAGCTTGGTCAGCGTCAGGCAGCGGTCCTCGCCCACGGCGGTGATGCACAGGCCCGCCGCCGCGGCGATGAACACGATGGCCAGCACGGAGGTGTTGCTGCTGAACGCGGTGGCGATGTTGGAGGGCACAATGTTCAGGATCACGTTCAGGGGGTTCGAGCCGGAGGCCCCGGTGCTCGCCTGCAGCGAGCCGATGGAGGTGGTGAACAGCCCGGCCTCAAACATCCAGAGCCCGACGATGGCGGCCAGCACCAGCGCGAAGAAGGAGCAAAGCAGGAACCAGCACAGGGTCTTGACGGAGATGCGCCCCAGGGTGCGGGTGTCCGAGATGGTGCCGATGGCCAGCGCGATGGAGGTGAACACCATCGGGACGATGACCAGCTGCAGCGCGCGGATGAACATCTGGCCGATGATGTAGAACAGGCCGATGGCGTTGGTGGCCCCTTCCGCGGTGATGTCCTGGAACAGGATGTTGTTGATCGTGCCCCAGAGCGCCGCGTTGCCGGAAGCGTTCAGCGTTTCACGCAGCCACATAAAAAAAGGCCTGCAACGCATCCAAACAGAAGCGCCAGACCCATTCTTGCTGCCAGGGAACGAGAAGTTTTTGCTTTTTTCATGTCAATACCCCCACCACATCAAATTGCGCAGGGCTGCCCGCGCGCAGGCCGTCAGGGGGCGGGTGCAGGGGGCGGACAGCTGACTGCTGAAACCAAATGGAACGGCGCGGCGGGGCCGCGTGACCGCGTCCCGGCACACCTTAAATATCATACTCAAAGATTCGACAGGTTTCAACTGTCAATTCTGTAGAAAAATGGCGGGTAATTCCAAGCAAAATGGTCGAAAGTGCAAGAAACCCGCCGGCGGGAGTGGGGTATTCGGACAAAATGCCGAAGAAGTCGTACTAATTCCGTCGTCCGCCCTGGGGCGCATCGGCAGAAAATTATGCAAAACAGCAGCAACGAAAAACCGGGCTTCCCCTCCCGGAAAAGCCCGGCTGTGCCGTGCCCGGTCCGCGTCACGCCCGGTGTTTGTCGCCCCAGTCGCACATGCTGTCCAGAATGGGGATCAGCGACCGGCCCCGCTCGGTGAGGCTGTACTCCACCTTGGGCGGGATCTGGGGGTACTCCTCCCGGTGCACCAGGCCGTCCGCCTCCAATTCCTTCAGGGTGGCGCTCAGCGTTTTGTAGGAGATGGTGCGGATGTATTTTTTCAGTTCGTTGAACCGCACCACCTTGTACTCCATCAGGGCATACAAAATGAACATCTTGTACTTGCCCTGGATCAGCGACATGGTGTAGTTGAAACCGGTCTGCTGCAGATCCGCGTCCTTGATGCAGGCAAAACTCATAATACACTCTCCTGAAGGTTAGTACATTACCACAATGTGCGTACTTGTTTTCATGCGTGTGCTTGCTAAAATTATATTGTAAGAGGCGGCGGAAGTCAAATCCGCCGGCAGCGAAAGGAGCGCGCGGAACAATGATGAAGGATTTTGGCGTAGAACCCTATCTTTATCCCATGCCGACCTACATGATCGGCACCTACAACGAGGACGGCACGGTGGACGTGATGATGATGGCCTGGGGCGGCATCTGCGCCGAGGACATGGTGGCGCTGAACCTGGAGGCCGAGCACAAGACGGTGGCAAATCTTAAGGCGCGCAAGGCGTTCACCCTGGCGGTGCCGGGCATCGACACCCTGCCCCAGTCGGATTTTCTGGGCATCGCCAGCGCGGGCAAGGTGGCGGACAAGTTCGCCCGCACCGGGCTGCACGCCGTCAAGAGCGGGCGGGTGGACGCGCCGGTGATCACCGAGTATCCGCTGACGCTGGAGTGCGAGGTGGTGGAGATGCAGAACCAGCCCTACGGCCTGCGGGTGCTGGGGCGGATCGTCAACGTGATGGCGGACGAGAAGGTGCTGGACGAGGCGGGCAAAATCGACGCCGGAAAGCTGCAGGCCTTCGCCTTTGACCAGATGCGCAACGGCTACTATGCTGTGAGCGAAAAGGTGGGCCAGGCCTGGCACAGCGGCGCCGGCCTGATGAAGGGCTGACCCGTGCGCCGCGGCAAAACGGAATGATGGCGAAAGCGGCAGGTTTTGAAGCGGCCTGCCGCTTTTTTTGACGCTGTGGGTATCGGATCGGCGAATGGCGGAATATACTGATGCAGAGAAGCAAGGGCGCTTCCCGGACGGGGGGCGCCCTGTATTTTTTGCAGCGAGGTGTATGTTATGTGCGGGATCGCGGGGTTTTGTGACTTCAAAGGGGAATTTCTCCAGGACGCCGGGCGCTGGACGCAGGTGCTGGTGAAGATGCGGCAGGCCATCGCCCACCGGGGCAGCGACCAGACGGGGGAGTACCTGCAAAACTGTGTGGGGCTGGCCCACACCCGCCTGTCCATCCGGGACCTGGCCGGCGGCGCGCAGCCCATGGTGCGCCGGCAGGGCGGGCGGGAGTGCGCCATCGTCTACAACGGCGAGGTGTACAACGCCGAAGAGATCAAACAGGACCTGCTGGCCCGGGGCTGGCGTTTTGAGACCACCTGCGACACCGAGGTCATCTTGCTGGGCTACATGGAATACGGCATGGCGGTGGCCGAAAAGCTCAACGGCATCTACGCCTTCGCCATCTGGGACGGCCGGCGGCAGGCGCTGTTCCTCTGCCGGGACCGGCTGGGCGTCAAGCCACTCTTCTACACGACGGAAGGGGGCCGGCTGGTGTTCGGCTCGGAGCCGAAGGCCCTGTTCGCCCATCCCCGGGTGCGCCCCGCGGCGGACGCGGACAGCTTCCGGGAGATCTTCGGGCTGGGGCCGGCCCGCACCCCGGGCTGCGGGGTGTTCCGCGGCCTGCGGGAGGTGAAGCCGGGCTGCATCCTGGAGTATTCCCGGCAGCGGGTGGAGGAACGGCCCTACTGGTCGCTGGAGGCCCGGCCCCACACCGACAGCTACGCCGGGACGGTGGAGAAGGTGTCCTTCCTTTTGCGGGACGCGGTGGAGCGGCAGATGGTGTCCGACGTGCCGGTGTGCAGTTTTCTGTCCGGCGGCATCGATTCCACCGTGGTCACCGCCCTGGCCAGCCGGCGGCTGGCGAAGGAGGGAAAGGCCCTCAACACCTTCTCCTTCGACTTCGCCCGCAACGACGACTGCTTTCAGGCCAACGCCTTTCAGCCCAGCCGCGACCGGCCCTATGTGGATCAGGTGCTGGGGCTCTACCCGCTGCACCACACCTATCTGGAGTGCGACGAGGCCACCCTGGCCGACCTGCTGGGGGACGCGGTGCGGATGAAAGACCTGCCGGGCATGGCCGACGTGGACGCCTCGCTGCTGTATTTCTGCGGGAAGGTCAGCCGGTACAACAAGGTGGCGCTCACCGGCGAGTGCGCCGACGAGATCTTCGGCGGCTATCCCTGGTTCTACCGGGAGGAGCTGCTGCACGCCGACGGGTTCCCCTGGTCGGCCGACCTGTCGGCCCGCACCGCCCTGCTGAGCGAGGAGACGCTCCGGGAACTGGATCTGGAGGAGTATGTGGGGCAGCGATACCGGGACACCCTGGCCGGCACGCCGGTGCTGCCGGGGGAACAGGGCGCGGACCGGCGCAGGCGGGAGATGAGCTGGCTGAACCTGCGCTGGTTCATGCAGACGCTGCTGGACCGGATGGACCGCACCAGCATGGCCTGGGGCCTGGAGGCCCGGGTGCCCTTCGCCGACCACCGCATCGTGGAATATGTGTACAACGTGCCCTGGGAAATGAAATACCGGCAGGGCATGGAAAAGCGCCTGCTGCGGGACGCCTGCAGCGACCTGCTGCCCCCCTCGCTGCTGTACCGCAAAAAAAGCCCCTATCCCAAGACCTACTCGCCGGTGTACGAGGCGCTGCTGGCCAGGCGGTTCCGGCAGGTGCTGGAGGACCCCGTCGCGCCGGTGAACCGCTTTGTGGACCGGGAGAAGGCCGAGCGGTTTCTGGCCCAGCCCAAGGACTACGGCCGCCCCTGGTTCGGTCAGCTGATGGCCGGGCCGCAGATGCTGGCCTATTTTTTGCAGATCAACGACTGGATGCGGATGTACCACATCGGGTGAGACAGAAAGAGGCCGCCGCGGGAACAAACGTTCCCGCGGCGGCCTCTTGCGCGTTTTGTAAAGGGGAGGGCAAAACTCCCGCCGGCCAGGGAGCCCGCCCTCCGCTTTCGGCAAAAGACAGGCGGTTCAAAACCAGCCCATCCAGACCCCGGCGGCCATGGTGGCAATGCCCAGGGCGCGTCCCACCCGGTGAGCGGTGCGTACACCCAGCAGCGCGCTGGTCTCGGGCGTGACCAGGGGAAAGAACAGAATGTCCAGCCCCACAAGCAGCATGCCGCCGCCGGCCAGGGGGGCCCGCCCGTAAAGCGCGCCGGCGAACAGCGTCAGTACGCCTGCGGCCAGCAGGGGGAAAAACCATTTGATACAGCGCTGGTCACGCAGAGCAGTGCGCTCATAACGTTCCTTGCAGGCGTCGCAGCAAAAGCGCTGCCCGCGCGGCAGTTTTTTGCCGCACCATTCGCATCGTTCCATGGCATGCCCCCCTTCCGGACGGGCCATTTGACGGGCCATTTACAGCTTTGCCAGTTCCACGGCCACCTTGGCGGCCAGGCGGGCGTTGTTGTAGGCCAGCTGGATGTTGGTGGCCAGGCTCTTGCCGCCGGTGTACTCCACGATGTGCGCCAGCAGGTAGGGGGTGATGTTCTTGCCGTGGACATGGTCCTTTTCGGCGGTGGCCAGGGCCTTGTCGATGACGGCGCTCATCTCGTCAAAGTCCAGGGCGTACTCCTCGGGCACCGGGTTGCCGATCAGCATGCCGCCGGCAAGGCCCAGATCCCACTTGGTGCGGGCGATCTTGGCGATCTCGGCGGGGCTGGTGGCGGTGTAGTCCACCCCGAAGCCGCTCTTGCGGCAGTAGAAAGCGGGGAACTGGTCGGTGTTGTAGCCCAGCACCGGCACGCCCATGGTCTCCAGATACTCCAGCGTCAGGCCGATGTCCAGGATCATCTTGGCGCCCGCGCACACCACCGCCACCGGGGTGTGGGCCAGTTCCTGCAGGTCGGCGCTGATGTCCATGGTGGTGGTGGCGCCCCGGTGCACGCCGCCGATGCCGCCGGTGGCGAACACCGGGATGCCCGCCAGGCTGGCCAGGATCATGGTGGAGGCCACGGTGGTGGCGCCGGTGCCGCCGGTGGCCAGGATGATGGGCAGGTCGCGGCGGCTCACCTTGGCCACATTCTCGCCCTTGCACATCAGTTCCAGCTCCCCGGCGGACAGGCCCACCTTCATCCGGCCGTCGATGATGGCCATGGTGGCGGGCACCGCGCCCTCGGCGCGGATGATGCGCTCCACCTCGGCGGCGAAGGTCAGGTTCTCGGGGTAGGGCATCCCGTGGGAGAGGATGGTGCTCTCCAGCGCCACCACAGGCTTGCCCGCCTCCACGGCGGATTTTACTTCGGGTGCGATGTCCAGATAGTTCTTCAGATTCATACCACATACTCCTTTATCATAGTGTGAACGGCTTGCTCGCTCATCGCTTCGTTGATGGTGTCCGGCGCGGCGATGGCCACCAGGCCCGCCCCCAGCGCGAAGTTCAGCACCTCGCTCTCGCTTTTGCCCGCCAGCGTGGCGTGGATGATGCCCGCCATGGTGGCGTCCCCCGCGCCGGTGGCGTTCACCAGCTTGTCAAAGGCGCGGCTGCGCCGGTGGACGCTGCCCTCGGGGCCTTTATAATAGATACCGTCCGCCCCCAGGCTCACGAACACCCGCCGCACCCCCGCGGCCAGCACCCGGGTGCAGGCTTCCTCCAGGTCGGCGTCGGTGGCGATGGACATGCCCGCCAGCACCTCCATCTCCAGCCGGTTGGGCTTGATGGTGTCAAAGCGGCCCAGCACCGGCAGCAGTTTTTTGGCCCAGGTGGTGCTCACCGGGTCGACGTAGAGGGGGGCGGTGCAGTGCTGCGCCAGATACTCCAGCGCGGGGGCGGGCAGGTTGCCGTCGCACACCACCGGCGCGGCGTTCAGGAACTTCAGCCGATGGGCCACAAAGGCCGCGTCCATGGCCGAGAGCACCCGCATGTCGCTCATGGCCACCAGCATATCGCCCGCGGAGTCCATGATGGAGATGTAGCTGGAGGAGGGGTGGTTTTCGCGCACCGTCAGCTGCGACGTGCCGATGGACAGCGCCGCGCAGGAATCCAGCAGCATCCGGCCGTAGACGTCGTCGCCCACGGCGCTCACCAGTTCGCACCGCTCGCCCAGCCGGGTGAGATTGTCCAGAATGTTGCGGGTGACGCCACCCACCGACACATGCAGCCGGCCGGGGTTGGAGTCCCGCATGATGAGGGGGGCGAGGCTCTGGCCGTGGATGTCCACATTGGCCCCGCCGATGCCCGCCACATAGCTTTGATCCAAGAAAACACCTCCCGAAAAAAGCCCTGTTTGGAAAATATCATTTTACTACATCCGTCTTCAAATAACAAGGGGGTGGCCAAAAAACGCCGCGGGTGAATAAAACCCACCGGCGCGCTGCAAACTAAGGGCAAAGCGATGACCCGCCGCCCCGGCCGCTTTCGGCCCGCGCGGCCGGCAGCAGAAAAAAGCAAGGAGCGATAGCATGAACAGGATCATCTCGTTTTTTAAAGGCAAGGGCTTTTATCTGGCCCTGGCCCTGTGCATCCTGGCGGCGGCGGCCAGCAGCTTTTGGGCCATCCGCAACGTGATGCAGCGGTTTGGGCCGAACGCCACCAGTGGGATCGAACAGGAGGGAACACAGGAATGGGATTTGCCGGACGTACAGGTGGAGCAAAAGGTGAACGATGTGCCCGTGCAGTCGGACAAGCAGTCACAGCCGTCGTCCTCGGCGTCTGGCTCTGGCGCGCCCTCCGAAGCGGCTGGCGACTCTGGCGAGGCTGCCGCTGTGCCCGAACCCTCCTTTGTGCAGCCGGTCGAGGGGCAGATCTCGCAGGTCTACTCCGGTGACGAACTGGTCTACAACGAGACGCTGAAGGACTGGCGCACCCACAACGGCGTGGACATCGCCTGTGCCGAAAACGCCACGGTGAAGAGCGCGGTGGCGGGCACCGTCTGCAACATCTATGAGGACGGCATGTGGGGCCAGATCGTGGAGGTGGAGGCCGGCGAACTGACCTGGCGCTATGCCGGTCTGGACGGTTCCAGCCTGCAGGTGGCGGTGGGCGACGCGGTGAGCGTGGGCCAGACCCTCGGCAGCGTGGGCGAGGTGATGGCCGAGACCGCCGCCGGCCCTCACCTGCACCTGGAGGTGCTCAAGGGCGGCAACCGGGTGGACCCGGAACACTATTTCGGATAACAAAAGGAAGGACCCCCGCCGCCCGGCGGGGGTCCTTTTGCGCGTTTTCGGGCTCAGACCGTCTGGCCCAGGGCGGCGGCCCGGCGGCCCGCCGCGGCCTCGGCGGCAAGGTCGCCGGCAAGGCGGCCCCGGCTGCGGGCGGTGAGCAGTTCGTTCGCGAAGAGCAGAAGATCCGAGCGCAGCAGCACCGTCTCGCCGGCCTCGCCCTCGCCCTTCGCCGGGCGGATGGACGCGAGGCCCGCCTGGCAGAGCAGGGCGCACAGCCGCTCGTAGGCGGCCAGGTCCGCCCGGGGCGCGGCCAGGCTGTACCCCTCGGCCAGGGTGGCGGGGCTGGCGGCAAAGCGGCTCAAAAACAGTTCCAGCTCGTCCAGCGGGTCCCGCCCGGCGGGCAGGCAGGCACAGATCTGCGAAGCCAGCGCGTCGCCGTTCTCCGCCAGCAGGCGGCGGGGGCTGCGGCTCTTCAGCAGGGTGGGCCTGCGGCGGCAGGCGATGCTGAACACCAGCGTGAGGCCGTCCATCAGCGCCGCCAGAAACAGGCAGAAGAGGGCCATGCCCCGCTGGGCGGGCGCGGCCAGGGCCAGCAGCGGCTTCAGGTGCAGGTCGGTGATCTGCAAAGCCGGGTCGTCGGCGCTCCGCACCTCCTCGCCCGCCACCTCGTTCACCCGCAGCACCGCGTTCAGGATCTCCGAGGTGAGCAGCGTTTTCATCTCCTGGGCGTTGGCCCGGGTGACCGCCCCGCCGGGCAGCCGGGCGGCCAGCTGGTCAAAGGAGGCCATCAGCCCCTCGCCGGTGCCGGACAGGGCCGCGTCCACCGGGCGCAGCAGATCGTCGGTGGAGAGGGTGCTGCCGGTCTGGGAGGCGGCCAGCTGCGCCAGCCGGCCCGCCGCGGCGCGGGCCTCGGCGGAAAGGGCGCCCTCCGCCTCGGCGGCGGTGAGGGCGTCCAGCAAAGCGGCACGGACGCTCTCCAGCTTCGCCGCCACCGTTTCGCCCTCGGCGGAAAGTTCGCCGGCCGCCGCCGCAAAGGCGGAGAGGTCCGACGCATTCTGCGCCGCGGCCTCGGCCAGGGCGCTTTCACTGTCGAAGCCGTAGCGGGTCAGGATGGCCTGGCGGGCCGCCGCCTGCTCGGCGGGGGCGCTTTGGGTGATGCTGGCCAGGTAGGCGTTGTAGGCCGCCACATAGTCCTCGTAGTTCGCGTAACTGCTCCGGCTGGGGGCGCGCAGGCCGCCGGAATATTCGGCGCTCACCTCTTCCAGCTCTTTGGAGCAGGCGGCCAGGCGGGCGCTCTCCTGCTCCAGCAGGCTGTACCGCTGGGCCAGGTCGCTCACCAGGCCGTTGACCTGGTCCTGGGCGGTGCGGAAGGCCTGGGCGCGGCGGGCGGCATAGTCGCCGTCCAGTTCGCTGCGCACCTGGGCGTACTCCGCCGCCAGGTACATGGCGGGCGGGTTCACCGTGTTGTAGATGCCCACATAGGAATAGTAGGTGGAGCAGCACAGCGCCAGCCCCAGCGCCACGCAGCGCAGCGGGGTGACGCGCACCCGCAGGCTGCCCGCCAGGAACCAGGCGGTGGCCTGCACCGCCAGCGCGAAGAAGAGGGGCGCCAGCACAAAGATGCCCCCCAGGAACACGGTGGCCCCCTGCAGGGTGGTGATGAAGCTGATGGCCTGCAGGAGCAGCGTCACGAAGGTGACAAGGCGCAGCAGGTTCTCCTCGCCGAAGAAGCCCCGGCGGCGGCCCAGCAGCATCAGTTCGGCCCCCTCGGGGGCCCGGGCCGGCGCGGCGGGGGCGAAAAGTTGAGAAAAACTGGACATAGAAAAGGACCTCGTATCTGAAAAGTTCGGCGCGGCGGGTCACAGGGCCCCGGCGGCGCATTCCTCGGACGGTTCGGCTCCATCCCCGGCATCTTCAGGGGCGGGCTTTTCGGTGAGGGGCAGCGCCACCTGCACACAGAACAGGTCGGCGTCCACCCGCACCTCCAGCGTGCCGCCGCAGGCCTCGGTGAAACTCTTGGCGATGGACAGGCCCAGCCCGCTGCCCTCGCCGGTGCGGGAGGGGTCCCCCCGCACAAAGCGCTCGGTGATCTCGCCGGGGTCAAATTCCATCTCATAGCCCGCCACGTTCTTCACCCGGGCCACGGCCTGTCCGTTTTCGGCGGTCAGTTCCACATACACCCGGCTGCCCGCCAGCGAGTAGCGCAGGGCGTTGGAGAACAGGTTCTGGAACACCCGATACATCCGCTCGCCGTCCGCCAGCACCCAGGCCTCGGGGGCGAGGGAGGTGCGGAAGGTGAGGGGACTGGCGGCGATGGCCTCGTCCATGTCCGCCAGGGTCTGCCGGATGAGTTTCGCAAGGTCGATGGGCGCGGGGGCCAGAGGCAGGCTGCCGCTGGCCGCCTTGGACAAATCGAACACGTCCTGCACCATGTGCTTGAGCCTGTCCGCCTTGCGCTGGATGACTTTGGCGTAGTCCGCCGCCGCGCCCTCCAGGGGCTCGGCGCAGAGCAGGTCGGCATAGTTGATGATGCTGGTCAGCGGCGTTTTCAGGTCGTGGGAGACGTTGGTGAGCAGTTCCATCTTCATCCGGTCCGCCCGGCGCTGCTGCTCCACCGCCGCGTCGATGCCCTCCCGCAGGGCGTTCAGGTCCTCCGCCGCGTCGTGCAGCGGGGCGGACGCCTTGAAGTGCAGGGGCCGGGCCGCGCCCTCGCTGCGCAGGGTGTGCAGCGCGCCGGTGAGGCGGCCGGCGTCCCGGCAAAAGCGCAGCTGAACAACGAGGCCCGCCAGCGCCACCGCCAGCGCGGCCAGATGGCCCAGCACAAGGGCGAACAGCACAAGGCCCGGGGCCGCCCAATAGCAGGAAAAGAACATCAGCCACAGCAGCGGCACCATCGCCGCCGGCACCAGCCAGCACAGCACCGCCGGCCACGCCACCCGGGCCTGCCAGGGCTGCCCCAGCCAGGCGGCGCGCACCAGGCCCCCCAGCCGGGCCAGAAGGCTGCGGCGGAACACGCCCGCACCGCCCTGGCGCAGGTCCACGGCGGTCAGCCACACCAGCGGCCAGCCCAGAACGGGCAGTACGGTCCAGAGGGGATCGGGGAAGTAGATCACGCGCCAGCACCAGAAGCAGAAGAGGGCCGCCAGCCAGATAAGCAGCTTTGCCTCCAGCCACACCCGGCCGGTGAGGGACGCGGCCCAGGCCCGGGCGGGCTTTGCCCGCCGGTGCCACACAAGACACACCACACCGCACACAAGGGCCGCGGCGCTGCCGGTGAGGATGAGCAGCAGGAAGGGCCGCAGGTCGGCCGCCTGCACCCGCCCCTCGCTGACGAATCCCGGCTGCCACAGATCGCCGCTGTTGCGCACCGCCAGCACCACCACGGCGCTTTCCAGCCCCTCGGCGCTGGGGTGCACCGTCTGGCCCGCCAGCAGCTTGTCGTAGGCCGCCAGCAGCGCCCGGTTGCCCCAGGAACTGCCGTCACTGTAAGCCAGCGCCACCGAATAGCCCAGGGGCGCGGCCACCCGGCCGTCCTCCCAGAGGGCAAAATCACTGTTGGTGAAGGCGGCGCCGGTCTCCGTGTCGGGCAGCACGGCAAAGAGCACCTCCCCGCTGGCCAGCGCCCCGTCGTCACTGCCGATCGCCTGCCGCGCCTGGGTGCGCAGCTGGGTGTTCTGGCTCTCGGTCAGGGTCTGGCCGGTGGGGCTCGCGCCCCCGGCGGCCATCAGCGAGCAGTTGTAGAACAGGTCGGCCATGCGCTGCTGGTAATACACCGAGCCGCTCACCTGGCCGGCCAGCAGATCGCCCATGCCGGCGGCGCTGCCGCCCAGCACGGCGGGCCCGCACGCCAGCAGGCTGAACAACGCCGCCAGCAGGCCCATCATCCCCAGCCAGCCGCACAAAACGCGGGCGGCCAGCTTACTTTTTTTCCAGTCGGTACCCAAGACCCCACACCACCTTCAAGTATTCCGGTTCCTTCGGATTCAGTTCGATCTTTTCGCGGATGCGCCGGATGTGCACCATCACCGTGTTTTCCGGCGCGAAGGCCGCCGCCTCGTTCCACACCCGGGCGTAGATCTCTTCGGCGGAAAAGATGCGCCCGGGGTTTTTCATGAACAGTTCCATGATGCGCGTCTCGGTGGGGGTGAGCTTCACCGGCGCGCCGTCCGCCGCGAGGGTGTGGGCGTCAAAATCGTATTCCAGCCGCCCCACCCGGCGCACCGAGCCCCCGGCCCCCGCGCCGCCCAGTTCCAGATACCGGCGCAGGTGGCTTTTTACCCGCGCCACCAGCTCGATGGCGCTGAAGGGCTTGGTGATGTAGTCGTCCGCCCCGATGGAAAGCCCCAGCACCTTGTCCGAGTCCTCGGTCTTGGCGCTCATCACCAGAATGGGCAGGTTGCGCTTTTGCCGGATGCGCATGATGGCGGAAAAGCCGTCCAGCCGGGGCATCATCACGTCCATCAGGATGAGATGCACCGTCTGCCGTTCCAGAATGTCCAGCGCCTCCAGCCCGTTGGCCGCCCCGTGCACCGTGAAGCCCTCCTTTTCCAGATACAGCCGCACGGCGTTCACGATGTCCGCGTCGTCGTCGGCCACCAGGATACAAAGCGGTTCCATCCGTCTGCGCCTCCTTTCCGTCTTTGCCTTTATTGTACGCGATGGCAAAGACCTTGCCAACCGTCTGCCAGTATATCCTGTAAATCTTACGACACGGCCGCCCTTTTTCTTACAAATTTCTTAAAGGGCGCGTCGCGGCAGATCCGGCATGCGATGCGCGGAAAGAGGGGCCCGAATGCCGGAGCAAGAAGGGCCCCGCCGCCGGGCGTGGTCGGGGGGGCGTTCCGCCCCGCTTGTTTGTCAGGAGTTCGCCGCCCCGGCAGGCGGCCGCCCCAACGGAGGACCCGCCTTTTCCGCTCCCCGTGCCCGGCAGCCGGTCCCGCGCGGGAGCCTCTCCCGGTTTTGCCCGGAGAAAAAGAAAGGAGCGGCTGTTTTCCCGGTCGAAAACAACTGCTCCTGGCTATGCTCTTGCCGCGGCTTTGGCCGCTGCCGGCCGCCCATTCAACGTTTTCACAGGCTGACCGCTGTATCCGCGCCTGGCTCACGCCTCCCCGGCGGGGAAGTCGGCCTCTGAAATGATCTCGTACCACGCGGCGGGGAAAGGAAACCACTCCCCCAGCGGGGATGTCCGATAGCAGGCCGTCTTTTGCTCCGGAGAATAGTAACACTCGATTTCGTACTGGAGAAAAGGATACTCCTTGTGGCGCATTATTAAGGAGCAGCCCCGCCAACCCGCGCCGTCTTCGATGTCCGCCGGCGGTTGTCCATCGCTGTGATAGACCTCCATGAAGGCGGCGATCAGCGCGGGGTCGTCCACCTGGAAAAGGGAGTCCTCCTGGCAGATGAACGAAATGGAAGCCACCGTTTCCGCGCTCGGCGCCCCCAGCGTCACGCCCTCCCGCCGCCAGAGGCTGTAATCCGGGCCGCCGATATAAAAGTGGACGGGATATGTGTAGAGAAAGGTTCGCTCCTTGTCGCCCGCCACCTCATAGATATTTAATGCAGGCGTTTTATCGGCGTCCTCGCCGCAGACCCCGATCTGCGGCCCATACTCCGCCTCTGTGGTCGTCCAGCAATACCGGCTGCCGCTGTAGCGTATGTATGCCTCTTCATCCTCACGAGGATAGCTTCGCTCGTATCTGACGCCGTCCACGCAGAGGACCTGGGAATTGCCCTCGCTCTCCATCCGATAAAACGGAAGATCCTCCCGGGACCGGCACCCGGCCAGCGAAACAACGGCCAGCCCCAAAAGGAGCGGCAGAAAGGCCCGGCGGATTTTTTCCCTGTTCATGGCACCATCCTCTTTTTCCCTGGTTCAAGAGTCGCGCGGCACACCGCCCCGCGGGGCGGGAGCCGTTGAGTGTTTCTGCCGCGGCCTGCTCCGGGGCCATGGGCAACGCGCAAGCGGTCAGCGGGGATGGACGGCACCCGCCGCTCTGCGATGGCCCCCGCGCTTTTTTGAACTGCTGTGATAAAAAATATAGCACAAAGGGATGCGCAAGTCCATGTTGTTGCAGCCGGTCCGGGGCGCCGCCCGGCACAGGCGTTCGGGGACGCGGGCAACCCCGCGCCCCCCCGGCCTTGTATGCGGGGGGCTTTTTGTGTATAATGTATTCTGTATTGCTATGACTGTTGGAAAGGGGCGAAGAGGATGGGGCGCACCGTTCTTGTGGGCAGCACCGGCTTTGTGGGGGGCAACCTTTTGGCCAGCCACGCCTTTGACGCGGCCTGCCACTCCACCGATGTGGCCGATCAGTTCGGCAAGGACAACGACCTGGTGGTCTACGCCGGGGTGCCGGCGGCCATGTATCTGGCCAACCGGGACCCGGAGGCGGACCTTTCGGTGATGCGCGCCGCGCGGGAGAACCTGCGCCGCCTGAACGCAAAGCAGACGGTACTCGTCTCCTCCATCGCCGTCTATGCCGACAGCCGGGGCAGGACCGAGGCGGACGAGCCGGCCGGCGCGGGCCTTGCTCCCTACGGCGCCAACCGCCTGCGGCTGGAACAGTGGGTGCGCGAGGATTTTGAAAACGCCCTCATCGTCCGGCTGCCAGCCCTCTACGGCAGAGGGCTGAAAAAGAATTTCCTTTACGATCTGCACACCGTCGCCCCGGCGATGCTGCGGCCGGACAAATACCGGGAACTGGCGGCAAAGAGCGACCTCGTGGCCGCCGGCTACGCCGACGGCGGCAACGGCTTTTACAAACTCACCGGGGCGGTGGACGCCGCGGCGCTGCGGGCGTGGTTTTCGCAGAACGACTGGAACGCCCTCCACTTCACCGACAGCCGCTCGGTGTATCAGTTTTACGACCTGGCGGGGCTGTGGAGCCACATCGAAACGGCCCTGGCCGCCGGGCTGCGGGTGCTGAATCTGGCCACCCCGCCGGTGAGCGCCGCCGCCGTCTACCGGGCGGTGAGGGGAGGCACCTTCAAAAACGAACTGCCCGGCGCGCCCTTCGACTACGACATGCGCACCGAACACGCCGCCCTGTTCGGCGGGGCGGGCGGCTACCTCTGCACCGAAGAGGAGGAACTGGCGGGCATCCGCCGCTTCATGAAAAGCTGGGAGGGACAGGCATGAGACTTTCCGCTTCCAACATCGGCTGGAGCGCAAGCCAGGACGAGGCCGTCTGGGCGAAGATGCGCCAGCTGGGCTACACCGGCCTTGAGATCGCGCCCACCCGCGTCTTTCCGGAAAGCCCCTACGACAACCTGCCCGGCGCGGCGCTGTTCGCCGGGGTGATGTGGCAGAAATACGGCTTTTCCATCCCCAGCATGCAGAGCATCTGGTATGGCCAGACCGGCAGCATCTTCCAGCCGGAGGAGGCCGCGGCCCTGGCGGACTACACCGCCGAGGCGCTGGAGTTCGCCTATGCCTGCCACTGCAAAAGCCTCGTGTTCGGCTGCCCCCGCAACCGCACGATCCCGGAGGGCCACACCGCCGCCGAGGCGGACGGCTTTTTTGAACAGCTGGCCTATCTTGCCTGGCGGCGGGGCGCGGCGATCGCACTGGAGGCGAACCCCCCGATGTACAACACCAACTTCCTCAACACCCACAAGGAGGTGTTCGCCCTGGCAGAGCGGCTGGACCGGCCAGGCCTGGCGGTGAACCTGGACGTGGGGGCCATGGTGGCAAACGGCGAGACGGCGGCGGAGGTGGCCGCCCATCTCCACCGGGTGAACCATGTGCACATCAGCGAGCCGGGCCTTGCCCCCATCCGGCCGCGGCCGCTGCACCGGGAACTGGCGCTGCTGCTGAAAGGGGTGGGCTACCAGGGCTTTGTGTCGCTGGAGATGAAGGCCGCGGGCGAGGAGGAACTGACCCGCAGCCTGGAATATGTGGCGGAGGTGTTCGGCTGAGCGATGGAAGGGCGAAAGAACATTCCCGGCGTGCCGGACTATACGGTGGAAACGCTGGCGGAAAAGCGCAGCGATTACTGCCTGCTCATCCCCATCATCAACGAGGGCGGGCGCATCCTGAAGGAGCTGGACCGGGCGAAAGCAGCCGGCGTGTGCGGCCTGGTGGATATCATCCTGTGCGACGGCGGCAGCACTGACGGCAGCATGGCGCTGCCGGGGCTGAAAAGCCGGGGGGTGAACTGTCTGCTCACCAAAAAAGGCCCCGGCAAGCAGGGGGCCCAGCTGCGCATGGGGCTGCACTTCGCGCTGGAGCGGGGATATGCGGGCGTGCTCACCATCGACGGCAACAACAAGGACTCCATCGAGAGCGTGCCCCTTTTTATCGAAAAGCTGAAAGAGGGCTACGACCTGGTGCAGGGCAGCCGCTTCATCAAGGGGGGCAAGGCGGTGAACACCCCGCCCGCCCGCTGGCTGGCGGTGCGCCTCATCCACGCGCCGGTCATCAGCCTGGCGGCCCGCCACTGGTTCACCGACACCACCAACGCCTACCGGGCCTACAGCCGGGCCTACCTGACCCACCCGGCGGTGCAGCCCCTGCGGGACATCTTCCCCGGCTACGAGCTGCTGGCCTACCTGAGCGTGCGGGCCACCCGGCTGGGGCTCAAGGCCTGTGAGGTGCCGGTGGAGCGGACTTATCCCAAAAACGAGCCCGCCCCCACCAAGATCAAGGGCTTCAAGGGCAACTCGAACCTTTTGAAAATTCTGTTCGCGGCGCTGGCGGGCCGGTATGACCCGGAATAAGGGAGGCAGGGCATGACCTACGACAAGATCATCCTGGGCGCGGGGCTCTACGGCCTGTACGCCGCCGAAAAGTGCGGCGGGGCGGGCCAGCGGGTGCTGGTGCTGGAAAAGGATCCCGGGCCTTTTTTGCGGGCCACCTACATCAACCAGGCGCGGGTGCACATGGGCTACCACTACCCCCGCAGCTACTCCACCGCCATCAAGAGCGCCCACTACTTCCAGCGCTTCTGCCGGGACTACGACTTCTGCCTTTTGCGCCAGTTTGACCAGGTCTACGCCACCAGCGCCCACTTCTCCTGGACCAACGCCGCCGAGTTCCGGCGCTTTTGCGCGGCGGCACACATCCGCTGCGACGACGTGGCCCCCTCGAAATACTTCAACCCCGGCCAGTGCGACGGGGCGTTCCTGACCACGGAATACACCTACGACGCGAACATCTTAAAAGAGCACTTTTTAAAGCGCATCGCGGGGATGGAGAACGTCACGGTGCTCTACTCCCGCAAGCCCGATTCCATCGAACAGGCGGGCGGCGTCTGGCGGGTGAAGGCGGGGGACGTGAGGGCTGAAGCGCCCTTTTTGCTCAACGCCACCTACGCCGGGGTGAACGAAGTGCACGCCATGCTGGGCTTTGAGCCCTTCAAGATCAAGTACGAACTGTGCGAGATCATCCTGTGCACCGTGAGCGACGCGCTCAAAAACACCGGCATCACGGTGATGGATGGGCCCTTCTTCTCCATCATGCCCTTCGGGCGCACGGGGTACCACAGCCTCACCGCGGTGGCCTTCACCCCCCACCTGACCAGCTACGACGGCCTGCCCGCCTTTGACTGCCAGGCGAAAAGCGGCGGGCGGTGCCGCCCCGGCGACCTTGCGAACTGCAACGACTGCCCGGCAAAGCCCGCCAGCGCCTGGCCCCAGATGAGCCAGCTGGCCCGCAAGTATCTGAAAGAGGAGTACGCCTTTGCCTACGCCGGCAGCCTGTTCAGCATGAAGCCCATTTTGAAGGCCAGCGAGATCGACGACTCCCGCCCCACGGTGATCCGCCGGTACTCCGACGCGCCGGCCTTTGTGAGCGTGCTCTCCGGCAAGATCAACACGGTATACGATTTGGACGAGGTGCTGCAAGATGGCCCAGAACAATAAAGAGAGCAATTTCGTCTCGGCGGTGGTCTGCCTGCACAACGCGGGCGGGGCCGCGGCGGACTTTTTTGCCGCCCTGGACGGGGTGCTGGCGGAGCATTTCGCCCACTATGAACTGATCGCGGTGAACGACGGCTGCACCGACGACACGGTGCCCGCCCTGAAAAAGTGGGCCGCCGCCAGCCTCACCGCGCCCCTGACGGTGGTGAACATGAGCCTGCGGCAGGGGGTGGAGCGGGCGATGAACGCCGGGCTGGACGCCGCCATCGGCGACTTTGTGCTGGAGTTCGACCGGCCGGCGATGAACTACGACCCCGACCTCATCTGGCAGGCCTATCAAAAAGCCCTCACCGGCTTTGATGTGGTCACCGTCTGCCCCAGCCGCCAGCGGCTGACCAGCAGGGCGTTCTACCGGGTGTTCAACCGGTTCAGCAACAGCCCCTATAAACTTTCCACCGACGCCTTCCGGCTGGTGAGCCGCCGGGCGGTGAACCGGGTGAAGGCCATCAGCGACGATCTGGCCTACCGCAAGGCGGCCTACGCCGCCAGCGGCCTGGCCTGCGCCAGCCTCACCTTCGAGGGGCGGGCGGCGAAGGACGACGGCCCCCGCCTGGACAAAGCGGTGGACAGCCTCGCCCTCTACACCGACGCGGGCTACAAGCTGAGCCTTGGCATCAGCCTGGGCATGATGTTCCTCACCCTGCTGGCGCTGGTGTACACGGTGGCGGTGTTCTGCCTGGGCCAGCCCATCGCCGGCTGGACCACCACCATGCTGCTGCTGTCGGCGGGGCTTTCGGGCCTGTTCTTCATCCTCACCATCGCGGTGAAGTATCTGAACCTGCTGGTACGTCTCACCTTCAAAAAGCAGAGTTACCTCATCGAGGGCGTGGAGAAACTGCAAAAATAAGCAAGGGGGCCGGTTTGGCCATGAAACACGTTCTGAAAAAAGACATGAGCCGCCGCGCCTTCTGGATCGCCGTGGCGCTGGTGGTGCTGGCCAAGGTGGCCGTCAGCCGGTTCCAGATGATCTGGGTGTGGGTGGACGGCGCGCCCATCGACGATGAGCTGATGTTCCGGGCGGCGCAGAGCATCTCCGCCGGGCAGTGGCTGGGCGCCTACGACTGGCTCACCCTCTCGAAGCACATGTTCTTCGCGGTGTGGCTGGCGGTGTGCAACGCGCTGCACGTCCCGTATCTGGCGGCGGGGCAGCTGCTGGCCTGCGGCGCGTCGCTGGCCTCGGCGCTGGCCTTCGCCCCGGTGCTGCGGCGGTACAAAAGCCGCTTTCTGGTGTTCGCCCTGCTGGCCTTCAGTCCGGCGGTGAGCGCCAGCTTCACCCTGCGCGTTTATCGGGACAACATCTTTCCCGCCCTGTGCATGTTCTTCTTCGCGGGGCTGTGCGGCTGGGCGCTGCGCTGGCGCGGGCCGCTGGCCAAGGGCCTGCCCTGGCTGGGAATGGCGGGGGTGGGCCTCGCCCTGGCCTGGCTGACGAGGGAGGACGGCATGTGGCTGCTGCCCTTTGCCGCCGCGGGCAGCCTCATCCTGCTCATCACCGCCCTGCGGGCGGCGCTGCCCGCCGCCCAAAAACTGGCCCGGTGCGCCGCGCTGGCCATCCCTTTCGCCCTGCTGGCGGCGGGGCTGCTGGCCTTCAGCGCGGTGAACTACGCTTACTACGGCGTGTTTACCGTGAGTGATTTTTCCTCCGGCGGCTTTTCCGCCGCCATGGGCGCCATGACGCGGGTGGAGGCGGGCCAGTGGCAGCCGCTGGTGAGCGTGAACGCCGCGGCGCGGCAGCTGCTCTATGAAAAGGTGCCCGCCCTCGCCCCGCTGGAGAAGTGGCTGGAAGAGGACGACGATTTGCAAAACAGCTACCGCAACCCCAAACTGGACGACTACCAGTCCGGCAGCTTCTACTGGGCCATCCGCAAGGCGGCCTGGTACGAGGGCGTGTATGACAGCGCCCAAAAGGCGGAAGCATACTGGCAGGGGGTGGCGGACACCATCAACGAACTGTGCGACGCGGGCGAACTGCCCGCGCGGGGCGGCAAACGCAGCGGCACCACCCCCCCCATCCGGGCGGAGTATGTGGGCCCGGTGCTGGCCGAGGGGGTCCGCAGCCTGTGGTACTCCCTCACCTTCGGCGGCTGCGAGCCCTACGACGCCGAGAATCTCTCCATCGGCCCGGTGGAAGACCTGGCGGTGTGGGAGAATTATCTGGGCCAGCGCACCAATTCCGCCGCCCAGGCGGGCACCGCGCTGCCCTATTACAGCCCGGCGCAGCGGCTGGTGTATCTGGGGCTGGAGACCCTCCGGATGGCCTACGCCCTGGCGCTGCCGGTGGCCTTTGTGGCGGCGGTGGCGCTGCAGCTGCGGGCGGTGCCCGGCCTGGTGGCTGACCTGCGCCGCAAAAAGGCCGCCCCGGGGCGGGGGATGCTGGCGCTGCTGCTGGCGGGCCTCTTCGCCATGGCGCTGCTGCGCTGCTTCATGATCGCCTTTGTGGAGGTGTCCAGCTTCAACATCGGCACCTACGCGATGTATCTCTCCACCGTGCACCCGCTGCTGCTCCTGTTCAGCGCGGCGGGCATCCTCACCCTCTGGAAGGAGAACGTGCCATGGCAGAACTGATCGTGGTGGGCGCGGGCGCCGCCGGGCTGATGGCGGCGGGCGAAGCCTGCCGGCGGGGGCATCGGGTCACGGTGCTGGAGCACAGCGAGATGCCCGGCAAAAAAATTCTCGTCACCGGTAAGGGTCGGTGCAACGTCACCAACAACTGCGACGAGGCCACCTTTTTGCAGAACGTGCGCACCAACCCCCGGTTTTTGTTCTCCTCCATCCGCGCCTTTCCGCCGGCGGCCACCATGGCGCTGTTCGAGGAGCTGGGCGTGCCCCTCAAGACCGAGCGGGGCCGCCGGGTGTTCCCGGTGAGCGACAAGGCCGCGGACATCCGCGCCGCCCTGCTGCGCTGGGCCGACGGCGCGAACGTCGTGATGGACGGGGCAAAGAGTCTCGTTCTGGAAAACGGGCGCTGTGCCGGCGTGGTCACGGCCGGCGGGC
The DNA here is from genome assembly GCF_944382735.1 of Candidatus Allofournierella merdavium. NCBI lineage: Bacteria > Bacillati > Bacillota > Clostridia > Eubacteriales > Oscillospiraceae > Allofournierella > Candidatus Allofournierella merdavium. The sequence continues at coordinate 71,246 of NZ_CALWND010000004.1, read as the reverse complement.
GTCGCCTTTTGGCGGACTGCGTGCTGGTGGCCACCGGCGGGGTGTCCTACCCCGGCACCGGCTCCACCGGCGACGGCTACAAACTGGCAAAACAGGCGGGCCACTCCATCGTGGAGCCGGTGCCCAGCCTGTGCAGCCTGGTCAGCCCCGACCCCGCCTGCAAAAAGATGATGGGCCTCTCGCTGCGCAACGTCACCCTGACGCTGCTGCGGGACGAAAAGCCCGTGTTCCGCGAACTGGGGGAGATGCTGTTCACCCACTTTGGCATCTCCGGGCCGCTGACCCTCTCCGCCTCCAGCTACATCCGGGAGATGGAGCAGCACCGCTGGACGGCCGAGATCGACCTGAAGCCCGCCCTGGACGAGGACCAGCTGTACCAGCGGGTCTGCCGGGATTTTCAGCTGCTGGGGGCGAAAAGCGCCCAGGGGGCGCTGGCAAAGCTGCTGCCCGCCAGCATGCAGCCGGTGATGGTGGAGCGCTGGGGCGTGGACCCGGCGACGAAAGCCAGCCAGATCGACAAGGAGAGCCGCCGGAAGCTGGTGAAGCTGATGAAGCACTGGCAGGTGCCCGTCAGCGCCCGGGGGGACCTGGCCCACGCCGTCATCACCAGCGGCGGGGTGAACGTGAAGGAGGTGGACCCCCGCACTATGGCCTCCAAACTCTGCCCCGGCCTGTATTTCGCCGGCGAGGTGCTGGACGTGGACGCCTACACCGGGGGCTACAATCTGCAAATTGCCTTCTGCACCGCCCAGGCGGCGGCGCGGGCGTTTTGAATGTTTGAAACCGGGGCGGCGGTGTCCGCCCAATTTTGAAAAGCAAGGAGCATGTGAAACGATGATCTCTGTGGCCATCGACGGCCCCTCCGGGGCCGGCAAATCCAGCCTGGCGAAGCGCCTGGCCAAGGAACTGGGGTATCTCTATGTGGACACCGGCGCCATGTACCGCTCCATCGGCCTGTACGCCAAACGGGCGGGGGCGGACACGAAGGACGCCGCCGCCGTGGCGGCGCTGCTGCCGGCCATCCGGCTGGAACTGAAGTATGTGGACGGCGCCCAGCGGGTGCTGCTGTGCGGCGAGGATGTGAGCGAGTCCATCCGCGCCGAGGCCATCGGCATGGCCGCCAGCGACGTGTCCGCCCATCCGGCGGTGCGCCAGTTCCTGCTGGACACCCAGCGCCAGATGGCCCGCACCCACGACCTGCTGATGGACGGGCGGGACATCGGCACCGTCATCCTGCCGAACGCCACCGTGAAGATCTTCCTCACCGCCTCCCCCGAGGCGCGGGCGAAGCGCCGGATGCTGGAACTGCGCCAGAAGGGCCAGCCGGCGGACTACGACACGGTGCTGGAGGACATCCGCCAGCGGGACTGGCAGGACACCCACCGCGCCGCCGCGCCGCTGAAACAAGCCCCGGACGCGGTGCTGGTGGACACCAGCGAGATGGATTTTGAGGAGAGTTTCCAGACGCTGAAAAATCTCATCCTGCAAAAGGTGGGACAATCAAAGGATCAGGCGCCGTGCGCCGAAGTGAGGTAAGCAATGTTTTACGCAATCGTACTGCGCGCGGCGTGGCTGCTCTGGCACCTGGGCTTTTCCATCAAGGTGGTGGGCCGGGAAAATCTGCCAAAGGACGGCCGGGGCTTTGTGCTGGCCCCGAACCATCTGTCCGCCATCGATCCGGTGTTCGTGGTGATCGCCCGGTTCCACGGCCAAAAGATGCTGGTGATGGCAAAGGAAGAACTGATGCACGTCAACCCCTTCTTCACCTGGTTCTTTCACAAGGTGGGGGTGTTCGGCGTGGAGCGCGGCCGGGGCGACACCACCGCGGTGGACGACGCCATCGAACAGGTGCGCGGCGGGCGGGGGCTGCTGATCTTTCCCGAGGGCACCCGCTCCAAGACCGGCGAGCCGGGCAGGCTGAAAAGCGGCGCCTTCGTGGTGGCCAGCGCCGCCGGGGTGGACATGATCCCCTGCCGCATCATCTACCGCCACGGCCACATGCGTCTGTTCAGCGGGGTGCGCATCTGCTTCGGCGAGCCCATCCCCGCCGAACAACTCTACCTGGGCGAGCACAAGAGCGCGGCGAAGCTGCGGGCCAACAAGCAGCTGCTGCTGGACGCCTGGCAGAAACTTTACGACGCCAACCGGTTTGAATGAGGAGAGAGCCATGAAGATCATCAAGGCAAAGACCGCCGGCTTCTGCTTCGGGGTGGACCGGGCGGTGAAACTCACCGCCGAACTGGCCGCAAAGGGTCACAAGGTGGCCACCCTGGGGCCGCTGATCCACAACCCCCAGTGCGTGCGCCAGCTGGAGGCGATGGGCGTGGTCACGGCCGGGGGCCTGGAGGACGTGCCCGCCGGCTATGAACTGGTCATCCGCAGCCACGGGGTGCCCCAGTCGGTGTACGATCAGATCGCCGCGGCGGGCATCGTCTGCCACGACGCCACCTGCCCCTTCGTGGCCAAGATCCACCGCATCGCCCGCCAGGCCAGCGAGGAGGGCGCCGTGCTGCTGGTGGCGGGGGACGCTTCCCACCCCGAGGTACAGGGCATCGTGGGGCACACCGACGGCGAGGTGTTCGTTTTCTCGGATCTGGCCCATCTGGAGGGGTGGAAAGGCCCTGAGACTCCGGACAAACCGGTATACGCGGTGGCCCAGACCACCTTTCAGGTTACAAAATGGCAAGAATGTGCCGCGTTTATAAAAAAAGGGTATACAAACGCCAAAATATTTGATACAATATGTAGTGCGACGTGGACGAGGCAACAGGAAGCGGAAGACCTCAGCCAGAAATGCGACCTGATGGTCGTCATTGGTGGTCATCATTCTTCCAACACCCAGAAGCTGGCAGCAGTCGCCGCAAAGCACACCCGGTGTGTTACGGTGGAGACGGCCAAGGAGCTGGATCCCGCCTGGTTTTCCGGGGTGCAAACGGTGGGTGTTACGGCCGGGGCTTCCACGCCATCGTCTATTATTGAGGAGGTACTTAACAGTATGAGTGAAGAAATTCGTGACGAGATGAGCTTTGCCGAGATGTTTGCCGAGAGCGAAGCAAATCTCAAGCCCGTCTACGCAGGCAAGGTTGTGGAGGGCACTGTTACCAGCATTACGCCCAACGAGGTGCAGGTGGACATTGGCACCAAGCACACCGGTTTCGTGAAGCTGAGCGAACTCACCGATGATCCCGCCGCCAAGGCCGAGGATCTGGTCAAGGTTGGGGACAAGCTGGACCTCGTCGTCGAAAAGGTCAACGATCAGGAAGGCGTCGCCTACCTGTCCCGCAAGCGTCTGGAAGCCATGAAGGGTCTGGAGGAGGTCCGCAAGGCCGCCGAGGACGGCACCGTGATGGAAGGCGTCGTCACCGAGACCAACAAGGGCGGTGTGATCGTGCTGGTCAAGGGCGTGAAGGTGTTCGTGCCCCGCAGCCAGGCCACCATGCGCCGCGACGAGGACATCAACGCCCTGGTCAAGCAGAATGTGAAGCTGGTCATCACCGAGTGCGCCGGCCGCAAGATCGTGGGATCCATCAACAAGGTCACCGCCGAGGAGAACGCCGCCAAGCGCGAGGCCTTCTGGGCCAACGTGGAGGTGGGCAAGACCTACACCGGCGTGGTCAAGAGCCTGACTGCCTACGGCGCCTTTGTGGACGTGGGCGGCGTGGACGGCCTGTGCCACATCAGCGAGCTGAGCTGGAACCGCATCAAGCACCCCAGCGAGGTGGTGAACGTGGGCGACACCATCGAGGTGTACGTCAAGGCGCTGGACACCGAGAACCACAAGGTCTCCCTGGGCTACAAGAAGCCCGAGGACAACCCCTGGGTCAAGCTGCAGAACGAGTATCCCATCGGCAGCGTGTTCACCGCCCCCGTGGTGAGCATCACCAAGTTCGGCGCCTTTGTGCGCATCTTGCCCGGCATCGACGGCCTGGTCCACATCAGCGAGATCAGCAACGACCGCGTGGAGAAGGTCAGCGACGTGCTGAAGGTGGGCGACGAGGTCAAGGTCAAGCTGCTGGACGTGGACTTCGACAAGAAGCGCATCAGCCTGTCCATGAAGGCCGTGCTGAACGACGAGGCCGAGGGCTCCGACGCCGAGTAAATCTTTTGAACAAAAAACACCGTCTGCCCCACGGCAGGCGGTGTTTTTCTATCTGTGCGCCGGGGCAATGCGGGCGCTTTCCAGTGCCGCCGGGGCGAAAGGCGGGCTTGTGCCGCGGGTTCCGGGCCAATCGCGCCGCCGGAACAGGTCAAAAAAGGGGCAGGGCCAAAGCGGGCCGCCCGCGGGCGGCGGGCCGGCAGGAAAGGGGACGGAAGGAAATGCGGCTGAACAGTGGGCAGCACAAGGCGCTCTACCAGGCGATGAAGGCCGCCGCGAAGGCGCGGAAGATCAAGCTTTCCGCCGAGCGTGACCTGTACAAAAGGACGGATCCCTATTTTTATGACACCTTCTGGTGGCCGGAGGAGATGGCCAGCGGCCGCATCGGCATGACGCTGGACATCACGGTGAAGTACTGCCGCTTCGACGAGCTGCAATACGGCATCCTGTGCCCGGGCGAGGAGGCCCGTTTCACCGACAAGCTGCGGGCCAACAGCGGCATGCTGTGTCGCGCGGCCTTTCCGCGGATGACGCAGCACTTCGATTTTGACGGCAGCGAGGCGGCCATGCCGGGGCTGTGCGAGGACCTGCTGGACTTTCTGCGAGACTACTGCGCCGGTTTTTTGGCCATGGTGGAAGAGACCTACGGCGACCTGGACGGCTACTACATCGCCCACCGGGACACCATGCCCCGGCTGGCGGGCCTCGCCTTTCTGGACCGGGGCGACGCGGCGGGCGCGGCCGACTGCTTTTCCCAGCCCAACATGGACGGGGAGAACAGCACCTGGTGGGTGCCGGTGGAAACGGAGGAGCAGCGCCGGCGGGCCCTGGCCAGCGGGATCTGTCTCTGTGAGCACCCGGGGTACACCGCCGTCTACCGCCACCGCAAGGACCAGTTCCGGGACTATGCCGCCGCCCTGCGCGCCGGGCTGGAGTGGACGCGGGACCGGGCGATGTTCGGCCTGCTGCCCGAGGAGCGGGCCGCGGGCGGGCTGAACGGGTGAGCCCGCCTCAAAAAAGGCTGGGCAAACGGCGGCCGGTATGGTATACTGAGAGCAAAGACAAACCGCGCCGCCCCCCGGCGGCGGGACAGGAGGTTTTGATTATGAAAGGTTCCGCGTTTCGGTTGGCCGGCCTGATCCTGGGCATCGTGGCCTCGGTGGCCGCGGTGGTGGCCATCGTGCTCAGCGCCATCGGCATGAGCAAAGCGCGCCAGTGCAAACAGTGCAAGTTGGGAGGCGGCGTGAAATGATGGACAATGCCGCGATCCTGGCAAAGGTGGACCACACCCTCCTGAAACCGGAGGCCACCTGGGCCGACATCAAAAAACTCTGCGACGAGGCCATGGAGTACCACACCGCCTCGGTGTGCATCAACCCCTGCTTTGTGAAGCAGGCCGCGGAGTACATGAAGGGCGCCGTGCCGGTGTGCACCGTGGTGGGCTTCCCCCTGGGCGCCACCGACACCGCCACCAAGGTGTTCGAGGCGAAGACCGCCATCGAGAACGGCGCCTCTGAAGTGGACATGGTCATCAACATCGGCCGCCTGAAAGAGGGGGACGTGGCCTTCGTCACAAACGAGATCGCCGCCCTCAAACAGGCGGTGGGCGACCATGTGCTGAAGGTCATCGTGGAGACCTGCCTGCTCACCGAGGCCGAGAAGGAGACCATGTGCCAGGCGGTGATCGACGCCGGGGCCGACTTCATCAAGACCAGCACCGGCTTTTCCACCGGCGGGGCCACCTTCGCCGACATCGAGCTGTTCGCCCGCTGCTGCGCCGGCCGCTGCAAGATCAAGGCCGCCGGCGGCATCTCCACCCTGGACGACGCGGTGCGCTTCATCGAACTGGGGGCCGACCGTCTGGGCACCAGCCGCATCGTGAAGCTGGTGCAGGGCCAGGAGGCCCAGGGGTACTGAGCGCCGGTTCATAAGTGAAAAACGCCTCCCATATCTTTGTAAAAAAGGATAGGGGAGGCGTTTTTGTATGTGGTATGCGATGGTGGCCACCACGCTGGCGGGCCTTGCCACTGCTCTGGGCGGGGTGCTGGGGGCGCTGTACCGCCCCGGGCGGCGGGGCATGGCCTTCGCCATGGGGTTTGGGGCGGGGGTGATGCTGTCCATCAGCCTGATGGATATGCTGCCGGCGGCCCTGGGGCGGTATCTGGCCGCCTTCTCCCCGCTGCGGGCGGGGGCCATGGCGGCGAGCCTCGTCCTCATCGGGCTGGCGGCAGGCGCCCTGCTGGAAAAACTGCTGCCGGAGGAAAAGGCGTTTGCCGGCGGCGGCGAGGAGGGGCGGGTGCTGCGCAGTGCCCTGGTCACCGCGCTGGCGCTGGTGGGCCACAACCTGCCGGAGGGGGTGATGACCCTGTTCGCCTCTCTGGAGGACCCGGCGGTGGGGGCGCGGCTGGCGGTGGCCATCGGCCTGCACAACCTGCCCGAGGGGCTGGCGGTGGCGCTGCCGGTGTTTTACGCCACCCGCAGCCGGGGCAAGGCCGCCGCGGCGGCGCTGGCCTCCGGCCTGGCGGAGCCGGCGGGGGCGCTGCTGGCCTGGGGCGCCTTGGGCGGGCACATCACCGCGGGTCTGGTCACCGGCATGGCGGCGCTGGTGAGCGGGGTGATGTGCTGGGTGAGCGTCTGCGAACTGCTGCCTACCGGCCTCTCCATGGCCCGCCGGGAGACGGCGGCGGCCGGTTTCGGCGCGGGCCTTTTGACCATGACCCTTGGAATCGCGCTCCTTTCGTGATATAATAAACTTCGTATATACAAAAGGGAGGTGGCAGCTGTGGGATGGCTCAAAACGGCCGCGGCGGTGGCGGCGGTGTGCTGCCTGGCCGGGTGCGGCGCCGCGCCCGCCGGCGTGGAAGACCTGCTGCGGGCCCCCCAGCTGGACGGCCAGCAGAATCAGGTGGAAAAGGCGCTGGTGGCCTACCTGGGCGAGACGCCCCAGATGAAGTATCCCACCACCGGCGACAATCTGTCCCCCTTTGTGTTCGACGACTGGGACGGCGACGGCGACACCGACGCGGCCGCCCTCTATGTGAGCAGCGCCAAGGGGCAGAACGTCCATCTGGCGGTGCTGGAATCGGTGGACGGGCAGTGGGTGGTCACCCAGGAGCGGGAGGGCCTCTCCACCTCGGTGGAGAGCATTGAGACCGCCAGTCTGCGGGGGGCTCAGGGCACCCAGCTGCTGGTGGGGTACGCCGCCGCCTCGGGGGAAAAATATCTGGCGGTCTACTCCTACCGGGACGAGACCCTGAACGAGGTATTCCATCAGGCGTATTCCCAGTATGAACTGCGGGACATCAGCGGCAGCGGCGGCAACGACCTGGTGATCATCGGCCCCGAGACCGAAAGCGGCCTGCAGCTGCAGATGCTCACCGCCCAGGACGGCCAGTTCATCCCGGTGATGCCGCCGCTGGCGGTGGGCAACCAGTTCACCAGCTGCGAGGGCCTGTATACCAGCCGGGGCGACGACGGCAGCTATTACCTGATTCTGGACGGCCAGACCGGCAGCGCCAACACCCTGGCCAGCATGATCCTTTACTACGACGCCCGCCAGCAGCAGCTGGTGACCTACCATCCCATCACGGTGGAGAATCTGTTCACCGCCACCCAGCGGTATTCCAGCCTGCTGAAGAGCCAGGACATCGACGACGACGGCACGGTGGAGATCCCCGTGCAGCTGGACGGCGCCGGCATGGAGAACCTGGCGGTGAACCGGCTGAGTTTTGTGGCCTGGATGGACTACACCACCGAGTACGACCAGGTGAAGAGCTTCGGCGTGGCGGATCTGGAGTACGGCTATTATCTGCGCCTGCCGGACGAGTGGCAGGGGCAGGTACTGCTCACCGACGGGGACGAGGCCGACAGCTGGCAGGTGCGCAGCGCCGACGGGGAGACCCTCTTGCTGACGGTGCGGGTGGTGGACCCCAACGCCCAGAGCGGCGGGTATTTCCAGCTGGGCAACCTGGGCGCTCAGAAGGTGCAGGCGCGCATCGGCGCCCAGGGGGAAAACGTCCAGTCCGGCGAGTTGATCCGCGGGTTCCGGCCTCTGTGAGGCCCCGCGGCAGTGCAAGATGAAGCGGGCCCTTCGGGCCTGTTCCAAAGGAGGTCAAACCATGAGACGAGTTCTGGTAGTGGAAGACGAGGACAGCATCCGCGAACTGATCGCCCTCAACCTGCGCATGGCGGACTACGAGGTGCTGGAGGCGGAGAGCGCCGAAAAGGGCCTGGCGCTGCTGGGCAGCGAGGGCGGCTGCGACGCCGCGGTGCTGGATGTGATGCTGCCCGGCATGAACGGCTTTTCTCTGTGCGAGGCCATCCGCCGGGACGATCCGAACATCGGCATCATCATCCTCAGCGCCAAGAGCATGGAACAGGACAAGATCCGGGGCCTTTCCATCGGGGCGGACGACTATATGACCAAGCCCTTCAGCGTGTCGGAACTGCTGGCCCGCATCGACGCGCTCTGCCGCCGGGTGCAGCGCACCGGGCAAAGCGCCGCCGAGACGGACGACTCCCGCCTGGTGAGCGGCCAGTTCGTGCTGGACCAGAAGAGCCGGGTGCTCTATAAAAAGGGCGAGCCCATCGACCTGACCCAGGTGGAGTTTCAGATCATGGAACTGTTCTTCCAGAACCCCGGCACCGCCCTTGTGCGGGAGAAGATCCTGGAGGGCGTGTGGGGCGAAAATTACTACGGCGACGTGAAGATCGTGGACGTGAACATCCGCCGCCTGCGCATGAAGATCGAGGACGAGCCCTCCAGCCCCAAGCACATCCTCACCGTCTGGGGCTACGGCTATCGCTGGAACGGCTGAGCGCCGCACCCATCCCGCAGAAAGGAGGCAGGCTGTGAGCAGTATCACCAGGCGCTGGCTGAAGGGCAGCCTGCTCGTGACCCTGCTGCTGGTGGCGCTGGCGGAGGGGCTTTTCATCTACGCCAGCTATTCCGGCTACTACAACGCCGCGCGGCAGGCCATCGTCAGCCGCATCTCCAGCATCAGCGGCCAGCTGAACATCGTCACCGGCGCCAACCCCGCCCTCACCGCCTCAAGCCGCAGCCAGCTGCTGCACCGTGCGGTGGAGCAGTTCGACGCCAAGGACAAATTCGAATTCATGCTGCTGGATTCCTCCGGCCAGCCGCTGATCACCTCCTCGGGGGCGCTCATCCGCTACAGCGAGGCGCCGGGGGATTTCACCTCCGCCCTCTCCAGCAGCAGCGGCCGGGGCGAAATGATCTACACCGACTCCAGCGGCCACCGGGTGATGGCCATTACCGTGCTGGTGCCCTACGCCTGCGAGGACGCCGCCGCCATGCGGATGCTCACCAGCCTTGCCCTGGTGGACGAGGCGCTCACAAAGCAGGTGCTGATCGCGCTGGGGGTGGGCGCGGTGATCCTGCTGGTCAGCATCTGGAGCGGCCTGTTCTTTGTGAGCAGCATCGTCAAACCGGTGCACCAGATCGAGGAGGCCGCCACCGCCATCGCCCGGGGCGATCTGTCGGTGCGGCTGCCCGACACCCCCTACGACGACGAGATCGGCCGGCTATGCCAGCGCATCAACGAGATGGCGGGGGAGTTGAGCAAGACCGAGCGGCTGCAGAACGAGTTCATCAGTTCGGTGAGCCACGAACTGCGCACCCCTCTCACCAACATCCGGGGCTGGGTGGAGACCATCGCCGCCATCCGCGACCCGGAGGACGAAAATTACCGCAAGGGCCTGTCCATCATCGGCCAGGAGACCGAGCGCCTGTATACCATGGTGGAGGAACTGCTCAGCTTCTCCCGGCTGCAGAGCGGCGTCAAACTGGAGTGTCAGCCCCTGGACCTGGTGGCCGAAGTCACCGACGCGGCCCTCTTCATGCAGCCCCGCATCGAGCGGGAGGGCCTGCACCTGGTCTATGAGGAACCGGAACTGCCGCTGCCCATCTGGGCCGACCCGGGGCGGCTGCGGCAGGTGTTCGTCAACGTGCTGGACAACGCCGTCAAATATTCCCGCCCCGGCGGAACCATCACCATCGACCTGTTGCAGGAGGGTGAAAACGCCTACGTCACCATCGCCGACCAGGGCCGGGGCATCCTGCCCGAGGATCTGGCCAACGTCAAACTCAAGTTTTTCAAGGGCAAGGGCGCGGTGCGGGGCAGCGGCATCGGCCTGGCGGTGGTGGACGAGATCATGACCGCGCTGGACGGCGCGGCGGACATCGACTCCAAACCCGGCGTGGGCACCACCGTGACCCTGCGGCTGCCGCTGTACAGGCCCGCTCCGGCTGGGGAAGAACGACCGGAATCTTAACGGAAAGGAGGGGCGTCCGGCCCGGTGCCGGAGGCATGCCTATGCTGATGTTCCTGGCAATGCTGTGCCTGCTGGTACTGACGGCGTGCATACTGACCTGGGTGGCAGACGCCCCCTTCGCCCAGACACTGCCGCTGACCATCACAGCGGGCACGCTGGTGACCTACCTGTTCACCGCGGCGGGCGAAAAGGAGTGGCTCGTGCCGGTGCTGCCCGTGGTGGTGCTGGTGCTGGCGTTCCTGGCCTGGCGCCGGCGGGACGGGGAAAAAGCCCCGCGCTTCGGCCCCGCTTTTTTCGCTTTTGTGCTGGCGATAGCGGCGGTGGCGGCCCTCAGCGGCCACCTGCAGCTGACCATCTTCGACGACCTCTCCCACTGGGGGCTGTTCACCCGCCAGATCTGCGGGATGGACAAGTTCCCCGCCGCCGCGCAGAGCGCATCCACCTTCAGCGATTATCCACCCGGGCTCCAGATGCTGGCGGCCCTGCTGAACCTTGGCGCTGGCCGGGCCAGCGTGAGGACCATGTTCATCGCCCAGATCCTGTGGTACGTTGGTCTGACGCTGCCGCTGCTGGCGGACTTCGGCTGGCGGCGCACCCGTTGGGCCGATCTGCCGCTGGTGGCCGGGATGAGCGCCTTTCTGCTGATCTTTCCCGCCTTTTACACCAAATACCACCAGATGAGCCTGGTGGTGGAGCCGGTGATGGCGCTGCTGCTGGGCTGGGCGCTGCTCACCGCCTGGCGCAGCCCGCGGCCCGGCTTTTGGGACCTGGCGGCGGTCGGCTGCGGGCTGTCGGTGCTGGTGATCTCCAAGAGCACCGGACCGCTCTACGCGCTGGCGGGCGCGGCGGCGGTACTGGTGCTGTGGCGCGAGCCGCTCTGGCAGCTGATCCGGCGGGGCAGCTGGCCGGCCCGGTGCACGGCGCTGGCCGCGGCGCTGGCGGCCCCCGCGTTCTGGTACAGCTGGAAACTGCTCTGCCGGCTCAAAGGCACCAGTTCCTACTTCACGCAGGACGTGGCGGAGGGTGCGCTCAGTTTGGAGAACCTGCGGGCCTTTTTCGCCGGGCAGGGGCAGTCAAGACCGGTGATCGCCCACTTTTTCCGCTTTTTCTGCATCGAACCCCTCAATCGGGCGGCGGGACTTTCGGCATTGGGATTCCTTTTGGTGTTCTGGCTGCTGGCGTGGCGCCTGGGCCGCCTCGTGCCCGCAAGGGCCCGGGCCCTGCGGGTGGCGGGCGTTATCCTGACGGTCGTCTTTCTGGCATACGCGGTGGGGCTGTGCTTTTCCTATGTGTACCTGTTTGATGCGGATGAGGGAGAGCAGCTGGCGGCCTACCACCGCTACATCGCGCCGCTTCCCGTGGCCATGCTTTACCTGGCGCTGGGGGCTCTGGCCCCCTTCACGGGACGGCTGCGCGCCGCAAAACGCCGGTGGCTGGCTCCGGTTTGCGCGGCGGCCGTCTTTGCCGTGGGGATCAATTGGACGGCGGCCACCGAACTTGTGCCGGGCTTTTTTCTCCCCCATCGGCAGCTGGACCCCCAGGAGGCGGTCTGGGCCCAGGAACAGACCGAACTGCAGCCGGTGTTCGACTCCCTCCCCGACCAGCTGCGCCGTGATGACGCGGCCACCCTGGTGGTCACGGATGCGCCTTCGTGGGACCACGACTGCCGGCTGTACAAATTCGACCTGACGCCGGGGCAGACCTTGTCCCTCAACCCGGTGGAGTTCGGCGGCAGGATGGCCGAGGCCTATGCCGCCTGGGCGGCGGAGGAGCAGCCCCTCAAATATGTATTCTGTGCCTGGAACGGTGAGGCGGCGGCCGCGCAGGCGGCGCTGGCCGACACCGACGGCGCGCCGCTGCGGGCCAACTGCCTGTACCGGCTGGAAGAGGACGGCGGCCTCGTGTTGGAAAAGGAGCTGGCCGCCCCGGCCCGCTGACCGGCCAGGAAAAACAAAAACCGCGGGCCGACGGGCCCGGCAAAAGGAGCAACATGGAAAAAACCAAGGAATGTTTTAAGACCAGCGTGGGCGGGCAGGCCCTGATGGAGGGCATCATGATGCGCGGCCCGAAAAAGATCTGCGTGGCGGTGCGCCGGCCGGACGGCACCATCGATCTGACCTACGAGGACGTGAAGCACCACCGCTGGCAGAAGATCCCCCTGGTGCGGGGGGCGGCGGCGATGATCGAGAACCTGGTGCTGGGCTACCGGTACCTGATGCACTCCGCCGAGGTGAGCATGCCCGAGGAGGCCGAGGCCGAGCCGGGCCGCTTTGAGAAGTGGCTGAACGAGCACACCGGCCCCGCCTTTCAGAACTTCTTCATGGCGCTGGCGGCGGTGTGCGGCGGCATGCTGGCCATCGTGCTGTTCATGGTGCTGCCCACCGCCATCGTGGGCCTTGTGAACGACTTTGTGCCTCTGGGCTGGGGCAAGGTGGTGCTGGAGGGTGTGCTCAAGATCACCCTCTTCGTGGGCTACCTGTTCCTGTGCACCCGCATGAAGGAGATCCACCGGGTGTTCGAGTACCACGGCGCCGAGCACAAGACCATCGCCTGTTACGAGGCGGGGGAGGAGCTGACGGTGGAGAACGTGCGCCGCCACCGGCGCTTCCATCCCCGGTGCGGCACCAGCTTCATGATCCTGGTGCTGATCGTGAGCATCCTGCTGTTCAGCATGCTGCCCTGGGGCAGCACCGGCCTGCGGGTGCTGCTCAAACTTTTGCTGTTGCCGCTGGTGATGGGCATCAGCTACGAACTCATCAAGCTGGCGGGCCGCTACGACAACCTCTTCACCCGCATCATCAGCGCGCCGGGGCTGTGGCTGCAGCGGCTGACCACCTTCGAGCCGGACGACTCCATGATCGAGGTGGCCATCGCCGCCGTGAAGCCGGTGCTGCCGGAACACCCCGACGAGGCGAAGTGGTGAGGGCGCGGGCTGCCTTTGAGGAGACCCGCCGGCGGCTGACGGCCGCGGGCGTGGAGGACGCCGCCTTCGACGCGGCGGCCCTGGTGGAGACCGAGGCCGGCGAGGGCTGGCGCTGGCAGGACCCGGAACTGGACGCGGCGGCCCTGGCCCGGCTGAAGGCCCTTGCCGCCCGCCGCGCGGCCCGGGAGCCGCTGCAGTACATCCTGGGCCGCTGGCTCTTCCTGGATTTTGAACTGCGGGTGGGCCCCGGCGTGCTCTGCCCCCGGGCGGACACCGAACTGCTCTGCACCGAGGCCGCCCGGCGGCTGGCGGGACGCACGAGCCCGGCGGTGCTGGACCTCTGTGCCGGCAGCGGCTGCGTGGGGCTGGGGGTCAAGCGCCTGTGCCCCGACGCCCGGGTCACCTGCCTGGAAAAGAGCCCCGAGGCGTTTCGGTATCTGGAGCAGAACGCCGTGTCCGCCCTGCCGGGCTTTGACGCGGCGCGCCCTGCCGTGACCTGCGTGCGGGGGGACGTGTTCGACTACCAGCGGCGGCTGGCCCCCGAAAGCCTGGATCTGATCGTCTCCAACCCGCCCTATGTCACCGACGCCGAGATGGCGACCCTGGCGCCGGAGGTGCGCCGGGAGCCGGCCATGGCCCTGCGGGCCGACCGGGAGGGGCTGGCCTTCTACGAGCACATCGCCCCGGCCTACCGCCCCGCCCTTTGCCCCGGCGGCTGGCTGGCGGTGGAGATCGGCTGGCGGCAGGGAAAAGCCGTGCAGGCTGTTTTTCGGGCGGCGGGCTATGAAAAGGTGGCCTGCATCCCCGACATCGAGGGCCGCGACCGGGTCGTGGTGGGCCAAAAACCGGAAAATGAGCCATAAAACGGATGCTTTACCCGCACTTTACAACTAATGGTTGTAAAGTGCGGGGGCATCGTGTATAATAAGCACAGACGTGAAATGCGCACCGCCCCGGCAGCGCTGCGGGCGGCAGAGTAAGGAGTTTTGAGGAGTATGGCAGAAAAAAAAGCAGCAGTGGCATCCCCGGAGAAAAAGGGCGCGGCCAGCAAGAAAGACGCGCTGGAAACGGCGCTGGCCCAGATCGAAAAGCAGTTCGGCAAAGGCGCGGTGATGAAGCTGGGCGCCAACGTGGCCATGAAGGTGGACGCCATCAGCACCGGCAGCCTTTCGCTGGACCTGGCCCTGGGCGTGGGCGGTGTGCCCCGCGGCCGCGTGGTGGAGATCTACGGCCCCGAGTCCAGCGGCAAGACCACCCTGGCGCTGCATGTGCTGGCCGAGGCCCAGAAGCAGGGGGGCGAGGTGGCCTTCATCGACGTGGAGCACGCCCTGGACCCGGTGTACGCCGCGGCCCTGGGGGTGGACATCGACAGCCTGCTGGTGAGCCAGCCGGACACCGGCGAGCAGGCGCTGGAGATCTGCGAGGCGCTGGTGCGCAGCGGCGCCATCGACGCCATCGTCATCGACTCGGTGGCCGCCATGGTGCCCCGGGCGGAGATCGAGGGCGAGATGGGCGACTCCCATGTGGGCCTGCAGGCCCGCCTGATGAGCCAGGCCCTGCGCAAACTCACCGGCGTCATCGGCAAGACCAACACCGTGGCCATCTTCATCAACCAGCTGCGTGAGAAGGTGGGCGTGGTCTACGGCAACCCGGAGGTCACCGCCGGCGGCCGCGCGCTGAAATACTACTCCAGCGTGCGCATCGACGTGCGCCGCATCGAGGGCCTGAAGGATTCCTCCGGCCAGTTCATCGGAAACCGCACCCGGGCCAAGGTGGTCAAGAACAAGGTGGCGCCCCCCTTCCGGGAGGCGGAGTTCGACATCATGTTCGGCGAGGGCATCAGCAAGGTGGGCGAGGTGCTGGACCTGGGCGCCAAGCTGGGCGTGGTGCAGAAGAGCGGCGCCTGGTTCAACTACGGCGAGACCCGCCTGGGCCAGGGGCGCGACAACGCCAAGACCTTCCTGAAGGAGAACCCCGCCGTCATGGCGGAGATCGAGGCGTTGGTGCGCGCCAACGCCGACAAGCTGCTGGCCGCCGGCAAAAAGCCGGTGAAGGGCGGCATCACCCCGGTGGCGGCTCCCGCCGCCGCTCCCGCTGCGGCCCCGGCCAAGGGCGGCGAGGAGGACCTGGACATCATGGTGGAGGACTAAAGCCGCCCCATGGAGATCACCCGCATCAGCCGCACCAAAAAGGGGCGTTTCGCCCTGTTTTGCGGCGAGGAGTTCCTCTTCAGCGTGGACGAGGAGACATTCTTTACCCAGCGCCTGGCGGAGGGCGTGACCCTGGACGAGGCCGGCCTGGAGGAACTGCGCCGCAAAAGCGACGCCCAGCGGGCCAAGGACAAGGCCTTTGGCTATCTGGCCGCCCGGGAGCACGCCTCCGGCGAGTTGTACCAAAAGCTCTGCCGGGATTTTGACGAGCATACCGCCGCCGCGGCGGTGGCCAAGATGGACGAACTGGGCCTGCTGGACGACGGTGCCTTCGCCCGCCGGGCCGCCGCCTGGCTTGTGAGCAAAAACAAGTCCCGCAGTGAGATCCTGCGCTGGATGGCGGGGCGGGGCGTGGACCGGGAACTGGCCCGGCAGGCGCTGGATGAAGTGTATGAGGAGCAGCAGGCGGACGCGCCGGAGGGCCTGGGGCCGGAGGGCGCGGCCGCGCTGCGCCTTGTGGAAAAACAGTACGCCGCGAAACTGGCGGCGGGCAAAAAGCAAAACGTGCTGGCGGCGCTGGCCCGCCGGGGCTTTGCCGCCGGCGAGGCGCGCCGGGCGGTGGAACTCTGGCTGGAGGAGCACCCAGCCCACGTGCCGGATGAATATTGAGATTCCCCCGCCGGACAGAACAAAACAAAAGGAGAACGCATTTGAAGATCGCCATCATTTCCCTGGGCTGTCCCAAGAACCAGGTGGACGCCGACGTATTCTGCCACAGCCTGATCAAGGCGGGGCACACCACCACCGCCGACCCCGCCGAGGCGGACGCCATCATCGTGAACACCTGCGGCTTCATCGAGAGCGCCAAGACCGAGGCCATCGAGAACATCCTGGACGCCTGCGCCCTCAAGGAGAAAAAGCCGGGCCTGAAGGTGGTGGTCACCGGCTGCCTGGCCGAGCGCTACCGCGCCGAGATCCGCAAGGAGATGCCGGAGGTGGACGCGGTGGTGAGCATCGGCTGCAACGCCGCCCTGCCCGCCATCCTGGAGCGGCTGGCTTCCCCGGGCGCCGCGCCGGAAGAGGATTTCGGCCCCAAGACCGACCTTGCCCTGGGGGGCAAGCGGGTCATCAGCACCCCCGCCCACTACGCCTACTTAAAGATCGCCGAGGGCTGCAACAACCGCTGCCACTACTGTGCCATCCCCCTCATCCGGGGGCCGCTGCGCAGCCGCCCGCTGGCCGACTGCGTGGCCGAGGCCCGCTGGCTGGCCGGCGAGGGGGTGAAGGAACTGGTGGTGGTGGCCCAGGACCCCACCGCCTACGGCGAGGACTGGGGCAAAAACAGCATCTGTGAGCTGCTGGACGAGCTGAACGCCGTGGAGGGCCTTCGCTGGATCCGCATCCTCTATGCCTACCCCGAGCGCATCACCGACGAGTTTATCGCCGCCATGGTGCGCAACAAAAAGGTGGTGCGGTATCTCGACCTGCCCATCCAGCACTGCAACAGCCGCATCCTCAAGGCCATGAACCGCCGGGGCGACCGGGAAGTGGTGGAGAGCGCCATCCGCCGGCTGCGGGCGGCCATGCCGGATATCACCCTGCGCACCACCCTCATCGCCGGCTTCCCCGGCGAGACCGAGGCGGAGTTTGAGGAACTGTGCGAATTTGTGAAACAGACCCGCTTCGAGCGGCTGGGCTGTTTTGCCTTCAGCCCCGAGGAGGGTACCGTGGCCGCCCGGATGGAGGGCCAGCTGCCGGAAGAAGAGAAGCAGCGCCGGGCGGACATCATCATGGACCTGCAGGCGCGCATCAGCGCGGAACTTTTGGAACAGAAGGTGGGCACCGTCCAGACCGTCATCTGCGACGGGGTGGACGAGGACAGCGGCCTGTACCTCTGCCGCTCGGCCGCCGACGCGCCGGAGATCGACGGCAACATCTGTGTTGCCAGCGAAACGCCCCTCTACCCGGGCGAATTCTACCGGGTGAAGATCGACGAGAGCGACATGTACGACCTGTTCGGCTACGTTGTGGAGGAGGATGAGGATGAATCTGCCCAATAAACTCACCCTGGCCCGCATCCTGCTGGTGCCGGTGTTCATGGTGCTGGCGGGCATGAGCCAGTACGGCACATCCGGCTACCGGCCCGGCTGGTATCTGGCGGCGGGCATCGTGTTCGCCCTGGCCAGCTTCACCGACTACCTGGACGGCCATCTGGCCCGCAAATGGAAGATGGTCACCGACTTCGGCAAGTTTGCCGACCCCCTGGCGGACAAACTGCTCACCACCGTTGCCTTTTTGTACATGATGCGGGACGGCGTGTGCAGCCTGTGGGTGGTGGCGCTGATCCTGGCGCGGGAGTTCGCGGTGTCCGGCGTGCGGATGCTGGCGGCCTCCTCCCATCGGGTGATCGCGGCGAACCTGTGGGGCAAGGTGAAGACCGTGCTGCAGATGCTCACCATCCTGTTCTATTTCTTTGCCGCGGCGCTGGCCGGCCCCACCGACGTGATGGGCGTCTGGCTGGTGAGCAGTGTGCTGTGCTGGCTGGTGGCGCTGGTCACCGTGCTCAGCGGCGGCATCTATCTGTGGCAGAACCGCGCCTGTTTTGCGCAGGCAAAATAAACACGCACCCGGGCGCATCGCGCCCGGGTGTTTTGCTGTGACGCGGGGAAAGCAAAACCGGAAATGTAAACATCCGGCAAAAAAATCGGCGGTCTGCTAAAACTATTGTGAATATCCAAGGAATATTCAACAACACTGTTAAAACTGCATAAAACAAGGAAAAACTAAATTGCTTTTTTAGCAGTATATGACAGAAAACCCTTGAAAAACACCCCCAAAATGAGTAAGATTATAGATGAAAGTGAGGCGTAACGCCCACAGGGAGGGAGTCAGCGTGAAAAAAAAGAATAATCCGGCCGACCTGCCCATATACCTGTTCAAGCAGGGCAACAACTTTGAGGCATATCGGTTTTTCGGCGCCCATTTCGACCGCCGCGGCGGCGATGAGGGCGTGGTCTTCCGCGTCTGGGCGCCCCACGCCAAGGCTGTGAGCGTGGTGGGCGATTTCAACAGCTGGGTGCCGGGTTCCCACCCGATGCAAAAGCTGGACGAGGGCGTCTGGGAGGCGTTCATCCCCGGCATCCGGGAGTACGATGTGTACAAGTTCTGCCTGACCACCCGGCAGGACGAGCTGGTGTTCAAGGCGGACCCCTACGCGTTCCACGCCGAGACGAGGCCCTCCAACGCCAGCAAGGTCTACCGGCTGGAGGGGTATGAATGGGGCGACGGCCAGTGGGAGGAGCAGCAGAAAAAGCGCGACCCGCTCACCGCCCCCATCAACATCTACGAGCTGCACGCCGGCAGCTGGCGGCGCAAGGAGAGCGGCGACCCCTACAACTACTCCGAACTGGCGGATGAACTGATCCCGTACTTACAGGAGATGGGCTACACCCATGTGGAACTGCTGCCCATCACCGAATATCCCTACGACGGCAGCTGGGGGTATCAGGTCACCGGCTATTTCGCCCCCACCAGCCGCTACGGCACCCCCAAGGACTTTATGAACTTTGTGGACAAGTGCCACCAGGCGGGGCTGGGCGTGATCATGGACTGGGTGCCCGCCCACTTCCCCAAGGACGGGTTCGGCCTGTATATGTTCGACGGCGAGCCCTGCTATGAGGACCCCAACCCCCGCCGGGGCGAGCACAAGGAGTGGGGCACCATGGTGTTCAACTATGGGATGCCCGAGGTGGAGAGTTTCCTGGTGTCCAGCGCGCTGTACTGGGTGGAGCAGTTCCATGTGGACGGCCTGCGGGTGGACGCGGTGGCCAGCATGCTGTACCTGGACTACAACCGCCTGGACGGCGAGTGGGAACCCAACTGCAACGGCGGCAAGGAGAACCTGGAGGCCATCGCCTTCCTGCAAAAGCTCAACAGCACCGTGCTGGGGCGGCATCCCCACAAGCTGATGATCGCCGAGGAATCCACCGCCTGGCCGATGGTCTCCAAGCCCGCGGCGGACGGGGGCCTCGGCTTCAACTTCAAGTGGAACATGGGCTGGATGAACGACATGCTCAGCTACATGAGCACCGACCCGCTCTTCCGCTCGGGCAACCACAACAAGGTGACCTTCAGCTTCTTCTACGCCTTCAGCGAGAACTTCATCCTGCCCATCAGCCACGACGAGGTGGTGCACGGCAAGTGCAGCCTGATCAACAAGATGCCCGGCGATTACGACGCCAAGTTCGCCAACCTGCGCACCTTCTACGGCTACATGATGGCCCATCCGGGCAAGAAGCTGCTGTTCATGGGCCAGGAGTTCGGCCAGTTCACCGAGTGGAGCGAGGCCCGGGCGCTGGACTGGATGCTGCTGGATTACGACCGCCACCGCCAGCTTCGGCAGTATGTGCGGGACCTGAACCGCCTGTACCGCGCCATGCCGGCCTTCTGGCAGGTGGATTACAGCTGGGAGGGCTTTCAGTGGGTGGTGCCGGACGACAACACCCAGTCGGTGATCGCGTTTTTGCGGCGCGACACGGCCGGCCATACCATCCTGGTGGTGTGCAACTTCAATCCCGTGCTGCGCCAGGAGTACCAGCTGGGCGTGCCCACGTCCGGTACATACCGGGAACTGCTCTCCAGCGACGACGAGGCCTATGGCGGCGGCGGGGTGCGCAACAAACCGGTGCGCAGCCACAAAAAGGCGCTGCACGGCTTTGACCAGAGCATCACCATCACCATCCCGCCGCTGAGCACCGTGTACTTCTCGGTGCCGGACGCAAAGGCGCCGAAGCCGGCGGCGAAAAAGCCGGCGGCGAAAAAGCCGGCGGCAAAAAGGACGGCGGCAAAAAAACCGGCCGCCAAAAAGGCCGGGGCCAAAAAGGCGGCAAAGCCCGCCCAAAACGCCGAACAGGCATAAGGCCGCTTCGGGGGATCGCAATCAAAGCACTAACGGCGGCCACCGGCCGCCGATAAGGGGAGAAGTAGTATGAAAGAATGTATCGCTATGCTCTTGGCCGGCGGGCAGGGCTCACGCCTGTACGCCCTCACCCAGCGGCTGGCCAAACCGGCAGTTCCCTTCGGCGGGAAGTATCGCATCATCGACTTTCCGCTGTCCAACTGCGTCAACTCCGGCATCGACACGGTGGGCATCCTGACCCAGTACCAGCCGCTGGTGCTCAATGAGTACATCGGCAACGGCCAGCCCTGGGATCTGGATCGACTGTACGGCGGCGTCCATGTGCTGCCCCCCTACCAGACGGCCACCGGCTCCGACTGGTACAAGGGCACCGCCAACGCCATCTACCAGAACATCAATTTCATCGACCGGTATGAGCCCAAGTATGTGGTGATCCTCTCCGGCGACCACATCTACAAGATGGACTACTCCAAGATGCTGGACTTCCACAAGGAAAAAGGCGCCGACTGCACCATCGCCGTGATGGAGGTGCCCTGGGAGGAGGCCAGCCGTTTCGGCATCATGACCGCCGACGCCGAGGGCACCATCACCAAGTTTGAGGAGAAGCCCAAGGAGCCCAAGAGCAACCTGGCCTCCATGGGCATCTACGTCTTCTCCTGGGACAAACTGCGCAAGTTCCTCATCGAGGACGAGGCCAACCCCGCCTCGGACAACGACTTCGGCAAGAACATCATCCCCAACATGCTGGCCAGCAAGGAGAAGATGGTGGCCTATCCCTTCGAGGGCTACTGGAAGGACGTGGGCACCATCGACAGCCTGTGGGAGGCCAACATGGACCTGCTCAATCCCAAGATGCCGCTGGACGTCTGGAGCGAGGAGTGGAAGATCTACTCCCGCAACTCCGGCATGCCCGGTCAGTGGGTGGGCGCCAGCGCCGAGATCGACAACTCCATGGTCACCGAGGGCTGCAAGGTGGAAGGCAAGCTGGTGCAGAGCGTGCTGTTCGCCGGCGTCAAGGTGGGCGAGGGCGCCGTGGTGGAGGACTCCATCATCATGCCGGGCTCGGTGATCGAGCCGGGCGCTAAGGTGCGCTATTCCATCGTGGCCGAAAACGTGACCGTCAAGGCCGGCGCCGTGGTGGGCGAGCGCCCCGAGGATATGGACAACCTGGAAAACTGGGGCGTCGCCGTGGTGGGCGAGGGCGTTACCATCGGCCAGAACGCCAAGGTGGGCCCCAAGGCCATGGTGGTCAAAGACGTAAAGGATGGTGAGGAGCAATGGTAAAGTCCAACACGGATGCCCTGGGCATCATTTTCCCCAACGCGCACGACAACCTGATCCCCGAGATGGTGACCCATCGCACGATGGCGTCCATCCCCTTCGGCGGGCGCTACCGCATGATCGACTTCGTGCTGTCCAGTTTTGCCAACGCGGGCATCAGCAACATCTCCATCATCGTCAAGCAGAACTACCACTCCCTGATGGACCATCTGGGCTCCGGCCGTGAGTGGGACCTCACCCGCAAGCGGGGCGGCCTGAACCTGGTGCCCCCCTACGCCGAGGCCAACGTGAAGATGTACCGCGGCCGTGTGGAGGCGCTGGCCAGCATCGTGGGCTTTCTGGAGAGCCAGAAAGAGGAATATGTGGTGATGAGCGACGCCAACATCGCCTATAACTTTGACGTGAACAAGCTGATCGAGGCCCATGTGACCACCGGCGCCGACGTGACCGTGATGTACGAGCGCCGGGAGATCCCCCTGGGCATGAAGGATGACAACTACACCCTGCGCATCCAGGACGGCCGGGTCACCGAACTGCTCTCCAACGACTACCGCCCCGGCGTGCAGAATCTGTCCATGAACGTGTACATCATCCAGCGGGAGACCCTCATCACCATGGTGAAGGACGCCACCATCCGGGGCCTGGTCTATTTTGAAAAGGACATCCTGGCCCGCAATCTGGAACTGCTGAACGTACAGGGCTACGAGTACACCGGCTACACCGCCCGCATCGCCGACTGCCGCACCTACTTTGAGGAGAACATGCGCCTTTTGGACCCGGCGAACCTGGACGCGCTGTTCCCCGCCGACCTGCCGGTGTACACCAAGGTGCACGACAACGCCCCCACCCGCTATGCCATGGACAGCCATGTGAAGAACAGCGTGGTGGCCGACGGCTGCATCATCGAGGGCGAGGTGGAGAACTGCGTGCTCTTCCGCGGCGTGAAGGTGAAGAAGGGCGCCAAGGTGAAGAACTGTGTGCTGATGCAGAACACCGTGGTGGAGCCGGGCGCGCAGGTGGAGTATGTGGTGACCGACAAGAACGTGAAGATCACCACCGACAAATCTCTGTCCGGCAGCGATACCTTCCCGGTGTATGTGGCGAAAAACAGCACCGTATAATGCCAAAGGAGGGCCCTTGGCCCTCTGACTCTCTCCCCAGGGGCGGGGGCCCTGCACAGGGCCCCCGCCCCCTCCCCATAACACAAGGAGGAATTGTATGAACGTTTTATTCTGCGCGAGCGAGGCGAATCCCTGGGCGGCGTCCGGGGGCCTTGGCGATGTGGCCGGCAGCCTGCCCAAAGCGCTGGCGCAAAACGGGGTGGACTGCCGGGTGGTGATGCCGCTGTACGGCGATCTGCGCGGGCGCGACCAGCTGGAATATATCACCAACTTCAGCGTGCCGGTGGGCTGGCGCAGCCAGTACTGCGGCCTGTTCACGGCAAAGCGGGACGGCGTGACCTTCTATTTCCTGGACAACGAGTACTACTTCAAGCGCGCCGGCCTCTACGGCTTTTACGACGACGGCGAGCGCTTTGCCTTCTTCAGCCGCGCGGTGCTGGAGATGCTCTTCTACACCGATTTCACCCCCGATGTGATCAACGCGAACGACTGGCAGACCGCCCTGGTGCCGGTGTATCTGAACCTCTATTACCGCCATCTGGACAAGTACAGCCGCATCAAGACGGTGTTCACCATCCACAACATCCAGTACCAGGGCAAGTACGGCCTGGACATCCTGGAGGACACCTGCGGCATCGGCAAGCGGGACGCGCACATTGTGGAGTACGACGGCTGCGCCAACTTTATGAAGGGCGCCATCGAGACCAGCGACAAGGTGAGCACCGTGAGCCCCACCTATGCCCAGGAGATCCTGGACCCCTGGTTCAGTCACGGGCTGGACGGCCTGCTGCGCCAGAAGCAGTATAAACTCTGCGGCATCCTCAACGGCATCGACGTGGACAGCTACAACCCCGAGACCGACCCCAACATCCCCGCCCACTACAACGCCGACACCTTCTCCGAGGGCAAGGCGGAGTGCAAGCGCCGCCTGCAGGAGCAGTTCGGCCTTGCTCAGGACGGCAGCCCCGTGATGGCCATGGTCACCCGGCTGGTGGGCCACAAGGGCGTGGACCTGGTGCGGGACGTGGCCGAGGGCCTGCTGGACCAGGGCATCGAGCTGGTGATCCTGGGCAGCGGTGAACACGCCTACGAGGCATTCTTCAACGACCTGGCGGGGCGGCACCCCGGCCGGGTGGGGGTGTACATCGGCTTTGTGCCCCCGCTGGCGCGGCAGATCTACGCCGGCGCGGACATCTTCCTGATGCCCTCCAAGTCGGAGCCCTGCGGCCTGGCTCAGATGGTGGCCTGCCGCTACGGCACCATCCCCGTGGTGCGGGAGACCGGCGGTTTGAAGGACTCCATCCACGACTCCGGCGACGGCTGGGGCAACGGCTTCACCTTCCAGCAGTACAACGCCCACGACCTGTACGAGGCCTGCTGGCGGGCCAAGGAGGGCTACTGGCGCAAGGACGGCTGGCCGGTGCTGGTGCGCCGCGCCATGCAGTGTGACTTCAGCTGGAACACCTCCGCCCACTCCTACATCGACATGTACCATCAGGTGATGAATCTCTGGTAAAACCGAATACCGAGGGGGGGCGGCTCGCCCCCCTTTTTTTGCGCCCTGAGGTTTCCAAGTTGTAAAAATACATGCGGCAAACCGAAAAAAATGGCGGCCGGGTCTGGAAAACCACCGAAACGGGTCTATAATAGTGGTATGCCCGCCCTTCGGCGCGGGCAGGGAAAGCGAGATGAATTTCGGAATGGCCGCGAGGAAGCAGACATCGAGACGAAAAACAGCCAGTCCCGCCCCCACGCTGGTGTTGCTGGTGCTGGCGGTGTGCGCCATGCTGGCCGCGCTGTGGTATTGGAGCGAGAGCGCGCTGCCGGTGAACGGCGAGGACGTGGAGGGTGGCACGCCCGCATCGGCGTCCCGGCCGGCAAGTTCGGCCGCGCCCGCCACTCCCGCGCCCACCCCCGCGCCCACTCCGCTGCCCGAGACGCTGCTCACCGACGAGGCGGCGGCGCAGCTGGACGCGTTTCTGGACGGCCAGCCCGGCTCGGTGTCGGTGTGGCTGCGGGACCTTGTCACCGGCGATACATACACCTATGGGGAATCGGCGGGATTCTACTGCGCCAGCACCCTGAAAGCGCCCTACGCCCTGTGGCTGTGCCAGAAGGACGAGACGGGGGAGATCGACCTGGACAGCAGCTGGAACGGCTCTACCGGGTGGGACCGCATCTACAAGATGATCACGGTGAGCTCCAACGACGCCGCCCACGGCCTTGCGGGGATGTGGCCCGCCACCGCGGACACCGGTTTCCAGGATTTCCTGGCCCAGCTGGGCTTTGCCTCCCCCGAGGGCTGCGAGATCACCGCCGAGGAGGGCATCCACGGCTGGGTCACCGCCCAGGACGGGGGCCTTTCGATGCAGGCCCTCTACGACTATTTCGAGACCGGCACCGAAGACGCCGAACAGCTGAAACAGGCATTTCTGGACGCCCAGCACGATTATCTCTGGTTCCCGGCCCCCGCCGCCAAGAAGTACGGCAGCTGGGACAGCGCCTTTCACGACATGGGCATCTGCTACAGCCAGCGCCCCTATATCCTGTCGGTGTTCACCAGCTACGGCACCCAGGACGAGCCGCCCGCCGAGGGCATCGAGATGATGCAGCAGTTCGGGCATCTGGTGGCCGACGTGATGGGGCAGGGGGAATGACCTGCCCGACGCCCAATGATAAAAAGACGCCGCGCGCAGCCTGAGAAGGGCTGCGCGCGGCGATTTTTGTTTCTGTGGGGAAGGGGGTTGCCGATGTGCCGGGGCGGGCGCGGCGGATGGGCTGCCGGCGGCCTTGAAAAGGCCGCGGGAGACCGGAGGAAAAACGGCCGGAGGGATGCGCACGGGCCACGAAGGGGGGAGGCGTTCAGTCCTCGCTCTCGCCGGCCAGATGGCTCTCCAGACGGTGAATGAGCATCTCCACCGCCACCTGGTTCTTGCCGCCCTCGGGGATGATCAGGTCCGCCCGGCGTTTGCTGGGCTCCACGAACTGCTCGTGCATCGGCTTGACGGTGGTCAGGTACTGGGTGACCACGCTGTCCAGCGTGCGGCCCCGCTTTTTCACATCCCGCACGATGCGCCGCAGAATGCGCACGTCGGCGTCGGTGTCCACATACACCTTGATGTCCATCAGGTCGCACAACTCGGGGCTGGCGAAGATCAGGATGCCCTCCACCAAAATCACCGGCGCCGGGCGGATCTGGATAAAGTCATCCGAGCGGTTGTGCTGGGAAAAGTCGTACACCGGGCACAGCACCGTCTCGCCCGCCTTCAGCGCCTTCAGGTGCTCCACCATCAGGTCGGTGTCAAAGGCGTCGGGGTGGTCGTAGTTGGTCAGGCAGCGCTGCTCATAGGTCAACTCGTCCTGACGTTTATAGTAGTTGTCGTGGCTGATGACGCTGATCTGATCGCCGAAGCGCTCCTTCAGCCGCCTTGTCAGGGTGGTCTTGCCGCTGCCGGTACCGCCGGCAATGCCCAGTACCATTGTATTCATACCGCAGCCTCCTTTTGTTATGTGGCCGCCGGCGGCCTGCCGGCGGAATAAGACGAGGGAAAGCCCCGGAAAGGGGATGGCCAGCCGCCGTCAGGTGGCCGGCAGGTTGGGCCGGTCCTGGTCGCCGTCGGCCTTGAAGAGCACAAAGCGCGCGGGGTCGCTGGTGAAATAGTAATACTCGGTGTTCTCAAAGAGGGGCGGTTGCAGGTAATTGGGCAGGATGTTGGCGTCCCCCTCTTTGCGCTCGGAAAAGCCCGCCGCCGCCATCACCGCCGGGTCCACCCCGGCGCAGTAGCACTCGGCGTACTCCGCGCCGCTGGCCTTCAGCAGCCGGTCGACGGCGGCCCCCAGACGGGGCAACAGGGCGGTGTCGCCCACGAAGTCCGCGATGCGCAGGGCTTTGCCCTGGCCGCTGTCCACCACGCGGCAGACCAGAT
The DNA here is from genome assembly GCF_944382735.1 of Candidatus Allofournierella merdavium. Lineage (NCBI taxonomy): Bacteria > Bacillati > Bacillota > Clostridia > Eubacteriales > Oscillospiraceae > Allofournierella > Candidatus Allofournierella merdavium. The sequence continues at coordinate 44,537 of NZ_CALWND010000004.1, read as the reverse complement.
AGGCCAGCAGCCGCCCGCCCGCCTTTGCGGCGTACACCGAATAGGTCAGGTGGGGAAAGGCGAAATACCGCCGGCCCATGTACCACACGTCCTTGCGGGGGGTGTGGGGGCTGGCCGGCATGCCCAGCGCCGCCAGGGCGGCCGCGTCCGCCACCGGTTCCAGCGAAAGGTCGCCCCCGGCGGGCAGCACGGTGGGGTCGGCGATCTTCGCCAGCCGGTACTCCGGAAGGCCCGCCAGCCGGTAAAAGTGGCCCACCCGCCCGGCGTGCCAGCCGAGAAAGCGGTAAAAGGCCATGGTTTTGGGGCGGATGTTGTTGCAGGCCACCACTCCCGCGCCGGTGAGGCGCGGCAGGGCGGCCATCAGCTCCAGGCCCACTCCGTTGTGGCCCTTTTGGGCCACCCACACCGACACCCATACGTCGGCGCCGGGGGCGTTCGCGGCCCGTATGTAGCCGGCCACCGCCAACAGGCGGCCCTCCTCCTCCGCCAGGGCGAACTGAAGCTGTTCTCCGCTGCGGTAATAAAACCTGAAATATTCCTCTCTGTTTACGAGGGGCAGCTTCCAGTCGAAGTTGGCGTTGATGAAATCCACTACCCTTTGGGCCTCGTCCGGATGCGCGAGGCGCAGCACCGGGGCGCTCACAGGGCGCTGCCTCCGGTGATGGGCAGGGTGACACCGGTGATGAAGCCGGCCTCGTCGCTCAAGAGGAACGCCATGGCGGGCACCACGTCCGCCGGGGTGGCGTTGCGGCCCATGGGGTTGGCCTCGGCGCTGGCCTGCACGATCAGGTCGCTGGTGTCGGCCAGGAATTTGGTCTCCATCATGCTGGGGGCCACGCAGTTCACCGTGACGCCATGGGGGGCGTAGTCCGCCGCGAGGCTCTTGGCAAGGCCGCCCAAAGCGCTCTTGACCATGATGTAGGCGGCGGTGTTCTTGGGGGGCATCCCCAGCAGGTAACTGGTGAGCATGAACAGCACCCGGCCCTTTTTGGCCTTGGCCATGGCGGGCAGGAAGGCTTTGCACAGCGCCACCGCGCTGCGCAGCTGCACGCTCAGGTCCTTTTCAAAGCGCTCCTCGTCAAATTTTTTGAATTTGGTGTTCACCACCCGCAGCGCGGGCAGGTGCACAAAGTGGGTGGGGGCGGGGCAGTTTGCCTGCACATCCTCGATAAAGACCTTCAGCGATTTCTCGTTGGTCAGGTCCACGTCGTAGGTGCGGATGGCGCCGGGGTGTTCCTGGCACAATTCGGCCAGGCCCGCCAGGTCGCCCGCGCCCTGGGCGATGAACAGATCCCCCGGCTGGTACAGCCGGCGGATGAGGGCGCAGCCCACGTCGCTGGACGCGCCGGTGATGAGATAGACGTTGCTCATAGGTCCTCCTTATCTGGCCACACCGGCCTTGATGAGCCCGCGGGTGACTTTCTGGCCGTTCTGGTTCTCGATGGTGGCCTTGACGGTGATCTCGCCGAAGGTGTCGTTCACCTCGGTCACCTTGCCAGTGACGGTGAGGGTGTCGCCGATGAAAACGGGCTTGGCGAACTTGGCCTCCACGCTGTGCAGCAGGCAGTGCTCTCCCGGCAGGTACACCCCCGCCAGGGTGGAGAAAAGGCTGGCTCCCAGCATCCCGTAGACCACCCGGCCGGGGTAGCCCCGGCCGGCGGCGTACTCCGCGTCCATGTGGATGGGGCTGTCGTCGCCGGTGATGGCGTAAAAGGCATCCATCATCGCCTCGGTGACGGTGACGGTGAAGCTGGCGGTCATGCCGGGGGCAAGGTCGGCTAGGGTGTAGCTGTTCATGGGTGCAAAACTCCTTCTTCTTTTAAAAAAGGCCGGGCAGGTGCCCGGCCTTTTCACAGCATACGATCAGGCGGTGAGCCGCTCGATCAGGTCCAGCAGGTCGCCCACGTTTTCCAGCCCGCGCACGTCCTCCAGCTTGAACTTGAGGCCGAACTTCTTCTCCATGGCGGTGAGCAGGTTGATCTGCTCCAGGCTGTCCCAGTCCTCGATGTCGTCGGCGCAGGTCTCGCGGGTGATGACCAGGTCCTCGTCGTCGAAGTTGTCGCGGAAAATCTCCTGCACGGCCTCGAAAATGCTCTGCTTATCCATTGTTACGCTCCTTTTCGGGTCACACCCGTTTGATCTCCATCACGCCGCACTGGGGCTGGTAGCCCTCGAAGCCGGTGAACTCAAAAGTGCAGTTGCCGGCCTCGTCCTCGGCGGTTTTTACAAAGCCGATTGTAGCATAAAAATCCTTCACAAGCAAGTTTTTGGCGGTGGGGTAGTAGTGGCCCACGATGGTCCTGACGCCCGCGGCGGCGGCCCGGCGCACCAGTTCGTCGAACATGGCGTGCTCCAGCCGCCGCTTGAAGGTGCGGCAGCTCATGATCCACAGGTCCATGTCCAGCACGTCCCCCTGCCGGTGGCCGATCAGGGCGGTGACCAGGCCGTTGTCGCCGAACTTGTCCACCAGGCGGCCGTAGAGGGTGATGTACTCATCGTTGTCCAGCAGGGCCTCCACCTCGGCGGCGGTGTAGCGGCGGGTGGTGAGGTTGAACTGGTTGGTCTTGTTGATCAGCTGGGTGATGCGCTCGGCGTGGGGCGCGTCGAAGGCGCCGATCTCGCACACCATGTCAAGGCTCCTGAGGTAGTCGTCGTAGTTGCCGAAACTCTGCTCCAGCGCCGCGCGCTGGGCGTTCTGCTTGTACATCTCGGCCCGCTTTTTGTCGTCCGCCGAGAGGGTGGTCACCTCAAAGTACCCCGCCCGGTCGATGGCGGCGATGTACTCCTCGGGGCTGGTGAGCTCCGGCACCGTGACCATGGGCAGTTCCCGGCGCACGATCTCCCGCTCGGCGGGGTTGTCGTCCACAAAGACGAAACTCTCGGGCAGGATGTTGATCTCCTTGGCCATGGCGGCGATGTTCAGGTGCTTGGGCTCCCAGTTGGCCTTGAAGCAGAGGAAGTCGTCGGCCTTCAGCACGCTGTCCGCCCGGTCAAAGCCGGTGCGGGCGATGGCCTCCTCGTTTTTGCTGCACACGTTCAGCAGCACCCCCAGCTTGCCCAGCTCCTTCAGGTAGCCCTGGAACTCGGCGTAGGCCATGCCGGCGGGGGTCTCGCTGCCCATCACGATGCCCTCGGCCCCGTCGTCGCCGATGACGCCGCCCCAGAGGGTGTTGTCCAGGTCCAGGGCCAGGGCCTTCTTGTTCTTGCCCAGAAGGCTCTTGATGATGTTGGCCACGCTCTGACACAGATAGGGCAGGCACTCCAGGCTCACCGCGTACTTGTAGGCGTACCAGGCGGTGACGCTGCTAAACCGGTCCATGCCGTAGAGGGCCTGCAGGTAGGCCAGGTCGTTGATGTACAGGTTCGGGGTGGACTCGGCCAGCGCCGCCAGCTTCTCGTTCAGCCGCCGCACAAAGCGCACCCGGCCGTGCACATCCACCCCCTCCCGGTTGCCCATCACCCGGTAGAGCGGCAGGTCGAAATTGTTGATGACCACCGGGCAGCCGAAGCCCAGCGCCGCCCTGGCCGCCTGCTCGAAGCGGGCGTACTCCGCGTTCAGCTTCTCCTCGCAGGCCGCGGCGTCGTCCTGGGCCTCGGGCCAGAGTTTCAGGTTCCGCTGGCTGGTGTGGATGTAGATGAAGTCCGGCGCGAAGCCCTTCAGCGAGCCGTCGTCGAACACCAGGTTTTCATAGAACAGGGAATAGCCGCCCTCGTAGAATTCCGGCCGGATGCCGTTGGCCAGCAAAAACAGTTCCAGGATGTTTTTGATCTCGCCGATGGTGCTGCCGCTCAGGATGGCCACCTTTTTGGGGACGAGGCCCTCTTTTTGCAAAAGTTCCCGCTTCAAGCGCCGCTTTTGCTGCAAAACCAGCGTGGGGTCGAAATCACTGCGTAAAAGGTCCACGGTGACGCCTCCGTTTGTTACAAATTTTTACAAATTCATTGTACCATAGCCCCCGGCCAAAAGCAACCGAAAAGGGCCGTCGGGGCGGGCGGCCCCGCGGCACAGGCAAACCGGGGAAAAGGCAAAAACGGCGGCGGGCAAGGCGCGGCAAAAGAGGAAGAGGCCGGCCGCGGCGCCGGTACGGGGGCGACGGGGCCCGGCGGGCGCAAAGGCCGCCTCAGGCGCCGAAGTCCTCCAGCAGCCGGTCCAGCCGCTCTTCGCTCTCCACCGGGATGCCCTGCTGCAGCGCGGTCACGTCCCCCTCGGGCAAAAGGCGGGTGTAGACCTCGTAGACCCGCAGCGGCTCGCTGCCGCCGGGCGTGAACACCGCCAGTTTGCCGCCGTAATCCTTCAGCAGGTAGGGCGCGGCGGAGGCGGCGTCCCCGTCCTGGCGGGCGGGGCGGACCATCCAGAAAAGGCTCAGCGCAAGGCTCGCCGCGCACAGCACCGCCACCAGCGAGACCCAGAGTTTTGTCATCCTCAAAACCCCCTTTCACGGCCAGTATGGGCGCGGTGAACGCTGTTCAAACAATTTTCAAAGGGATTTCACTGTACTTGGAGGGCGGGGTTGTGGTATAATACCAACATGGCGGTCCGCGGCCGTCTGTTTTCGTTTGCACAAAAAGGCCCGGACGACACAGGAACCATTGATCTTTCCGCAAAGGAGGCGGTCCCCATAGAATCCAACGAGCATCGCAACATCCGGCGGCCCGACGGCGCCGGCACCTCCGGCGCCCACAGCGCGGGCGGCGGCCAGGGCCGGAAACTCAACCGATCGGACGCGGCCCATGGCGGCGCGGCCCCCGGCCGCGGCGCTTCCGCCCGCACCGGCGGCAAAAACGGCCCTTCCCGCATCTCCTCGTCGCCCCGGCGCGCGACCCGCCCCGCCGGCCAGCCGGCAGGGGAGGAGGGGGGCGAACGGCGCCCCCGCAACGGCAAAAAGCAGCCCAGAGCCCTGCGCATCTTCAAGGGCTTCATGAAGTTCATCGCTGCCTGCATCTGCCTGGGCGTGATGGTGGGCAGCGTGCTGGCCGTGCTGCTGAGCCTGTACGCGGTGGAGATCACCGCCAACGACGCCGAACTGCTGGACCTGAACAACCTGGAACTGGCCCAGACCAGCCAGCTGCTGGCCAGGGACCACGACACCGGCGAGTGGGTGGTCACCGAGGAGTGGCACGACAGCAACGACCGGGAGTGGGTGGACCTGCAGGAGATCGAGACCAACCCCTATCTCAAGTGGGCCTTCATCTGCGTGGAGGACAAGGACTTTTATGAGCACAGCGGTGTGAACTTCAAGCGCACCATCGCGGCCACCATCAACTATGTGGCCACCAAGCTGGGCTTCCCCATCTACGACAGCATGCAGGGCGCTTCCACCCTGGACCAGCAGCTCATCAAGAACATCCTGGGCGACGACGACGTCTCGGTGGACCGCAAGCTGCGGGAGATCTTCCGCGCCCTGGGGCTGGACAAGCGCTACGACAAGGACACCATCCTGGAGGCCTACCTGAACACGGTGAGCCTGTCCGGCTCCATCGCCGGCGTCAAGGCGGGCGCGTCCAACTATTTCAATGTGGAGAACCTGGCGGACCTGTCGCCGGCGGAGTGCGCCAGCATCGCGGCCATCACCAAGAACCCCACCGGCTACAACCCCTACACCAACCCCGAGCAGCACCTGCAGCGGCGCAACTGGATCCTGCAGCTGATGCACGAGCAGGGCAAGCTTACCGACTCGGAGTACAACGAGGCGGTGTCCAGCCCGCTGGTGCTGGCGGAGGAGAAGGAGGCGGACGTGATCACCACCTCCTCCAACAACTCCTACTTCGCCGACGCGGTGTACAAAATGCTGCTCCAGCAGCTGCAGGACGAACTGGGCTACACCGCCGCCGAGGCCCACAACCTCATCTACAACGGCGGCCTGCGCATCTACACCACCATGGACCCCTACATCCAGGAGGAAATGGAGAAGATCATGCTCAACGCCGACGACGCCATCCCGGCCTTGTGGCATGAAGAGGAGGTGCTCCAGAGCCAGGTGCCCGACCCGGCCGAACTGGAGAACATCGTGGTGAACGACGACGGCACCTACAAGACCGGCACCAACGATGACGGCGAGCCGGTGTATTACTACAATGCCCGCACCCAGTCGGCCATGCTCACCATGGACTACTCCGGGCAGGTGCTGGCCCTGGTGGGCGGCCTGGGTGAAAAGACCACCGACCTGGGGCTCAACCGGGCGGTGGCCCCCGAGTACGGCGGCACCCAGCGGTCGGTGGGTTCCACCATGAAGCCGCTGGCGGCCTACTCCCTGGGCATCGACTCGGGGCTCATCCACTATTCCAGCGCCCTGCCCGATCTGGGCGTGGGCAAGATCGTCAAAACCATGCTGCGGCCGTCCTACCCCCAGTACGGTGCCCAGATGTACGAGAACGACGCGCCGGAGGTGCTGGCCAACCCCGACATCTGGCAGGACTGGCCCACCAACTATGAGGGCCCCGGCGACGGCGCTCTTGTGACCGTGAACACCGCCATCGCCCGCTCCAAGAACACCATCGCGGTGCGGGTGGGGCAGCGGGTGGGCAAGGATTATATGTACAGCTTCGCCCGCGACACCCTGGGCATGACCCACCTCACCGAGGCGGACGCCGACTACGCCCCCATGGTGCTGGGCAGCTTCTCCAAGGGCATCAGCCTGATGGAGCTCACCGGCGCCTACCAGATGTTCGGCAACGGCGGCGAGTATGTCACCCCCCACCTGTACACCATCGTGGAGAACGCCGTCACCGGCGAGGTCATTCTGGACAACACCGTCAACGTGGTGCACACCCAGGCCATCAAGCCCAGCACCGCCATGATCATGAACCGGCTGCTTCAGGGCGTGCTGGGCCCCAACGGCACCGCCGGCACCACCATCATGCCCGCCGGCGAGATGGAGGCCGCCGCCAAGACCGGCACCACCACCGACAACCACGATTTCACCTTCGTGGGCCTGACCCCCTACTACGTCACCGGCGTGTGGTGGGGCTACGACCAGCCCTATGACATTACCAAGGTCAAGAAGGGCCAGAACGCGAAGCCCATCCAGAAGGCGTGGAAGCAGCTGATGGACACCATCCAGGCCGACCTGGAGGTGAAGGCCTTCCCGGTGAGCGAGGATGTGCAGACCGCCCGTTACTGCGTGGATACCGGCGAACTGGCCGTCAACTGCCCCAACACGGCGGTGGGCTATTACACCGCCGACAATATGCCCGGCTACTGCACCCTGCATCCCTGATCCGGCAAGAGAAAAGAGCCCCTTCTGTTCGCCACACGCGAACAGAAGGGGCTCTTTGTACATTGTGTGCAAACGCAAGGGGGCGAAAAAGCCGGAAAGTGCCCCATATGCCGAAAATTGCCGCGGAGGGGCCCGCGGCCTTGCACTTTGGCATGGCAAAGTGGTATAGTATAACCGTTGTAACGTTTTCGGACACAGATGTGCTCATTTCGAGCACAATTGCGCCGGAAAAGCTGGCCCGGAAACAGGGCCCGGAGGGAAAGTATGGAACGTCGTTTCTTGCTGGTGGACGCCAGCATCCTGCCGGATGTGTTCATCAAGGTGCTCAAGGCAAAGGAACTGCTGGCCAGCGGCGCGGTGCGCAACATCTCGTCGGCGGCGCGGCAGGCGGGGCTGTCCCGCAGCGCGTTTTACAAATATAAGGACTGCGTGTTCGACGCCCGCAACAGCCGCAAGGTCATCACCGTGCTGGCCACCCTGCTGGACGAGACCGGCGCTTTGCAGGCGCTGCTGGCGGGCATCAGCGCGGCGGGGGGCAGCGTGGTCACCATCAACCAGTCCACGCCGGAGAGCGGCGCCGCCCAGGTGGCGGTGAGCGTGCGCACCGACACCATGCAGATGAGCGTGGAGGAGATGCTGCAGAAGCTGCGCCGCCAGCGCACGGTGGTGGAGATCCGCCAGGGCGTGTGAGGCGCCGCGGGCGGCAGAGAAGGAAAGGAACGAGGCAGATTATGGCAAAGATCGCGATCCTGGGTTTCGGCACCGTGGGCGGCGGCGTGCTGGAGGTGCTGCGCCGCAACGCGGCCAGCGTCAGCCGGCGGGCGGGCCAGCCGGTGGAAGTGAAATACATCCTGGACATCCGGGACTTCAGCGGCCACCCCGACGCGGCCCTGTTTGTGGACAACATCGACACCATCCTGGCCGATCCGGAAGTGAAGGTGGTGGTGGAGACCATCGGGGGCACCAAGTTCGCCTATCCCTATGTGCGCAAAGCGCTGGAGAGCGGCCGCAGCGTGGTGACCAGCAACAAGGAGATGGTGGCCACCTACGGCGCCGAACTGCTGGCGCTGGCAAAGAAAAACAAGGTGGCCTTTCTCTTTGAGGCCAGCGTGGGGGGCGGCACCCCCATCATCACCCCCATGCATCAGTGCCTGGCGGCCAACGTCATCAGCGAGGTGCAGGGCATCGTGAACGGCACCACCAACTTCATGCTCACCAAGATGGCCCGGGAGGAGATGGGCTTTGACGACGCGCTGAAGATCGCCCAGCAGCTGGGCTACGCCGAGACCAAGGACCCCGGCGACGACGTGGACGGCCCCGACGCCTGCCGCAAGATCGCCATTCTGGCCAGCATCGCCTTCGGGCGGCATTTTTATCCGAAGAACATTCCCACCCGGGGCATCCGGGGCATCACGGTGGCGGACATCACCGCCGCCGCCCGGCTGGACTGCGTGATCAAGCTGATCGCCTGGGCCAAGCGGGACGAGAACGGCCGTGTTACCGCCGCGGTGGAGCCCATGCTGGTGCCCAAGGCAAACCAGCTGGCCGGCGTGGACGACGTGTTCAACGCCGTGCTGATGAAGGGCGACATGCTGGGGGACGTGGTGTTCTACGGCAAGGGCGCCGGGCGGCTGCCCACCGCCAGCGCGGTGGTGGCGGACGTGATCGACGCGCTGAAAAACGGAGTCAAGATCCACGACAGCCTGTTCTGGCAGCCCAGCGAACCCTTTGACGGCCTGCTGGAGGACCCCACCCCCGCCACCTGCTATGTGCGGGTGAAGGGACTGCCCGCCACCGTGCTGCCCGCCGTTTACGGCGAGGGGGAGCTGGTGAGCGACGACGGCAGCGAGGCGGCCTATCTGGTGACCTACATCGCCCCCCGGGGCCTGGAGGAGGCCGGCCGCAAGGTCACGGCCCTGGGCGGTAAAGTGGAGCTGGTGCTGCGCCAGCTTGCCGATTGAGGAGGAAAAACCATGGTAAAGGTGATCGTGCCCGCCACCAGCGCCAACGTGGGCGCCGGGTTTGACGCGCTGGGCCTTGCCCTCTCGATGCACAACACCGTCACGCTGGAGGAGAGCGACCGCATCGACATCCTCTCCAGCAACGGCACCCTGGTGCCCACCGGCCCCGGCAACCTGGTCTACCGGTCGGCCAAGGCGGTATTCGACCAGCTGGGCCAGCCCCTCAAGGGCATCCGCATCCGGCAGGAAAACCCCATCCCCATGGCCCGGGGCCTGGGTTCCAGTTCCGCCTGCATCGTGGCGGGCATCCTGGGGGCCAACGCCCTGCTGGGCTCGCCCCTCACCCAGCGGCAGATGCTCACCCTGGCCACCAGCATCGAGGGCCACCCGGACAACGTGGCCCCGGCCATGCTGGGGGGCTTTGTCACCAGCGTCTACGATGAGGGCCAGGTGTACAGCGTGCGCAAGCCCATCAACGAGGAGCTGGCCTTCGCGGCCTTTATCCCCAACTTCAAGCTGCTCACCGAGAAGGCCCGGGCGGCGCTGCCTAAAACGGTGGACCGGGCGGACGCGGTGTACAACCTGTCCCGGGCGGCGCTGGCCACCGCCGCCTTCTGTGACGGGGACTACGAACTTTTGAAGGTGGCCACCAAGGACGCGCTGCACCAACAGTACCGTCTGCCGCTGATCCCCGGCGGCGAGCGCATCTTCGAGATCGCCTGGGACCTGGGCGCCTACGCGGTGTACATCTCCGGCGCGGGCCCCACCATCATGGCGGTGGTCCACCGGGACAACAGCGACTTCTTCGGCCGGGCCGAGGAACTGCTGGCGGAGACGCCGGAGACGCTGGCCTTCTCACTGCGGCGGATGCTTGCAGACAACACCGGCGCTGTGGTAGAATAATTATATGTGGATGCATATATATGCCCTGGGGCATTGTTTGCGGACACAGAGAGGGAGTTGAGGAAATTTGGCCTTGATCGTGCAGAAATTCGGCGGCAGTTCCGTGGCCGATCGGGATCGGGTGTTCAATGTGGCCCGCATTGTGGCCGACACCCGCAAGGCGGGCAACGACGTGGTGGTGGTGGTCTCCGCTCAGGGCGACACCACCGATGACCTGATCGCCAAGGCGGCGGAGATCACATCCGACCCCAGCCGGCGGGAGATGGATATGCTGCTGGCCACGGGCGAGCAGATCTCCATCGCGCTGCTGGCCATGGCGCTGGGCGTGCTGGGGGTGCAGGCGGTGAGCCTCACCGGCTGGCAGGCGGGCTTCATCACCGACCGCGCCTATTCCAAAGCGCGCATCCGCCGCATCGACACCGAGCGGGTGGAGAGCGAACTGGCCCGCAACCGGGTGGTGGTGGTGGCCGGTTTCCAGGGCATGAACCGCCTGGAGGACGTCACCACCCTGGGCCGGGGCGGCTCCGACACCAGCGCCGTGGCGCTGGCCGCCGCGCTGCACGCCGACCGCTGCCAGATCTTCACCGACGTGGAAGGCGTCTACACCGCCGACCCGCGCAAGGTGCCCGGCGCCCGCAAGCTGGAGCAGATCACCTTTGACGAGATGCTGGAACTGGCGAGCCTGGGCGCTCAGGTGCTGAACAACCGCAGCGTGGAGCTGGCCAAGAAATACGGCGTGGAACTGGAGGTGCTCTCCAGCCTGAACCCGGTGCCGGGGACCATCGTGAAGGAGGTAACAGACGATATGGAAGGGATGCTCATCAAGGGCGTTGCCAAGGACACCGACGTGGCGGTGATCTCGATCATGGAGGTGCCCGATGTGCCGGGCATGTCCTTCAAGGTGTTCGGGGCGCTGGCCAGCCGCAACATCAACGTGGATATCATCCTGCAGTCCACCGGCCGCGGCGGCAACAAGGACCTGATCTTCACCGTGCCCCTCAGCGAGGCGGACAACGCCGTGGAGGTGCTCAAGGAGAACCAGACCCGCTTCGGCGGCAAGGAGATCAAGGTGGAGACCCACTGCGCCAAAGTGAGCGTGGTGGGCGCCGGCATGCAGTCCAACCCCGGCGTTGCCAGCCGGATGTTCGAGGCGCTGTTTGAGGCCAACGTGAACATCCACATGATCAGCACCAGCGAGATCAAGATCAGCGTGATCATCGACGAGAAGGACGCCGACCGGGCGGTGAGCGCCATCCACGACGCCTTCATTCCCTGAGCCGGGCGGGGCATCGCCCCTTCGGGAAAAACCCGGCCGAAACCGGGCAACAGAATACAGAACAACGCGGCGCGGCTGCTTGGCCGGGGCGGGCAGCCTTGGCTTTGCTGCCGCGCCGTCTGCTGTTTTTTTCGGCAGTTTGACCGCTGCCGCGCCTCTCGGTTGTTCACTTGTGACAAAGGCGGCCGGCCCGCGGGGCCGGCGCCTGGCGGGACTTCAACATCACAGGAAAGGAGAAAAGCCCATGATCAGCATTGCCATTGTGGAGGACGAGGACTCCTGCGCCCGGCAGCTGGAGGAATACCTGGAACGGTACCAGGCCGAGAGCGGCGAGGTGATCGAGACGGTGCGCTTTTGCGACGGCGACGAGATCCTGGAGAACTACCGCGCCCAGTACGACATCATCCTGATGGATGTGCAGATGAAGTTCATGGACGGGATGACCGCCGCCGAGGAGATCCGCAAGGTGGACCCGGAGGTGGTGATCATCTTCATCACCAACATGGCGCAGTATGCCATCCGGGGCTACGCGGTGGACGCGCTGGACTATGTGCTGAAACCCATAAGCTATTTTGCCTTCAGTCAGCGGCTGGAGCGGGCCATCGGCCGGATGAAGCGGCGGGCGCGCCGCTATATGACCATCGCCATCCGGGGCGGCGCGCAGAAGCTGGACATCTCCCGCATCCTGTATGTGGAGAGCCAGGGCCACAACCTGATCTTCTGCACGGCGGAGGGCGAGCACACCACCACCGGCACCATGCGGGAGGTGGAGGAAAAGCTGGAGAACTACGGCTTTTACCGCTGCAACAAGGGATGCCTTGTGAACCTGGAGCATGTGGACAGCGTGCGGGACGGCTGCGCCATGGTGAACGGGCAGGCGCTGCCCATCAGCCGGGGGCGGAAAAATGACTTTCTGGCGGCGCTGACCGACTATGTGGGCGGGGTGATCAAATGAATCCGGGCGACCTGGCGGACATCCCCCGCCTGTACACGGCGCTGGCCGAGTGGCTGGCCTGCCTTGTTTACATCCTCTCGCTGCGGCCCCGCAAGCGGGCCAGCGCCCGCTTCTGGGCCTCGGCCGCCGGGATGTTGGCGGTGCAGAGCGCCTTTCTGGTGCTCACCGACAATGTGCCGCTGCCCCTGTGGATCCCCTGCATGCTGGCAGCCATCGGCCTGATGTTCCTCTTCATCAACTTCGGGTGCGGCAGCGGCCCGCTGAGCGCCGGCTACTACACCGTGCGGGCCTTCATCCTGGCGGAGTTCGGCGCCTCGCTGGAGTGGCAGCTGTACTATCATTACGCGAACCTGGCCGGGGCGGACCGGCTGCCCGCCCGCCTGGCCTTTCTCGCGGTGGTGTACGCCGCGGCCTTCGGCATCGTCTACCTGCTGGAGGTGCGCAGCGGCACGGCGGAACACCCGGTGGCCGTCACCGGGCGGGAGTTGGCGAACGCGGTCATCATCGGCGCGTCGGTGTTCCTCATCAGCAACCTGAGTTACACCCAGGCGGACACCCCCTTCAGCAGCCAGTATGTGAGCGATATCTTCAACATCCGCACCCTGGTGGATCTGGGGGGCATCGCCATCCTCTACGCCTACCATCTGCAGCGGGTGGAGCTGCAGATGCGCCATGAGTTAGAGACCATCGACGGAATTTTGCGCAGCCAGTACGCCCAATACCAGCAATCGCGGGAGAGCATCGATCTCATCAACCGCAAATACCACGACCTGAAACACCAGATCGCCGCGCTGCGGGCCGAGCCGGACGAAACGCGCCGCAGCGCCTGGCTGGACGAGATGGAGAGCGACATCAACACCTACGAGGCCCAGAACAAGACCGGCAATCAGGTGCTGGACGTGCTGCTCACCGGCAAGAGCCTCTACTGCCAGAAGCACGGCATCCGCGTGACCACCGTGGCCGACGGCACGGTGCTGGAGGCGGTGAGCCCCATGGACCTGTGCACCCTGGTGGGCAACGCCCTGGACAACGCCATCGAGAGCGTGAAAAAGATCGACGACAAGGAAAAGCGGCTGATCCATGTGACGGTGGCACGGCAGAAAAACTTTGCGCTGCTGCGCTTTGAGAACTGTTTCGAGGGGGAGCTGACCTTTGAAAACGGCCTGCCCCGCACCACCAAGGGAGACACCGCCTACCACGGCTACGGCCTCAAGAGCATCCGGCGCACCGCCCAGAAGTACGGCGGCACCGTGACGGTGAACACCCGGAAAAACTGGTTCGAACTCAAGATCCTGCTGCCGCTGGCGGAGGAGTCAGCGGCTGAATAAATGCCCGGGGATGCCCGACTTGTGCGTGTTACACAAACAAGTCGGGCTTTTCATTGCAAATTTGCACAAAGCGTTTTCCCGTTTGTGCCGCAAAAATGGCAGTTTGTCCCTTCGACAGTTTTGAGAGCAAAATTTGTGCTACAGTATGATCGTGGAAAACGCGCGGGGCGCAAGGCCCTGGCGAAAGGCAAACAAGGAGGAATGGAAAATGTTATCCATCAACATTCAAGACGTCCTCAACGTCCTGTCCAGCGTGAAGAATCATCTGATCGTGCTGGGCGTGGCGCTGGTCGTCGCGCTGGTGGCACTGGTGGCGTTCAAGGCGCTGCCCGTTGCCAAAAGAAAACTGGCCCGCAGCAGTGCCCTGGTGGCCCTGGGCCTGGTGGTGGTGATCGTGGTCAACACCATCTGCTTTGGCCCCATGTTCACCATGATCAACCTGGCCATGGGCGGCGGCGCCATCACCGAGGAGAGCATGGCCGAGGCCTACGACGTGAACACCGAACTGGTGAGCGAGGGCGTCACCCTGCTGGAGAACAACGGCGCGCTGCCCCTTTCCAGCGGCGCCAACGTGAACGTCTTCGGCTGGGCCTCCACCGCCCCTGTGTACGGCGGCGTGGGTTCCGGCGCGCTGAATGACCAGTACGCCGTGACCGACCTGATCACCGGCCTCAAGAACGCCGGCCTGAATGTGAACCAGGACCTTGTGGATTTCTACGAGGCCTACCAGGCCGAGCGGCCCAGTGTGGGCATGTGGGCCCAGGACTGGACTCTGCCCGAGCCCAACGTGAACGCCTACACCGATGAGATGATGACCGCCGCCAAGGAGTTTTCCGACACCGCGCTGGTGGTCTTCTCCCGGCCCGGCGGTGAGAACGCCGACATGCCCACCGATATGGCCGCCGTTGTGGACGGCAGCTGGAAGGAGAAGGACGCCACCACCGGCAACTCCTACTTCAACGGTACTTACGACGACACCCTCAACGAGGGCAACGACTGGGATGCCGGCGACCATTACCTGCAGCTGAGCAACCGCGAGGAAGAGATGCTCGGGATGGTGTGCGACAACTTCGACAAGGTGGTCGTGCTCATCAACACCAACAACGCCATGGAGCTGGGCTTCCTGAAGGAGTATCCCGTGGATGCCGCGATCTACGCTCCCTGCCCCGGCCAGAACGGCTTTGACGCCGTGGGCCTGGTGCTGGCCGGCGCGGTGAACCCCTCCGGCAAGACCGTGGACACCTTTGTCTACGACCTGCTCAGCACCCCCGTGTTCAACAACTTCGGCCAGTTCATGTATGACAACATGGACGAGCACGCCGTGGTCTCCACCAACTTCATGACCCAGCAGGAGACCACCGCTCTGCCCAGCTTCGTGAACTATGTGGAAGGCATCTACGTCGGCTATAAGTTCTACGAGACCGCCGCCGCCGAGGGCCTGATCGACTACAACTCCACCGTGGTGTATCCCTTCGGCTACGGCCTGTCCTACACCACCTTCAGCCAGACCATGAGCGACATCACCGAAGCGGATGGCACCATCAGCTTTGACGTGACCGTGACCAACACCGGCAGCGTGGCCGGCAAGAACGTGGTGGAGGTCTACTTCAATCCTCCCTACACCAACGGCGGCATCGAGAAGGCCACCGCCAACCTGGTGGCCTTTGACAAGACCGACGTGCTGGAGCCCGGCGCCTCCCAGACCCTGACCATCAGCTTCAAGGCGGAGGACATGGCCTCCTACGACACCTATGGCGCGGCCGCCTATGTGCTGGAGGCCGGCGACTATGTGATCAGCATCAACTCCGACTCCCACACCATTCTGGACAGCCGTGTGTACAACGTGCCCACCACCATCGTCTACAACGAGGGCCGTTCCACCGACAAGACCGCTCCCACCAACCAGTTTGACGCCGTGGAGGGCGACGTGACCTACCTGTCCCGCGCCGACCACTTCGCCAACTACGCCGAGGCCACCGCGGCTCCGGCCAGCCTGTCCATGAGCGAGGAGGGCAAGGCGGCCTTCCTGAACAACGCCAACTACGACCCCACCGCTCACAACGACCCCAACGACGTGATGCCCGCCACCGGTGTGAACAGCAACATCCAGCTGGTGCAGATGCGGGGCCTCGCCTACGACGATCCCCAGTGGGATACCTTCCTGGATCAGCTCACCGTCTCCGACATGAGCGAACTGATCGCCATGGGCGGCTACCAGACCGCTCCCCTGAACAGCATCGGCAAGGTGCAGACCTACGACTGTGACGGCCCGGCCTCCATCAACAACAACTTCACCCAGCAGGGCTCCATCGGCTTTGCCGGCACCGTGATGATGGCCTCCACCTGGAACACCGACACCGTCTACAAGTTCGGCGCTTCCATCGGCCGCATGGCCGACGACCTGGATGTGTCCGGCTGGTACGCTCCCGCCATGAACATCCACCGCTCCGCCTTCAGCGGCCGTAACTTCGAGTACTACTCTGAGGATGGCGTGCTCAGCGGCAAGCTGGCCGCCCAGGCCGTGCAGGGCGCCGAGAGCTTTGGCGTCTACTCCTACATCAAGCACTTCGCGCTGAACGACCAGGAGACCAACCGCAACACCATGCTTTGCACCTGGGCCAACGAGCAGTCCATCCGCGAGATCTACCTCAAGCCCTTTGAGCTGGCCGTGAAGGAAGGCGGCGCCGACGCGGCGATGTCCTCCTTCAACTATGTGGGCGCGGAGTGGGCCGGCGCCTGCAACGCCCTGTGCAACACCGTCCTGCGGGACGAGTGGGGCTTCGTGGGCATGGTGCTCACCGACTACTTCGGCGTCTACGGTTACATGAACGCCGACCAGGGCATCCGGGGCGGCACCGACTTCTGCCTGGTGAACTACCCCACCGCCACCAACTACCTGACCGACACCACCAGCGCCACCGGCGTGCTGGCCGCCCGGCAGGCGGTGAAGAACATCCTCTACACCGTGGTGAACAGCCGCGCCTATGCGGAGGAGAACCTGAACCCCGGCCTGCCCACCTGGCAGCTGATCGCCTACGGCATTGACGCCGTGCTGGTGCTGGCGCTGGCGGCCCTGGAAGTGAAGGCTGTGCTGAACTTCAAGCGCCGCATCGCCGAACAGCCCGTGGTGACTGTTTCCGAGGGCGAGGGCGCAGCCGAATAAACACCGTTCGCTTTTTCGGTCTTAACCGGGGCGGGGCCTTCGGGCCCCGCCCCTGTGGCCGTAAAGCCCGACAGACGAAGGAGCTTAGAATGAAACACAAGGAACTCATCGACCAGATGACCCTGGAGGAAAAGTGCGGCCTTCTGTCCGGCCGGGACATCTGGAGCACCCGGCCGGTGGAGCGGCTGGGCGTGCCCGCCATCTACCTGTCCGACGGCCCCACCGGCATGCGCAAGCAGGTGGGCGACGGCGACCATCTGGGCCTGAACGCCAGCCTGCCCGCCACCTGCTGGCCCACCGCCGTCACCGTGGCCTGCACCTGGGACCCCGCCCTGGGCGAGGAACTGGGCGCCGCTTTGGGCGAGGAGGCGGTGGCTCAGGGGGTGAGCGTGGTGCTGGGCCCCGGGCTCAACATCCAGCGCAGCCCGTTGTGCGGGCGCAACTTTGAATATTTCTCCGAGGACCCCATCCTGGCCGGCAAGATGGCCGCGGGTTACATCCGGGGCATCCAGAGCCGGGGCATCGCCGCCTGCCCCAAGCATTTCGCCGCCAACAGCCAGGAGACCCTGCGCATGGCCAGCGACAGCGTGGTGGACATGCGCACCTTCCGGGAACTGTATCTCACCAACTTCGAGATCGCCGTCAAGGAGGGCAAGCCCAAATTCATCATGTCCTCCTACAACAAGATCAACGGCACCTACGCCAACGAGGACAAGACCCTGCTGACCGATATTTTGCGGGGCGAGTGGGGCTTTGAGGGCGCCGTGGTCACCGACTGGGGCGGCTCCAACGACCATGTGGACGGCGTGCGGGCCGGCAGCCATCTGGAGATGCCCGGCACCGCCGGCGACTCCGACCGGCAGCTGGCCGCCGCCGTGAAGGCCGGCGCCATCCCCGAAGCGGTGGTGGACGAGCGGGTGGACGAACTGCTGGACGTGATCCTGGCGGTGGCCCCGAAGGAGAAGGCCGACGGCAGCTTTGACAAGGACGCCCATCACGCCCTGGCCGCCAAGGTGGCCCAGGAGGCGGTGGTGCTGCTGAAGAACGAGGGCAACATCCTGCCGCTGGCCGCCGGCGCGAAGGTGGCGGTCATCGGCGATTTCGCCGCCACCCCCCGGTACCAGGGCGCGGGCAGCAGCCTGGTGAACCCCACCAAACTGGAGTGCGCGCTGGACGTGCTGGGGGATATGCCGCTGGAGAGCGTGGGCTACGCCCAGGGCTTCACCCGGGCGGACGCGCCGGACAAGGCCCTCACCGAGCAGGCGCTGGCGCTGGCCAAACAGGCGGACACCGTGCTGCTCTATCTGGGCCTCACCGAGATCAGCGAGACCGAGGGCCTGGACCGGGAGCACATGCGCCTGCCGGAAAACCAGGTGCGGCTGCTGAAAGAGGTGGCCGCCGCCAACCCCAACGTGGTGGTGGTGCTGGCCGCCGGCAGCCCGGTGGAGACCCCCTGGCTGGAGCACTGCAAGGCCCTGGTCTACACCGGCCTGTGCGGGCAGGCGGGCGCCGCCGCCGCGCTGCGGGTCATCACCGGGCAGGTGTGCCCGGCGGGCCATGTGAGCCAGACCTGGCCGCTGGAGTGGGCCGACGAGCCGGTGAGCCATTACTGGCCCGGCAACCAGCGCACCGCCGAGTACCGGGAGGGGCCCTTTGTGGGGTACCGCTGGTTTGAGACGGCGCAAAAGCCGGTGCGGTTCGCCTTCGGCTACGGCCTCTCCTACACCAGCTTTGCCTACAGCGACCTGGCGGTGAGCGAAGATGAGGTCAGCTTCACCCTCACCAACACCGGCAGCGTGGAGGGCGCCGAGGTGGCCCAGGTGTACGTCGGCAAGCCCGGCAGCGCCATCCTGCGCCCGGCCAAGGAACTCAAGGGCTTCGCCAAGGTGCGCCTGGCCCCCGGCGAGAGCCGCCGGGTGAGCATCCCCCTGGACGACAAGGCTTTCCGCTGGTTCGATGTGCAGGCGAACGCCTGGAAGACCGAGGGCGGCGAGTACACCGTGATGGTGGGCGCCAGCTGCGCCGACATCCGCCTCACCGGCGGCGTGGCGGTGGCGGGCGAGGCAGCCCCGGCCCCGGCGGATCGGGACCAGCTGGCCTGCTACTACGACCTCAAGCTGGAGGACGTGCCCGACGAGGCGTTTGCCGCCCTGCTGGGCCGGCCGGTGCCCGATGGGAAGTGGGACGAAAAGAGCCTGTTGGGCATGAACGACGCCATCTGCCAGATGTACTACGCCAAGAACCCCATCGCCCGGCTGGCGGGGCGCATCCTCACCAACACCAAGAACAAGAGCATCGCGGCGGGCAAGCCGGACCTGAACATCCTGTTCATCTACAACATGCCCTTCCGCGGCATTGCCAAGATGATGAACGGCATGGTGAGCATGGAGATGGCCGAGGCCATTCTGACCATGGTGAACGGCCACTTCTTCAAGGGCGCGGGCCGGCTGATCAGGGGTTTCTCCGCCAACAGAAAGGCCCAGAAACAAAGCGCCTGACCGCGCGGCGGCCCATGAAGCGAACACCGGGTCCCGGGGCGGGCGCATCCGACGGGGCTTTGGCGGATTTTGCCACCCCGGCGCAAAACCACGGCGGCCCTTTTGGCGGTTCTTGGCAATTTTCAAGGCCATACCATAAAAACCACCCGGAAAAGGTGTAAAAACGCAGCGGAATGGTGTAGAATAGACAAAGGGCGATGGTTCCCATCGCCCTTTGTTTTTGTCTACACTCATATCAACGATAAAGGCGGTTCAAGTTATGAAATTGCTTTCCATCGCGGTGCCCTGCTACAATTCCCAGGACTACATGCGCCACTGCGTCGAGACGCTGCTGCCCGGCGGAGACGAGGTGGAGATCCTGGTGGTGGACGACGGTTCCAAGGACGGCACCGCCGCCATCGCCGACGAGCTGGAAGCGCAGCACCCGGGTGTGGTGCGGGCCATCCACCAGGAGAACGGCGGCCACGGAGCAGCGGTGATGGCCGGGCTGAAGAACGCCACCGGCCTCTACTTCAAGGTGGTGGACTCGGACGACTGGCTGGACGAGAAGGCCTATCCCAAGGTGCTGGACGCCCTGCGCGGCTTTGCCGCCGCCGAGGGCGAGCCGGTGGACCTGCTGGTGTGCAACTACATCTACGACAAGGTGGGCGCGAAGCACAAAAAGGTGATGGAGTACCGGGGGGTGCTGCCCGAGGGGCGGCCCTTCCACTGGAATGAGGCGGGCCACTTCCGCAAGGGACAGTACATCCTGATGCACTCGGTGATCTACCGCACCCAGCTGCTGCGGGATTGCAAGCTGGATCTGCCCCGGCACACCTTCTATGTGGATAACCTCTATGTCTATGTGCCGATGCGCTGGGTCAGGACGCTGTACTATCTGGATCTTGACCTCTACCACTACTACATCGGCCGGGAGGACCAGTCGGTGAACGAGGCGGTGATGATCCGCCGCATCGACCAGCAGCTGCGGGTGAACAAGCTGATGCTGGAACAGGTGGACCTGCAGGCGGTGAAGGAACCGCGGCTGCGCAAGTATCTGTTCAACTACCTGGAGATCATCACCACCGTCTCCTCCATCCTGCTCATCCGGGGCGGGGAGAAGGAGCATCTGGAGAAGAAGCGCCAGCTGTGGCAGTACATCCGCACCGCGAACCCCTGGGCTTACAAAAAACTGCGCTGGGGCCTCTTTGGCATCGTGATGAACCTGCCCGGCGCGCCGGGGCGCGCCATCGCGGTGGCCGCCTATAAGATCAGCCAGAAAGTTGTGGGCTTCAACTAAAAAGGAGGAGCGGGATGAGCAAACAGTACGATTACCTCATCGTGGGCGCGGGCCTCTACGGCGCGGTGTTCGCCCAAAAGGCCATGGAGGCGGGCAAGCGCTGCCTGGTCATTGAGAAGCGGGACCACATCGCCGGCAACATCTACACCGAGGCGGTGGAGGGCATCCAGGTGCACCGCTACGGCGCCCACATCTTCCACACGAGCAACGACGAGGTGTGGAACTATGTGAACCGGTTCGCCACCTTCAACCGCTACACCAACAGCCCGGTGGCCAACTACAAGGGCGAGATCTACAACCTGCCCTTCAACATGAACACCTTCAACAAGATGTGGGGGGTCATCACCCCCGCCCAGGCCCAGGCGGAGATCCAGCGCCAGCGGGCGGCGCACTTCGTGGCGGAGCCGAAAAACCTGGAGGAGCAGGCCATCAACCTGGTGGGCACCGACATCTACGAAAAACTGGTGAAGCACTACACCGAAAAGCAATGGGGCCGCCCCTGCACCGAACTGCCCGCCTTCATCATCAAGCGGCTGCCGGTGCGCTTCATCTATGACAACAACTACTTCAACGCCCTCTACCAGGGCATCCCCGTGGGGGGCTACACCGCCCTGGTGGAGAAGATGCTGGCGGGCGCGGAGGTGAAGCTGGGGGTGGACTACCTGGCGGACAAGGCCGCCTGGGACGCGGTGGCGGACAAGGTGGTCTACACCGGGCCCATCGACGCCTACTTCGGCTACCGGCTGGGGGCGCTGGCCTACCGCAGCGTGCGGTTTGAGACCGAGACGCTGGACCTGGAAAACTACCAGGGCAACGCGGTGGTGAACTACACCGACGCCGACACCCCCTACACCCGCATCATCGAGCACAAGCACTTCGAGTTCGGCAACCAGCCCAAGACGGTGATCAGCCGGGAGTACAGCGCCGAGTGGAAGGTGGGGGACGAGCCCTACTATCCCGTGAACGACGCCGCCAACGGCGAATTGTATCAGAAATACAAGGCGCTGGCGGAGGGCGAGGCCAATGTGCTCTTCGGCGGGCGTTTGGGCGAGTACAAGTATTACGACATGGACAAGGTCATCGAGGCGGCCCTGGCCGCCTGGAAGGCGCAGTAAATCGGAACGAGAAAAAGCCGCCTTGGAAGCGATTCCCAGGGCGGCTTTTTTGTTCACGGGAAGGCGATGGGGCTGCGGACAGTGTCCTCGCTTTGCAATCAGGCGGCGGGCCGACCCTGGCCTGCGCACGCACGACCCAAAGCAGCGGTTTCAGCGGAAAAGGAAAACGCCCCTGCCGGGCGCGAAAAGCGAGGCAGGGGCGTTTTGTATGCTTAAGAAGTGACATGACCACAGCGGGGAAAAGGTCAGACCGACCGGAAAGAGTCACGCGGCGGGAGTGGCAGCCGGTTGAGCCGTCTCCTGCTGTGTGTCCGTCTCCTCTCCGTCAGGGGCCTCGCCGCCGGGCACAGCCTCGCCGGCGGACGGCTGTTCAGCGGGGAGCGCCGGGCTCGTGCTGACGGTGAGCCGCTCCACCGAGACGCCGGTGAGGATGCTGCCCTCCTCGCCGGGGGTGTAGGCGATGGAGACCGCATCGCCCACGTTCAGAATGACGGCAATGGGGTTCTCCGCGGCGCTGACGGTGTAGAACACGTCTTCACCCTCCAGCCGCAGGAAGTAGTAGCTGTTGCCGTCCATCACGGCGGTGCGGATCTCCGCCAGTGTGCCGGAGGCCTCGGCGCGCTCCACGTCGGGCACCTCGGCCGCGCCGGTGTCGATGAGGCCGTTCTCCGCCAAAGCGTGGCGGTAGTTGGCCTCACAGTCCGCCACCGTCTGCCCGGTCTCCACGATCTGATACTGCTGCACGTTCACCATGGCGTACATCTTCACCAGCCCGTCGTCGCCCTTGAGGGACATGAAGTAGGTGGGCTGGTCGGCGATGTTCAGCAGCAGGGGGAAGGTGGCCACATAGCGCATCTGCTGCACCTGGCTCTGGGCGGAGGCCTGGGCCGACGCCTCGGTGGCGCCCGCCACCGGGTAGAAGAAGGTCTCCTTGGTGCGCTGGTTGCTCAGCAAAAAGCCGATGTTGGACTGGTCGCTGGTGACGGAGGTCACGCCGGTGTACATATACACATCGTCGTCGATGGCGATGTAGTTGTATCCCTCGGTGGTCTGGGTCACGTCCCGCTGGCCGAAGAGGGAGTTCAAAAAGCCGTTCTGGTACAGGCCGTAGTAGTCGTACTGCTCCATGATCAGGTCGGAGGCGTACACCCGGTCCACCCAGCTGGGCACATCCGCCACGTCGTAATAGGTGCTCTCGCCGGTGACGGCGTTCACCAGCACCGCGCCGGCCACGTCGGTGCCGCCGAACAGGCCGATGGTCCTGACCATGCGGCTGCACACCCAGTAGGGGGTGCCCTCCTCGTCGATCTCAAACACCGGGGTGGCGAATATCATGGTGGGATACTGGAACCGCAGATGCCGGTAGAGGTTGCGGCCGAAGTGCTCGGCGGGGGTGTACTTCATCCCCTCCTCCAGGCGCACCACCTCCGCCTCCTGGGTCACCATGTCGATGATGAGGTAGGCGGGCAGGCCGTCGGAGCGGTTGGTGAACCACTTGACGATGTCGCCGTAGGCAAGGCTGGTCACCCGCACCGGGCGGCCCTGGTAGTTGATCTGGGTGTAGGTGGGCAGGATCTCGAACTGGCTCACCATGTCCGCCAGTTCGCCCAGCTTGCGGCTGCCCAGCCGCTGTGCGCTGTCCGCGTCCAGCATGGGGATCTGGTCATAGCGGATCTCCTCCACCTCGCTGGCGAAATCGCCGCTTTGCACCGTGAGCAGCCTGGCGTAGCTGCCGGCGCGGATGACCTCCCAGGAGAGCAGCGAGCCCGCCAGCGCCACCACCACCAGCGCGGCGCACAGCCAGAAGGGTACGGTGCACTGCTTTTTCACGAACGTGAAGTAGCCCCGGGCGTCGCCCCCCTCAAAGCCGGAGGTGAACACCGCGCAGACGCAGTACACCGCGCAGAGCAAAAAGACAAAGAGATAGAACTCCCGGGCCTGCAGGTTGATCGCCGGCAGTTCCACATAAAAGTAGCCCAGGCCGAAGACCAGCGTCACCAGCAGGTTCACCAGCACCCGCGCCACCGGGTTCCTGACCACAAAGCGCCGGGGCCTGCGGGGGCTGCGGGGGCGCTGCCCGCCGGGGTATCCGCCGCCGGGGCCGCCCATGCCCCCCATCGAAAAGCCGAAGATGCTGCCGAAGGGGTTGTCGGAATTGAACTGAAACGGAGAAGCCAAACGATTCCCGCCTTTCCTGCAAAATAAGAATATTTATTATACAGCATACCCGAAAACCGCCGGTAAATCAAGACGCGGGGCGCGGGGCACAGGTAAACTTATTGTTAAATGTGGCCGGCGGGGGTGCCGCCCGGGAGAGCGGATAGGAGGCCGGACCGGGGAGCGGGTCGCGCCGGCAGGGCGGCCGGAAGGACGGGGCAGCCCGCAGAAAAGCGGAGCGGCGCTGCAAAGAGCGTTCGGAGGGGCCGCGGGGGGTAGGTGACGCGGCGGCCGCGCCGGGAAAAGACGAGGGCGGGCCGGGCCCTGTCAGCCGCCCTTGGCGCTCTGCGCGTCCAGGGCGGCGTAGTAGGCCTTTGCCTCGGCGTCCGCCGCCCGCACCCGCTCCACAAGCCCCTCCTCCCGGATGTCCCCATAGGGGAAATAGCGCAGCTGCACGTCGCCCTCGGGCAGGCGGCCGTCCTCGGTGAGGGGGTGCTCCAGCACAAAATCAATGCAATAAAAGGGGATGTTCGCCTCGTCCATGGCCCGGCGCGTTTCCAGAAGGATCTGGGCCGCCTCCCCGGCGCTCACCTCGTCCTGCCGCACATACAGGGTCAGCCGCCCGCAGGCTTCGCCCAGCCGGCGCACGTCGTAGTCGCCGTCCAGCTCCAGGTCGCTGTACAGCAGATAGGGGGGCCAGGGTTCGCCGTACTCCTGTTCCATCCAGAGGGAGCCGTAGCCGATGTGGACGTTATAGGGGAAATCCGGGTCGTCCAGCACCGTGTCCACCAGGGCGCGGTACTCCCCGTCCAGCCGCAGCCAGGTGTTCCAGCCGCTCTCCACCGAGTGAAAGCCGTCCCACAAAACCTGTCCGGTCATGGAGAGGCCCAGGGTGAAGTGGCTGTCGATGCTGGTGGGGGAGACGATGGCGGCGGTGTATCCGCCGGTTTTGAAATTATAGGTCACCTCGTCCACCCGGTAATCCGCATCGGGGTACCGGCCGGCCAGATACGCCCGGGCGGAGCGGGAGGCCAGGAATTTGGACACCGGGTTGCCCAGCAATGCGTTGGAAAAACACAGCACGCCCGCCAGCAGGGCCAGGGCGGCGGCGAAGGCCGCCAGCTTGAGGATGCGTCTTTTCATGGCGTCAGCCCTCCTTTTTCAGCGCGAAGTGGAACAGCCCCGCGATGGCCACCCCCACCAGCGCCAGCACACAGTAAATTGCGGCCCAGATGAGATATCCCGGCAGGGAACCGGTCTCCATGCCCCAGCCCCACCGCAGCCCCCAGCAGACAAGGCTCATGCCCGCCAGCAGCGGGGGCAGCACCGCCGCCGCCTTCCAGCGCCAGACGAACCAGGCCGCCGCGCCCATGGCGGGCATGAGCAGGCTGTTGTAGAACATATCCATGCTGCCGGAAAGCCCCATGCCGAAGAGGGCCCCCGCCAGCAGCACCACCAGGGCAAAGCCCCGTGTGCCCCGCCGCACCCGCCGCAGCAGCGCCGCGCCGTCGGGGACGGGGGGCGGCGGGGCGGCCTGTCCCGCCAGGGCGCGGCAGGCGGGACAGCTTTGCAGGTGGGCCTGCACGGCGGCGCGGCTTTCCTCGCTGGCCACCCCGTCCTCCACCAGGGGCAGCAGGTCACGGCAGATCTCACAGCCGATGTCACCGTTCATAATATCCCTCCTGTTCCAGCGCGGCGCGGATGCGCTTTTTCACCCGAAAGTCGATCACCCGGGCGGAGGACTCGCTCACGCCGCAGGCAAGGCCGATCTCATAAAACGAATACCCCTCCAGCCGCAGGGCCGCCACCTTGCGGGCACGGGGCGGCTCGGCCTCCAGCAGCGCCCGCACTCGGGCATAGAGGGCGGCGGCATCGGCCCGGGCCGGGGGCCCCGGCTCGCCGCCCGCCAAAAATTCGTCCAGGGCCTCCGTTTCCGGCTGGCGCTTTTTTCTGCGCAGCCAGGCGAACCACCGGCGGCGGGCGATGGTGAACAGCCAGGTCTTGCAGTCCGCCTCGCCCCGGAAGGAGGCGAAGGAGCGCACCGCCTCCAGAAAGGTCTCGCCCGTCAGGTCCTCCGCCAGGGCGGCGTCGCGGCACAGGCTGTAAAGATAGCCGTACACATCCCGGTGAAAGGCGCGGAAGAGTTCTTCCAGCGGTGTGGCCATGGGCTCCGCCCCCTTTCACCCGATTGGTGGCCCGGAAGGCCGGTTTCGTTACAGGGATCCCTGCGTTTATTATAAATTTGCAGGAAAAAATCCGCAACCGGGGCTAAAAGGAAGGGAGCGCGGCGCCCCTTTTTGCCCAAAGGGCCAAATAAAAAGACCGGGGCGGGGCGGCGCCGCAAAAAAGCGGCGCCGCCCCGCCCCGGAGCAGCCGGGAAGGGAGAGGCCCGGCCAGGGAAAGGTTTGTTGTTTGTGCCGGGCAGGGCCGGCGGCAGAGTCACACCGTCCCGCCGGCGGCCGCCGCGTCCAGCAGGAGTTCGGCGTCGGGCAGGGAATAGAGCGCGGTGGCGGGCAGCTCCGTGGTGGGGGCGGAAAATTCCAGCAGCCGGGCGACCACCGGCGCTTTGGCCGCGCCGAACACCGCCAGCTGCACCCGGCGCGCCCGCAGGAAATCCGCCACGCCCAGGGTGATGCCCTGGCGCAGCGGCGGCACCCCGGCGGAGAAGTACTTCGGGGCCACCGCCTTGGTGGTGGCGGAAAGCTCCGCCACATGGGCGGTGTGCCCGAAGGCGTCCCCCGGCTCGTTCAACGCCAGATGCCCGTTCATGCCCATGCCCAGCAGCAGATAGTCGATGCCGCCCCATGCCTCGATCTGGCTCTCCACGGCGGCGCACTCGGCGGTGAGGTCCTCGGCCAGCGCGTTGAACAGGCGGATGTTCTGCCGCCGGACGTTTGCCCGGGAAAAGAAGTTCTGTTCCAGAAAGCGGGCGCAGCTGCCGTCCGCGTCGGGGGCCACGCCCACCCACTCGTCCAGCCCCACGAACCGGGCGCGGGAAAAATCCAGCCCCTGCCGGAAAAACGCCTCAAACACCGGCAGGGAGGTGTGCCCCGCCGCGAGGCACAGCACCGCGTCGGGCTTTTGCGCCAGCAGCGCGGCCACCGTGTCGGCGGCATGGCGGGCGGCCTGCTCCGGTGTGTCAAAAACCAGTTTCTTCATGGGCGCGTCATTCCCCCAGCAGCAGCTCGATGGGGTATTTCAGGCCCTTGGGCTCGAAGGGAAGCATCACCTTCGCGCCGCTCTTGGCGGAGGCATAGGCCGCACAGATCATCTCCAGCACGGCGCGCCCGTCCTCGCCGGTGACGCAGGGAGTCTCGTCCTCCCGCACGCAGCGGATGAAGTGGGTCAGTTCCTGGGGGTAGCCCTGGTTGAACGCCTCCTCAAAGATGGTGAAGGTCCAGCCCTGGGAACTGCCCGCCTTCTCGCTGGCGTAGTCGTAGCCGTCGGTGCTGTAGGTCAGGGCCGAGTTGCCCCGGAACAGGTCCGCGTAGGACACGCCCTTGGTGCCGTAGACCTCGATGCGGTCGTCCATGCCGCCGTGCTTGGCCCAGCTGTCCTCGGCGATGCAGGTCACGCCGTTCTCAAACTCCACCAGGGTGACGGTGTTGTCGTCGCAGTCGGTGGTGCCCTTGTGCAGCACGGTCTTCATGTCGGCGTAGACGCTCTTGACCGGGTTGTTCTTGTTCATCCAGCGGAACCAGGCCAGGGCGTGACAGCCCATGTCCATCATCACGCCGCCGCCGGCGGTCTCTTTCTGGTAGAACCAGCGGCTGTGGGGGCCGCTGTGCTTTTCCGCCTGCTTGAGCATGTACACGTCGCCCACGGCGCCCGCCTCCACCAGCGCGCGCACCCGCTCGTATTTGGGGGCGAAGCACAGCTCCTCGGCGTACATCAGCTTCAGCCCGCGGCTGCGGCAGGCCTCGATCATCTCGTCCGCCTGCTCCAGCGTGAGAGCCAGCGGCTTTTCAATGATCATGTGCTTGTTCGCGCCGGCGGCCTTCAGGCAGGCCTCGTGGTGCAGGTAGTTGGGCAGGCAGATGTCCACCACGTCCACCTGCTCGGCGGCCAGCAGTTCGTCGATGTCGGTGTAGACCGCGGGGATGCCATGCGTTTGGGCAAAGGCCTCGGCGTGCGCCTTATCCCGGCCGTAGACGGCCACCACCTGCGCGTCGGAAACGAAGCGGGCGTAACTCTCGGCGTGGATGTTGGCGATGAAGCCGGTGCCCAGCAGGGCGACTTTTGTCTTGCTCATGGAAAAGACCCTCCTTTTTTGTTCCGCGTTGGACGGCAAATTGCCACAATTATTGTACCATACATTGCAAAAATGAGCAACAATAAACTTATACGGACAAAATTGTGCATATTGACGGCGGGAACGGGTAAAAAAAGGCCGCCCTGACAGGGGGCGGCCCCGCGCCGGCTCAGCGGTTCAGGATCTCCATGAACTCCTCGCCGGTGATGGTCTCCTTCTCGTAGAGGTAGCGGGCGATCTCGTCCAGCTTTTCCCGGTTCTCGGTGAGGATCCGGGCGGCTTTGGCGTGCTGCTTTTTCACCAGCGCCACCACCTGACGGTCGATCTCGGTCTGGGTGTCGGCGGAGCAGGCGAGGCTGGCGTCGCCCCCGAGGTACTGGTTGGTCACCGTCTCCAGCGCCACCATGTCGAAGTCTGCGCTCATGCCGTAGCGGGTGATCATGCCCCGGGCCAGCTTGGTGGCCTGCTCGATGTCGTTGGAGGCGCCGGTGGAGGCGGAGCGGAACACCAGCTCCTCGGCGGCGCGGCCGCCGGTGAGGGTGGCGATCTTGTTCTCCAGTTCCTCCTGGCTCACCAGGTAGTGATTTCCCTCCTCCACCTGCATGGTGTAGCCCAGCGCGCCGGAGGTGCGGGGCACGATGGTGATCTTCTGCACCGGGGCGGAGTTGGTCTGTTTTGCCGCCACCAGGGCGTGCCCCACCTCGTGATAGGCCACGATCTGTTTTTCCCGGTCGGTGAGGATGGCGTTCTTTTTCTGATAGCCGGCGATGACCACCTCGATGCTTTCCTCCAGGTCGGCCTGGGTGACGCTGGCGCGCCCGCCGCGCACCGCCCGCAGGGCAGCCTCGTTGACGATGTTCGCCAGCTCCGCGCCGGAAGCGCCGGAGGCCATCCGGGCCACCCGGCCGAAATCCACCTGGCCGTCCAGCCGGATCTTCTTCGCGTGGACCCTCAGGATGGCCTCCCGGCCCGCCAGGTCGGGCAGTTCCACCGGCACCCGGCGGTCGAAGCGGCCGGGGCGGGTGAGGGCGGGGTCCAGCGACTCCGGGCGGTTGGTGGCCGCCAGGATGATGACGCCGGTGTTCTCCTCAAAGCCGTCCATCTCGGTGAGCAGCTGGTTGAGGGTCTGTTCCCGCTCGTCGTTGCCGCCAAGGCGGCCGTCCCGCTTCTGGCCGATGGCGTCGATCTCGTCGATGAACACGATGCAGGGGGCCTTCTCCTTGGCCTGGCGGAACAGGTCGCGCACCTTGGAGGCGCCCATGCCCACGAACATCTCCACAAATTCCGAGCCGGACATGGAGAAAAAGGACACGTTGGATTCGCCGGCCACCGCCTTGGCCAGCATGGTCTTGCCGGTGCCCGGAGGGCCTACCAGCAGGATGCCCTTGGGCATGGCCGCGCCGATGGCGCGGTATTTGCCGGGGTCGTGGAGATAGTCCACCACCTCGGAGAGGCTCTCTTTGGCCTCGTCCTCGCCGGCCACATCGGCGAACTTGATGCCCTGGGTGGACTGCACATACACCTTGGCGTTGGATTTGCCGAAGGCCATGGCGTTGGGCCCGCCGGCCCGCTCCATCAACTTTCTGGACATGTACTGCCCGATGGCGATGAACACGGCGATGGGCAGCACCCAGCTGAGCAGAAAGCTCAGGATGGGGTTGGTCTGCTGGATGATCTGGCCGGAGAATTTGGCGCCGGACTCATCCAGCCGCTGCGTCAGGTCGGGGTCGGGCATCATGCCGGTCTTATAGATGGCGGTGTTGTCCTTGTCGGTGAAGAGGATCTGGTTTTCCTCCTGCTGCACCTCCACCTGGCCCAGCTCACGGTCGTCGGCCATCTGGATGAAGGTGCTGTAATCCACTTCGCGGATCTGCCGCTGGGCCAGCCAGGGCATCGCGAGGAGATTGAACAGCATCAGCACGAGCAGCACGGCGCCATAGTAGAAGATCAATGGTTTTTTCGGCTTTGGCACTTCCTTCATGGTACAAAACTCCTTTGCGTGAAAAATAGGCCGGCGGCGGGCCGCCCCGCCGCCGGACAAACGTTCTCCAGTATTGTTATACCAGCGCGCGTTCCCGCACGCCACTTGCAAAGGGGCGGATCTGTCCTTATAAAATCGGAAAAATGTAAAAGAAGCTGACATTCTTTTAAAAGTGTACGAATAAAACTGTAAGATCATGGTGGAAAGACAGGCGCAAATGGGGTACTATAAAACTGGAAGACCGGGCGCTGCCGGCGCGGCGCACCGTACAGGAGAGTGGACGACATGAACAATATGGATTTTCTTGTGACCCTGAACCAGGCGTATCTGCCGCCGCTGCAGGTGCTGCTCACCTCGCTGCGCACGGCCCACCCCGACGGGCCGTTGTCGGTCTGGCTGCTGCACAGCGGCATCCGGCAAGAGGCGCTGGAACAGGTGGAACGGCAGTGCGGGCGGCTCGCCATCGCCCTGCACTGCCTCACGGTGGACCGGGCGGTGTTCGACGCGGCCCCCGTTACCCGGCAGTATCCCCAGGAGATGTATTACCGGCTGCTGGCGGGCTGCTTTCTGCCCAAAGAACTGCACCGGGTGCTGTACCTCGACCCGGACATCCTGGTGCTCAACTCCCTGCGGCCGCTGTGGGAAACACCGATGGAGGGCTGCCTGTTCGCCGCCGCCTCCCACTCGGGCAAGACCGGCCTGATGAACAACATCAACCAGGTGCGGCTGGGCACCGAGTGCAAATATTTCAATTCCGGCGTGCTGCTCATCGACCTGGACGCCGCGCGGCGCAAGGTCGTGCCCGGCGAGGTGTTCCGCTACGCCGAGGAGAAGGGCAAGGCGCTGCTTCTGCCGGACCAGGATATTCTCAACGCCCTCTACGGCGGGCAGACGAGGGAACTGGACGACACCCTCTGGAACTACGACGCCCGCAACTACAACACCTATCTTCTGCGCAGCGGCGGCGTGTGCGACATGGACTGGGTCATGCGCAACACCGGCATCCTGCACTTCTGCGGCAAGTCAAAGCCCTGGCGGCCCGGCTATCTGCGCCGGTTCGGCATCCTTTACAAGCACTATATGCAGCTGACCCGCCGCACCGGCTTTTACCTGGGCGAGTGAACGAAAAAGGGGAGGCGGCGCGCCAAACGGCGCGCCGCCTCCCCGCTTCTTTGCGCGTTTTACGCGCCGCCCCACTCCAGCATTTCGCCATTGAGGACCTTTTCCAGCTGCGCGGCCAGCCGTGCCTGGTCCAGATCCGGCCTGCCGCAGAAGGAGAGCAGCACGCCCACCAGGCCGCAGACGTTGTACCGCACGAGCACCTCCCGGTCCTCTGCGCTCATCAGGATGCTCCGGCCGTGGTGCCGCGCCATCTCCCCCAGATAGAGGCTGAGGGAGTCCACCATGTACTTTTCAAACTGAGGCCGCCGCTGGGACTGCATCAGCTTTTGCAGCAGCGGGTACTGCTTCACGGTGAACGCGATGAAGATCTCCAGCGCCGAGCGCATATCCTCCATCCGCAGGCCCTGCTCCACCAGCTCCCGGGTCTCCCGGCGCATGGACCACTCCATCAGGTCGATGATGTTCTCAAAGTGGTAGTAAAAGGTCTGGCGGGAGATGTGGCACTCGTCGATCAGGGCCTTTACGGTGATCTTGTCGATATCCCGCGTCTGTGCCAGCCGCTTGAAGGCGTCAACGAGAAGCTGTTTGGTATCAATGGGCATGGTGGAAAGCCTCCCATATTGGATGATGGTGGAAAAGGGGAACCGGGCCCCGGGAAACGGTCAGCCGCGGGCACCGGCCCGGCGGGTCAGAACAAGGCCGACGGCCAGCCCGGCCAGCGCCGGCAGTACCCAGCCGAACCCGCTGTCGGCCAGGGGCAGCCACCGGGCCAGCCCCGCCACCGGAGCCAGCAGCCGCGCCGCCGCCGAGCCTTTGGGCAGGGCGCAGATCAGATCCAGCACCGCCGCCGGAACGGTGCAGCCCACCGTCCAGCCCAGCACCCGCCGGCTGTGGCCGAACAAACCGCCGCAGAGGGTCAGCAGGATCAGCACGATGGCCGGAGGGTAGAGGAACATCAGCACCGGAGCGGCCCAGGCGATGATCGCGTTCAGACCGAAGTTGGCAATGACAAAGGAAAACGCGCAGAAGCCCACCGCCCACACGGGGTAGCCCGGCCCGCGGGGGAACATCTGCACAAAGGTCTCGCCGCAGCTGGTCACCAGCCCCACGGCGGTCTTCAGGCAGGCCACCGTCACCGTGAGCGCCAGGAACAGCGCGCCCGCGCCGCCAAAGTAGTGACGGGCGATCTGGGCCAGCGCCTCGCCGCCGTTGGCAGCGGGCTCAAACAGGCCCCGGCTCTGGGCGGCCATCACCGCCACCAGCAGGTAGATCAGCGCCATCAACAGCGCGCTGAACACC
Source organism: Candidatus Allofournierella merdavium (assembly GCF_944382735.1). NCBI lineage: Bacteria > Bacillati > Bacillota > Clostridia > Eubacteriales > Oscillospiraceae > Allofournierella > Candidatus Allofournierella merdavium. The sequence continues at coordinate 12,031 of NZ_CALWND010000004.1, read as the reverse complement.
CCCGCGCCCACGGTGCTGCGGGCGATCTCGGCCGGCTCGGTGACCCCCAGGCGGCGGATGGCGTCCACCACCACGATGCCGAAGGCAAGGCCCGCCAGCGCGTCCATGGTGTTGTAGCCCTCCAGAAAGCCGGTGCCGAAAGCGTTCACCGCATAGGCCCCCACCGGGGCGGCGGCGGAGACCTCGCCCAGCGGCGCGGTGAGCGCCCGCACCACCAGCACCGCGAGAAAACAAAGAAACAGGGGGTTGAGCACCTTGCCGATCCAGGTCAGGAGCTCCCCCGGCCGCAGGGAGAAAAAAAGCACCGCGCCGAAGAACAACAGGCTGAACAGCGCCAGCGCGATCCGCGGGTCGGCGCCGGGCAGCAGCTGCTGCACCCCCACCGTGTAGGAAACGGTGGCGCAGCGGGGGATGGCGAAGAAGGGCCCGATGGTGAGGTAAAGCAGGCAGGTGAAGAACAGACCGTAGCGCCGGCCCACCCGGCTGCTCAGCTCCAGCAGGCCGTTTGCCCGGCTGACGCCCAGCGCCGCCACCCCCAGCAGCGGCAGCCCCACGCCGGTGATCAGCAGGCCCGCGCCGGCCAGCCAGACAGCGCGCCCCGCCTGCTGCCCCATGGACGCCGGAAAGATCAGGTTGCCCGCGCCGAAAAACATACCGAACAGCATACTTGCCACTGCAAGCAATTCCCGCGCCGAGAGTTTTTTCATACTGTGCTGCCTCGCATTCCGTGCCGTTTTTTGTGGAATACACAAAGTATACCGCATCCGGTACCGGTTTGGCAAATGCCGTCCGCCCCAAAACGAAAAAAGCTCCGCGCCGTTCCCGAGGAGGGAAGGGCGCGGAGCGGGGCGGGGAACTTACTTCAGTTCCTTCCACTGGCTCTTGATGAACAGGCCGGTGACCACGGGCACCAGCGCGGAGCCGATCAGGGACATCACGATGGACAGGGGCGCGCCCAGCACGCCAATGTTGGTGACGACACCCACGATAAAGGAACCCACGGCGCAGACGCACATGACGATGTAGCCGATCTTGCGCTGGCCGAACAGCAGCACGCACAGACCGATGATGGAGAGGACGGCGATGGCCACAGACAGCCAGCGGCCCTCCGAGAGGTTGAGCCCGGTGGTGCACACGCAGAGCACCAGAGCGATCCACAGCCAGATCTTAGAAGATTTTTTCATGGTTCGATTCTCCTGACAAAAAGATTGAGGGGGTCAATCCCACGCCGCGGGAAGAACGGCCCTGGTGAGAGCGGACAGATCGGCCGCGTCGGGATGGGAGAGCGCGCGGTCAAAGTTTTCGATCATGGCCTCCAGGTTGGGGGCGTGATCGGGGGCCGCGAGCATCGTCTCATAGCGCCGGCGCACGGCCTGGGGCATCCTGCCCTGGCACATGAAGCTGCCCACGAGGGTGTTGTTCGCCCCCAGATTGGCCTGCACCCGCTTCAGCACCGCCTGGAAATAGGCGGGCTGACTGCCGAATCCGGCGGTGCCGAACAGGAACACCTCCTTGTTTTGCACGCCGGCAAGAAAGGCTGCCATGGCCTCGTCGCAGCTGCCCTTGTCGGTCCAGAAGCCGATGTACAGCCGGTCGGCGGCCAGCGCCGCCGCGTCGGGCCCGCCAAAGTAGAGACAGTCGCCCGCGGGCAGAACGCTCCGGATGGCGCGGGCCAGCTGTTCGGTGTTGCCGGTCCGGCTGGAAAAAACGATCGAGTAAGTCATTTTCTGCTCCCTCCTTCAAAAATGCAGTGCACGCCTTTGTGCTCCATCATGCCGCCCAGACAGGCCCGGTTGCAGCGCACGCAGCGGCGCACCTGAGCCGCCTGCCCGCTGAGCACCTTGTTCGGCCAGTCGGGGTCGGCGATCAGCTGGCGGCTCATGGCCGCCAGGTCGATGCGGCCGGACGCCAGCTGCTGCTCCACGAAATCCGGGTCGCTCAGGCCGCCCACGCCGCACACCGGCAGGCGGGTGTACTGGCGCACCATGTCGCACAGGAACAGGAAACATCCCTGGGCCCCGAAGGCGGGATGGTTGGCGGGCGGGATGGTGTCGGTGAGGGCGGAGTGGTTGGCCAGCGTCACATGGAAGCTGTTGACGCCGGCCTGCTCCAGCAGAGGGACCAGGGTGGCCAACTCTTCTGGCAGCACACCGGCCTGGCCGTAGCGCGGGTTTTCCAGGCGCACCACCAGCTTGAAGTCGATGGGCAGGTCCGGCTCCTGCCTGCGCACCGCCTCCACCGCCTCCACCGCGAACCGCAGGCGGTTTTCCAGGCTGCCGCCGTAGGCGTCGTCGGTGCGGTGATTGAACACCGACGAGGCAAAGCTGCCGCACATCCGGTCCCCGTGCACCTGCACCAGGTCGAACCCCGCCCGGCGGGCCTGGGCGGCGGCGTCGCCAAAGGAGGCGGTGATCCGGCGCACCCGCTCGGCGGGCAGGCGGGTGATGTAGGGCCCCACCGCGGCGTTGAGCGTTTCCCGCATCTGATCGGGGGTGATGCGCCGCGTCAGCACGCCGGGGATGCACTTTGCGATGGCGAGCAGGTCGGAATCCGACTGGTGCAGCTGCGCGCCGGCCAGGCATCCCTCGCTGTGGATGATCTCCACAAGGCGCCGGTAGCGGGCGAACCCCTTTTTGGAGAACAGGCTGCCGAAGCCTCTTTTGCCCACCGGCACGTCGCCGATCCAGATCAGGGCGCAGCCGCCGGCGGCGATGCGCCGCAGCCTTTCCTCGTATTCCTCTTCCGAAAGGCCCATGCTGGTGGGGGCGAAAACGATGCGGTTCTTCAGCCGCACGCCTCCCAGGTCCAGCGGTTTGGCGATGGCATCATACATGACGCGGCGCCTCCTTGTGAACGGCCAGTTTGCGCAGCAGCGCAAGCAGCGTCTCCTGCTCCTGCCCGCTCAGGGCGGCCAGCCGCTCCTTGTCCCAGTCGAAGAACACCTGATGGCTGACGGCAAAGGCCTCCTGCCCCTTTTCGGTCAGGTTCAGCCGGTAGTGCCGGCCCGCCTTTTCCTTGGTGAGAAACCCGTTTTCTACCAGCTTTGTGATGCACCGCTGGGAATGGCCCCAGTCCAGATGCAGCGCTTCGGTGAGATCGGAAGGGGTGGCGCCGGGGTGTTTGCCCACATAGATCACAAGAAACAGCAGCCCGAAGTGCAGCCCCATCTTTTCCAGCCGGGCGCTGGTGTAAGCGGTAAAATCCCGGTAAAGTACCGAGGTGTGATAAGCAAGGGTATCAAACATGGGAAGGCTCCTTTCATTCACTTGACAATGTCAAGTATACACGTTTATTTGACTTTGTCAAGTGGACGGCTCAAAAAATTTCTCCGCGACAAAAAATCCGGCGCGGCGTGTCAGGGCCCGTCCCGCACAAAGAGCACGATCTGTGTGATGAATTCGCTTTCGTCAAAGGAGAAAAGGTAGTCGTTGACGCAAAATTCGTAGGAGTCGGAGACGATCTCCAGGGCGTGATCGTCGCAGAAGCGCAGAAGCTTTTGATAGGAAACGCCGATGGATGCGTAGTCGCCAAAGTGGTAAATACTGGCACAGCGTCCGCCGGGGATCTGGCGCACATTGGGCACAAGATCGGTGTTTTCGGTGAGCAGAAAGGCCTCCGCGGCCTGGGTGAACTGGCCCTGCCGCAGCCGCTCCAGCGGAACTCGCACGCCGCACTGCAAAAAGGTGGGAAGTTGCTTTTCAAAGGAGGCGGCATAACACTTTTTGGTGGCGATGCTGATCTCCTGGAAGGAGAAAGGCGGTTCTACCGGCTCGTAGAGGATGTGGCGGCTGCTCAGCTGGCCCACAAAAACCCGCTCCGGCATTTGCCGAAAGGCGTCGGCGCGTTCCAGCTGGTCACAGCGGTGCTGCAGACGGCTGCGGATCATGCTCAACTCGTCAATCTCCCGCTGGATGCGCACCAGCTGCCTGCGCAACAGCACAAGGCTGCTGTCAATGGTGTGATCGGCCAGGTGGGCCTGTATTTCCTTGAGGGAGAACCCGGCGCGCTTCATGATGAGGATGGCGTCCAGTTCGTCCAGCTGCGCGGCGCTGTAATACCGGTAGCCGTTGTCGGGGTCCACCCAGGCGGGGCGGAACAGGCCGATCTTGTCGTAAAAGATCAGCGTCTGCTTTGAGATCTTCTGGTATTTTGCAAGTTCTCCGATCGAAAACAGATCCTTCATAGGGCCTCCTTGACATTATAGTTACTATATCCTTTATTATATCCACAGAGGGCCCCGGCATCAAGGAGGTTATAGTGTGATACAGTGCTTTGAAAAACCGATGCGTTACAGGCAATATCTGCAAAGCCTGCTGCCCAGCGTTTTGACCATGATCTTTTTGTCGTTCTATACGACCATCGACGGCTATTTTGTGTCCCGCTACGCGGGCTCGGACGCCCTGGCGGGCATCAACATCGTGGTGCCGATCACCTGCGTTACCTTTGGCGTGGCGGTCATGCTTGCCACGGGGGCGGGGGCGATCATCGGCGAATGCCTGGGCAGGGGAGAGACCGAGCGGGCAGACCGCATTTTCAGCTTCATGTGCGTGGTGCTGCTGGTGTTCGCGGCGGCGTTCACAGCCGCGGGCCTGCTGTTCCTGCGCCCCATCGCGGTGCTGCTGGGCAGCAGCGAGCGGCTGATGCCCCACGTGCTTCCGTATGCGTTCGTGGTGTTCCTGAGCACGGTGCCCATGGCGTTCAAGCTGTTCTTTGAATATCTGGTGCGCAGCGATGGAAATGCAAGCGTGGGCCTTGCCATGTCCGTTGTGGGGCTGGTGCTCAACGTGGGGCTGGACTATCTGTTCGTGGGAGTCCTGGGCATGGGCACGCTGGGCGCGGCCTGGGGCACCTGCCTCTCCATCACGGCCAGCGCGCTGATCGGCCTTGTTTATTTCCTGCGGTTCGGCCACATCCGGTTCGCCCGGCCCAGGGCGGACTGGCGCGTGCTGCTCAAATCCTGCACCAACGGCAGCAGTGAGATGTTCACCGAATTGTCCACCGGCATCACCACACTGCTGTTTAATCTGCTGGCAATGCGCTACTTCGGCGAGGACGGTGTGGCCGCGGTCACCATCATCATGTATATCTACTATTTTTTCATATCCTTTTATATGGGCATCGCGGTGGCCGTGGCGCCTGTGGTGAGCTACAACGTAGGGGCGAAGAACCTGGACAAAATACGGGAACAGCTGCGCTACAGCTTCCGCACCATTACCACGACGGCCGCGCTCATCCTGGCGGCGTCGCTGCTGGGCGGGCCGGTCATCATCCACCTGTTTGTGGAAAACGGGACGGTGTTCAACATCACCTGGGAGGCGCTGAAGCTGTTCAGCCCGGTGTTCCTGTTCATCGGATACAACGTTTTCCTGTCCGGCTATTTCACGGCGCTGGGCAACGGGCGGACCTCGGCGATCATCTCGCTGCTGCGCAGCCTGATCCTGGTGGTGGTATTCATCGCGGTGCTGCCCCTGGTGCTGGAGGAACGGGGCGTCTGGCTGACCATGCCCTGCTCGGAGACGGTGACGGTGCTTGTGGCGCTGTGGCTGTACCGGCGGGAGGGCAGGCCGCCCGAGGCTGCGATGAAATGACGCAGACACCTGGAAAACGCCCGGCCAGGCGGCCGGGCGTTCGGGATGGGGCGGAGCGCCCGTTTGCCGCCCGAATGGGCGGCGGAGACAAGGAGAAAGGACAACGCGGTATGAGAAACGCCCGGCCGAAAGGCCGGGCGTTTTGAATGGAGCAAAGTCCATTCTGATCTGGCGTCCCTGGCGGGATTCGAACCCACGGCCTTTCGCTTAGGAGTTTGGCGTTTCTTTTAGTACGATATACCCATCATAACTTCCCATTATTTTTGATTCGTTATGACATTGTGTGGTCACTGGTCAATCTGCACAAAAATCCGTAAAATGCCGCCTCGTTATGGCCTGTTCAGAATGTCAAATTAGCAAATTCTTAGCACGGATGATGGCAGAAAGCCCCTTCGCCACAAGGAAAATCAGATAGGCATAGTCAAAATGCCTACGAAAAATGGGAGGCAAAATTATGAGTACATCGCAGGAAAAGAAGCTGCCTAGCAACAGAACCTACACCGTGGATGATATTGCCGCAATCCTTGGCATTGCAAAATCCACCGCATACCGACTGGTAAACTCCGGAGAGTTCAAAACAATTCGCATCGGTTATGCGATCCGCATTTCCAGAAAGTCGTTTGAGGACTGGCTTAAGATGGAGGAATAAATAAGATGATAGGATTGCCACATTATCAACAATAGTGTGGCAATCCTATCAAATTGCTACAGCGGTTTCGCTCGCAAAACAAAAATCGTCTTAAGAAGAGCTCACTTTAAGTATTTTTTACTTTCTTTAATATACTTCTTTATTAACGATTGCTTGCGTTCATTCGATGATAAGTATTTCAATGGAGCAATTATAATGAAATTTAAAAAAGCCCCCAACAACGTGCTTGCGCAAAAGATGTAAATTGCCCACGGAGTAGCTCCAGAGGCATTTTCAGTTTGCTCAAATTTAGATACAAGTCCATAAACGGGCCCAATCTTACAGCAAATCATCATTGTTATTGCAAATATAGCAATAACACTCAATGCAGGAATCAAGACTGTTAGAAACCTCAGACGCTCCCATTTTTCAACTTTGCTATTAGCTTTATTGTTGGCAAGTTTAACAGTGTACTCATCTTCGGTGCTCATCTTATCCATTTGTTCATTAAGAGTTCTTATTTGCTCAGCAGAATCTTTTTCTTTCAAATTGAAGGCATCTGTCAATTCAGTGCGGAGTTCTTCTTTTGCTCTTTGAAGAATATGTTCGAATGCATCATCAATTGCACTTTCATAATCTTCATTTGAATCGAATGAGTACGAAGATTTATAATTTAGAATTTCTTCGATAATTTGCTGTTTCAAATAAACATCGGAGGTTTTTTGTGCAAGCGTTGCCAATAATGTAGCAGAATTAATTACTATTTTTTCTTCGTCCGTCCGATGTTGTCTTAGCCCCATAAAAAGGCAGTATGCCTTATAATCGTTATCCGTTCGACCAGCAAAACGAAGCAAAATTGATAACCAGGTACTTGGAATGACAACAATTGGTATTCCAGAATATTCTTGTTGCGCCCAATTTGTTAATAGTTGATCAGCTGATACAATATATTCGTTGATTTGCCAGAAGCTTTGTGATTGGATAGTATTTCGCAATGAATATATGTAGAAAATGTTATTAATATCTGTTTGTATAGATTCTTTAGAAACAGGTTTAAGTGGTCTTTTGGCTTTTTTAAATTTCTCAAGACTTTTACACTGAGAAGTAAAAGATTCCGAATTTCTCGAAAATTTAGCATTCGGAATATTTTGACATTTCAAATTACAAATTACATCTCGAATGCGTCCAATTAAATACTTTTGAAAGGATAAATAGTCATCATAATGGTTTTGGGGCTCTTTACACCAATTATAGTATATAGCATAAAAATCATTAATCTCGTTTTCCGGTTCAATTTTTTTTAGTACCTCTACAGGAAGCGGTTCCTGTCCCTGCGTTAAGTAGCGTATATATTTAATTTGACCCTCAATTACTCGGTAGAGTTCTGTAAGTGTTTCTGATGAATAAAATAGGTCAATGCCTACTTCTTCACATTTCTTTGTAAAAGAGGTTGTGACAAACTGCCGCTCATCTTTATTGATACCCGCCATTCTAAATATAATATTCGAATCGAGTAGGAACCGCTTTCCCTTAAAGATTCTTTTCGATAAAAGAGTATCCTTTTTAGTAGTTAACATGCAGTATTCATAGCTAAGAGATACTAAATCATACAGAAGTTTGTTTTTTTCAGCATTATCCCAGGCAATAAAGTCATTGATTAGTTGCACCATCTCATTTGAGGCTGAAAACCCGGTTATCTCGCTTAACGGTTTTATTTCCAACAGTCCCATCAAGTTTTCGATGCTTGAATTAAAGGAATAGTATAAGTATTCTTGCAGTTTGTCAAATAACGCTTCTTGAGAGCAGTCTAAATTAAACTCATGCAAGAATTCGGCGACATATTCATTTAATAAAGTGAGTGGATCGTTTAAACCTTTCAATTGATTTAATGCCTTTGGAGATAATTGATATTTGCGATTTGTATATATAATACGTCCACGCGATTTAGCAGAAACAGCTTTCTCTATTTCCAAAATATCAAATTCTAATTGATACTTTTCTTTAATTTGCTCACATATTTCAAGCGCACTCAATTCTATGCCACTGGCATCAAACAAAACAGATTCCACCAACTTGCAGATGTATTTATCCACTGTTGTTGCAGTCTGGTCGTTCATAACCAGAGCCAGTCTTAGAAAATCTTTCTTGGCCATCGTTGTTTTCCTCCTGAGGTAAATCAGTGTCCCCTATAATGTCTATAATATCTTCGAGGCTGGAATAAAGCCAAATTAATGCGGAAAAGTCGTCCATCTACTCACCCCACAGACATATTGTTATCCATATAAGGGTAAGCAAGAATCGGATACTCTATGCAAATTCTATTGACTTATTATACCACCCTTTGCTAGTTGTAGCAATTTACAGTATGTTTTGATAAATAGTCTTAAGGAATTACACGCCATAGGTTTAACCCTATGGCATTTTTTGTGTCCAAAACTGCCTTGAAAGGAGTTGAAAAACCAATGTTTTTCTCGTCACAATTGACCAGAAGGCCACCGCCCATAGGTATTTCCCTCTGTGTTATCCGGGTGGCATAGAGACTGCCTTTCCCCTAGAAATCAACACTTTTCCGAACCGCCGAAGGGAGGTGATAATATGGCGGTATTTCGCATTGAGAAAACCCGCGACTACACGGTGATGTCCAACCACCACCTGCGCAACGCGGGGCTATCGCTGAAATCCAAAGGCCTGCTCTCCATGATGCTGTCCTTGCCGGAGGACTGGAACTACACCACCAGGGGCCTGGCCAAAATCTGCAAGGAGGGCACAGACAGCATTGGCTCCGCCCTGAAGGAGCTGGAGCGGGCCGGATACATAGTCCGCAATCGGCTCCGGGACAGCAAAGGCAAGATCGTGGATGTAGAGTATGTCATCTACGAGACGCCCCATCCCCCGGACACGGGCCAGCCGTGTGAGGGCGAGCCGGATACGGCTTGTCCAGATACGGAAAACCCGGATATGGATAACCCATGTCTGGAAAACCGGCCGCAATTAAATAAAGAGAAAAGAAATCCTGAAGAACAAAATACTGATTCATCAAGTACGGAAGGATCAAATCCTATCCAATCAAGCCCCCAAACCCCCGCAGGGGCCAAACGGACCGGACGGGACTGGATGCGGGAGCGAGAGAGCTATCGGGAACTGATTTTGGAGAATATCGAGTATGACTATCTATGCCGGGATGACCGGCTGGATCGGGATATGCTGAATGAGCTGGTGGAGCTCATGGTGGATACCGTCTGTTCCCGCAGGGAGACGATCCGCATTGCCGGGGACGACTATCCGGCGGAGGTGGTCAAATCCCGGTTCCTGAAGCTGAACAGTTCCCACATCGAGTATGTGCTGGACCGTATGCGGGAGAACACCACCTATGTCCGCAACATCAAGAAATATCTGCTGGCTGCCCTGTATAACGCCCCGGCCACCATCGACAGCTACTATGCGTCCCTGGTGAACCACGACCTGTACGGCAGCGGAGAAAGGAGGTAATCACTCATGCAGGAAGAAGTCACCCAGCGCACCGTTGCCCTCTGCGTGGAGGCAACCAAACTCTCCGCCGGGATGCTGCAACACGCCATGAAAAAAGTGCTGGACGAGATGCAGAAGGGCGTGACCGGCCACAAGACCAAACTGCACCACGGCAAGCAGACCCTCCGGCAGCTTATGAAGCACAACACCGGCGTTTCCAACATCGAGATCACCGACCAGAACATCCGGGCCTTTTCCGCCACCGCCAAGAAGTACGGCATTGACTTCGCGCTGAAAAAGGACACCAGCGGCGAGATACCCCGCTACCTGGTGTTCTTCAAGGGCCGGGATGCCGACGTCATCACGGCGGCTTTTCGGGAGTTCTCCGCAAAGAACTTGGAGAAAGAGAAAAAGCCCTCCATCCGCAAGGAACTGGACCAGGCAAAGCAACAGGCCAAAGCCCAGCACCGTCAGCGGGAGAAGATCAAGACCAAAGACCGGGGTGTGGAATTATGACGGTTGACTGGAAGAAGATTCTCATCCTCAACCTCCCGTATATGCTGTTCGTGTATCTCTTTGATAAGCTCTGCCAGGCGGTGCGCCTTGCGCCCGGCCTTGACGCCTCTGAAAAGTTCCTGCATTTGAGCCAGGGCTTTACAGAGGCGTTTTCTTCTGGGCTGCCCAGCCTGCATCCGCTGGACCTGCTGGCGGGCGTCGCCGGGGCGGTCATTATTCGGCTGGCGGTGTATGCCAAAGGGAAAAACGCCCGCAAATACCGCAAGGGCATCGAGTACGGCAGCGCCCGATGGGGCACGGCGGCAGATATTGCCCCCTATGTCGATCCGGTCCCCGACTGGAACATTCCTCTGACCCAGACGGAAAAGCTCACCATGTCCAGCCGCCCGAAAAATCCCAAATACGCCCGGAACAAAAACATCCTGGTCATCGGTGGCAGCGGCAGCGGCAAGACCCGGTTCTTCGTCAAACCCTCCCTCATGCAGATGCACAGCAGCTATGTGGTCACCGATCCCAAAGGACAGCTTTTGTCCGAGGTGGGGACCATGCTGCGCCGGGGCGCCCCCAAGCTGGACGAGAACGGAAAGCCCATGCGGGACTCCCGCGGGAAGGTCATCTATGAACCGTACCGCATCAAAGTCCTCAATACCATCAACTTCAAAAAGAGCATGAAATACAACCCCTTCGCCTACATCCGGTCAGAGAAAGACATCCTCAAACTGGTCAATGTCATCATTGCCAACACCAAAGGCGACGGAGAAAAATCCTCGGAGGATTTTTGGGTCAAGGCCGAACGGCTTTTGTACTGCGCCCTGATCGGGTACATCTGGTACGAGGCGGAGCCGGAGGAGCGAAACTTCCTCACGCTGCTGGAGCTCATCAACGCATCGGAGGCCAGAGAGGATGACGAGGAATTTCAAAGTCCCGTTGACCTGCTCTTTGCAAAGCTGGAGAAAGAGCACTCGGGCCACTTCGCCGTGAAGCAGTACCGCAAATTCAAATTGGCTGCCGGAGATGTATGCTCTAAGTGACTTCTTAATCATGGGTTTTGTCATGGTTAGTGAAGCAGTCACTTAGAGCATTTTCATTTCAGGAGGTACAGCCATGAGAAACGAAAAAATCACCCCTCTGTATGAGCGTTTGAGCCGCGATGATGAGTTACAGGGCGAGAGTAATTCTATCTCCAATCAGAAAAAGATGTTGGAGGACTTTGCCCGCCGGAACGGTCTGCCGAACCCCACCCACTTCACCGATGACGGCGTATCGGGAACCCGTTTTGACCGTCCTGGCTTTCTGGCGATGATGGAGGAAGTCGAGGCCGGACGGGTGGAGGCCATCGTCATAAAGGACATGAGCCGCCTGGGGCGTGACTATCTGAAAGTCGGCCAGGTCATGGAGATTTTGCGGCAGCGCGGTGTCCGGCTGATCGCCATCAATGACGGTGTGGACAGTCTGAAAGGCGATGATGATTTTACCCCGTTCCGCAACATTATGAACGAGTTTTACGCCCGCGACACCAGCCGTAAAATCCGCTCCGTGTTCAAGTCCAAAGGCATGAGCGGCAAGCACCTGACTGGCACCGTTATCTACGGCTATCTGTGGGACGAAAAGCGGGAACACTGGCTTGTGGATGAAGAAGCCGCCGAGGTGGTACGCCGTATCTTTTCCCTGACGATGGAGGGCTATGGCCCCTATCAAATCTCCAAGCTGCTGTCCGAGGCAAAGGTTGAAATCCCCGCTGTCCATCTGGCACGCTTTGACGAAGGAGTAAACAGGACGAAGCCGGTCAAAGACCCCTACGGCTGGGGATCGTCCACCATTGTGAACATCC
>NZ_CALWND010000003.1:0-232371 GCF_944382735.1 Candidatus Allofournierella merdavium | reverse complement strand
CTCCGTAGTGCCGAAGATACTTGGTTGGAGACGACCTGGGAAAATAGGTAGGTGCCGGCTTTCTCTTTGCCTTTTTTCAGCGCGAAGAGGCAAAAATGGTTGAAAAAACTATTGACAAATTGCCTTGCAGCGCTTATAATATAAAAGCGTTCCGACAACGGGACGCCGCCATGGCCCGTTGGTCAAGCGGTCAAGACGGCGGCCTCTCACGCCGCAAACGGGAGTTCGATTCTCCCACGGGTCACCATGGTATGCACTTCTAGCTCAGTTGGTAGAGCAACTGTTAAGTTGTATGACCACTGACTGGTGCACAACCACAAAAAGGATTTGACGGTGCAACGCCGAAAAATCCTCACATGCACTTCTAGCTCAGTTGGTAGAGCAGCTGACTCTTAATCAGCGGGCCCAGGGTTCGAGTCCCTGGAAGTGCACCAGATATCCACTGTCCAGAGAAATTTGGACAGTGGATTTTTTATTACACACAACGTCCTGCAATTAGACTGGTAAAGAAAAGGCGAGGAGATTTCCTCGCCTTTTTCTTTTGCCCGAATGATTGCGGGAAGCGTAGATGGGTGTATCTCAAAGCGTATCACAAATCTGTAATTCTAGTTGATAAGGGAGGCTGGATGCCAAGGAAGTGGCGGCTAAAAGCCAATTGTTAGGCCACAAGCGTCATCGGGAATGCTGTGGATAGTGTTCGTGAAGAGGTATTCAGCAATTCAGAAAAGGAGGTGAGACCTATCAGGAAAATGTCAGCATCGGAACTTCACTTCAACTCGAGTGATTGGGCAGCTATGAAGCAACTCTGTGAAGACCACGAGAAATACCCTGAACCGCTTTTTGGTAAGACATCAACTCATGAGGATATCATGATCGAGATCCATCCGGATCGTATTATCACGCAGGTCTTCCAGCAGAATGGCTGGGTCAGAAAGAATGTATATCACCCTCAAGAGGTCACCACTGAGGAGCTCTATGAGGAAAGGTGGGGTAGCGAAAAGAAGCCAAAAAGGCATCGAAACATAGAGCGATAAAGCAGTTCACCATTTTAAGCGTCTGTATTGGATTTATCCAAACAGGCGCTTTTTTTGTTTCCCGAGAACAATCTCGGACATGGGCAGAAATTCCTCATCACGCCAAGGGGGAAGTGCGCCTTTTACCTGCTTTCGAGGAAGGCTGCGTTGCTTTCCCCCCTCTCACACTCTCCCCCCAAGATACACTTACCTGCTGGGAAGAAGATATAAATGCCTGCAGGATGCATACTCCCACAGCCCAGCAAAGCAAACAACATTGCCGAAATGGAAGTCATCGTCTTTTCCAGCCGGTGATTTCCTTGAACAACCAAATAAGGAGGAACGAAATGTCGATCAAATTTAAAAACAGCGAACACGAGAAATTCTATGAGCAGTGCCTCGCCCGAACCGGCAGCCTGGATCCCTACCACAAGGCTTTCTTCTACACCATGGGCATCAGCGGGGACACCCGGCATCACATCGAGGATGTCTATGATTTTCGGGACGATGTGATCCGGCCGGAGGGGCTGAACAAAGGCTGGCAGACCAGCGGGAGCAGTTGCCTGACCCGCTTGGCGTTCAACCTCTGGAACGGGTGGAACGCGGATGGCTGTGCGACGCCTTATGATCTGTTCAGCTCGTCGGATGCGGCCTACATGTTGGAAGCGGTTCGGCTTCGGTACCCGGAGTACTGCAGGGAACCCCAGGCCCCCAGCGTAAGTCGGGCCAGATAAGATGGGACGGGGCCGAAAGAAAAAACACAGAAATAAAGGCAAATGCCAGAAAGGACTTGAAACCATGATCATGGGCATTGACCACGGGTACTACGCTATCAAAACCAGGCATTTCTCGTTCCCAGCCGGTGTGACAGCGTACACCCATGAACCCTACACCCTGAAGAACACCCTCCAGATCGGCGGCAAATACTACGTCTGCGGCACAGGCCGGCAGCCGATCCTGCGTGACAAGACCGTCAACGACAACTACTACATTCTGACCCTGGCCGCCATTGCCATGGAACTTCGCTGCAGGGGACTTCCGGCGGAGAGCTCGGTGACGCTGGCTGCGGGCCTCCCCCTGGCTCGTTATGGTCGGGATAAGAAACTTTTCACCGAATATCTGCTGCGCAATGGCCAGCCAGTCAGCTTCCTCTTCGAGGGGGAACGCTACAAGGTCAAGATCGAAAGCGTGAAATTGTTCCCCCAGGGCTATTCCGCTATCGCCATTCATCCCGAGCTGGTGAAGGATGAGCCGTCTGTACTCCTCATGGACATCGGCGGATGGACAGTCGACCTTATGCGACTGGACAACAACGTCCCGAATGCGGCCACCTGCCGCAGTCTGGAACTTGGCATGATCCGCTGCATGGATGAGATCCAGGAGCAGGTTCGTCGGGATACCGGCCTGTCTGTTACGGACGCCCAGGTGGAACGGATCCTTGCCGGCAAGCCCTGTAGCATGGATCCTGAAGCCCGAAAGCTCATCCAGCGGCAGGGCCGGCTCTACACTGAGCGGCTCATTTCGGCGGCAATGGAAGCAGGGTTTGACCTGCGAACTCTGCCCGTGATCCTGATGGGAGGAGGCGCTGCGACCGTCATGCGCAACGTGAGCGAACGTGACGGCCTTTGTCGGGCTTTTCTGCTGGAGGACGATAAGGTGAACGCTGAGGGCTACGAACGGATTTTGGGCCAAATGTCGAGCCGTGAGGAACAGCGATGAAACGACCCCAGTTCGAGTTCAGACCGAACCGTCGCTTGAAGCTGCATCAGCAGGCATGGGAATATCTCGAAAGGGTCCCTGCCGGGCAAAAGAATGAGTATCTTGTTCAGGCGATCCTGTGTTTAGAATCTCAAAAAGGACTGGAAAAGACCCTGCGAAAAGTTCTGACGGATCCAAGCGTGGCTGTCAAAGGGGAAAGCCTCCAAAAGAAACAAACGGAAGTTCCGGATGAGATGCTTGGGTTTATGGCAAGCCTGATGGAAACGTAGATGTGGCTGTGATGGAGAAGGGCATCTGCTATGTATAACGTGCCGCATTTACCCGATGAATTCTTGTTGCACTTGGTGATAGCTTTGTTCGGATGCTTTGTCTATGCTTGTGTTGCCCAAAGGGAAGATATGGAAAGGAGGGAACAGCATGGGCAAGCTGACAGTAACCGTGCCGGAAGAACTGCACGAGCGGATCCGAAAGGCACTGGAGAACAAAGGAATGACCACAGCGCAGTTCATCCAACAGGCCGTTTATATGTATCTGGATGACCACAACAAGAAAGGAGAAGGGAACATGGCCACACGAACCATTGCATTTCAGGTAACCGAAGAACTGTACCAGAAGGTAAAAGAGTACCTGATCCGCTACGAGCAGGTGTACGGGAGAAAGTTGAGCCAGAAAGAGTTCATCGTTACTCTGATCGAGCAGGCTCTGGAGGAGGCGGACGAAGACTTCGAAGCGGCCCGGGCCGACGAAGACGAGGGCAGCCATGAAGACCCGCTGGAAGAAGACCAGCCGGAAAACGACGATCCCTCCGAATACGACGGCTGCGGCACCGAACAGGAAGCCGGTGCGGCTGACGAGGAGACTGACAACGCTCCCAGCGAGGAAGCGTGATAGTCCACAGGAAAAGGAGGTGGTTCCCATGCAGGCAGAAACAGAAACATCGTAACGAAAGGAGTTGAAGCAAGAGAGTATTCGATTCATCGATATGTTCGCCGGCATCGGCGGGTTTCGAGAGGGCCTGCAGCTTGCCGGCGGATTTCAATGTGTAGGATTTTGTGAGTGCGATAAATACGCACAACAGAGCTATCGGGCTCTGTTCGAATGTGAGGAGGAATGGTATAGCTCAGACGCAAGAACAATCGACCCCGCTGAACTCCCGGAATTCGATCTGCTCTGCGGTGGATTCCCTTGTCAGGCATTCAGCATCGCTGGCGCTCGAAAAGGATTTGGTGATTCCCGAGGAACCCTGTTCTTTGAACTGTCCCGAATGGCTGCAGCCCGGAAGCCTCGGTATCTGCTCTTTGAAAATGTTCCCGGATTGCTTAACCATGACCACGGCAGGACGTTTGCGGCGATCCTCGATGCGCTGGGGAGACTGGGGTATCATGTGGAATGGCAGGTGCTTAACAGCAAGGATTTCGGCGTCCCCCAGTCCCGACGTCGAGTGTACATTGTCGGATATCTTGATGAGCGATGCAGAGGAAAAATACTTCCTTTCACCACAGCAAATGCAACGCCTCTTGCCTGCATCCATGACGGACCGCAGGGGAGTAGGGTCTACGACCCCAGCGGAGTAAGCTGTACGCTCACCAGCCAGGCAGGCGGTGTGGGCGGCAAGACCGGGCTGTATCAGGTGGGGTTCCCAGTCAAGGAGGCCACCCGAAAGGGCTACAAGATGGCCTATCCGGGAGACAGCATCGACTTGGCCTATCCACAAATGAATACCCGCCGCGGCCGTGTGGGCCACAAGATCGCGCATACCCTGACCACGGATGCGACCCAGGGGACGCTTGTTGAGGCGCCCCGGTTCGTGGATCTGAACGAAGATCCTGAGCTTACGAGCATCTCACGGTGCCTGACGGCCAAGCAGAACGGAGGGATCCGCAAGCACAAGCGTGAAGCATCTGGCGTACTGATCGGCGGGCGGATCCGCCGACTGACGCCGAGAGAATGCCTCCGCTTACAGGGCTGGGCAGATGACAGGATCGACAAGATCCTCGCCATCCAGAGCGACAGTCAGGTGTACCGGCAAGCGGGCAACGGAGTGACCGTGACCGTGGTAGAGGCCATCGGAAAACGGCTGGCGGCTGTGGATGCGGAGGTGATGCGCCATTGACCTGAAAGAGCAGCCTTTTGGTTGCGAGATCGAAATGACCGGGCTGACCCGTCAACAGGCAGCGGAAGCGGTCGCCGCCCTGTTCGGGACCAGTGCCCGCCAGACTCACGAGTCCACGACCTATGATCCGTGGGAAGTGATCGACCGGGACGGAAAAAAATGGCGCTTCGTTTTCGACAATAGCATCAAGGCTACCATGCGGGATGGCCGCCGCCAGATTCCTGCGACATCGGGCCTTTATAAGGTCGAGATGAACTCCCCCAAACTGAGCTATGAGGAGATGGGAAAGCTGCAGGAGGTTGTGCGGACACTGCGCCATGCCGGAGCAGTTGTCAACGGCAGCTGCGGGATGCACGTCCATGTGGATGCCTCTCGGCACACACCCCAAAGTTTGAAAAACGCTCTGTCCATCATGTATTCCAAAGAGGATATTCTATTTAAGGCTCTGAATGTGAATGAAGCCAGAGTACAGCGGTGGTGTCAAAAGGTACGGGAGCCGATGCTGGAAAAGATCCGAAAGCTGCCCACGACCACCAGCATGGAGCGGCTGAAGCGGGAATGGTATGGCGGGAATGACGGAAGCTATGAGCACTACAACTGGACTCGATATTATGCGTTGAATCTGCATTCCGTATTTTATCGAGGCACACTGGAATGGCGATGCTTTGAAAGCACTCTCCACGCCGGTAAAGTCCGGGCGAACATCACACTGGCTTTAGCCATCTCCGCACAGGCGATCAACCAGAAGAAGACGTTGATGCGGAAAACGGAAATCTCCGAAAATCCCGCCTTCACGTTCCGCACGTTTCTGCTGCGACTCGGCCTGATAGGGCCGGAGTACAAAAATGTTCGAGAGCATCTGCTTGCCAACCTGCCCGGTGACCGGGCATGGCGATACGACCGCTCCAGCTATCCCAGCCTGACTACCAGGCACAGAGAAGAACGATAGGAGGTGAAAAAACGTGGAAAAACTGCTATACTTTGCCTATGGATCTAATATGGACTTGGACCAGATGGCTTTCCGGTGCCCGGATGGAGAGGTGGTTGGGGTGGTTCGTGTGGACGATTACCGCCTGACCTTCTGCGGAAACAGCTGCGCCGGGGTGGCAACGATCCTGCCCCAGGTGGGAGGCCATGTGGATGGCGTCCTCTGGCGCATTTCGCAGGAGGATGAAAAGCACCTGGACTTCTATGAGGGGTATCCCCGGCTGTACGGCAAAGAGTCTTTGGAGGTCACTGACAGCAACGGGCAGAAAATAACGGCTATGGCGTACATCATGAATTCTCCGTATCGGGAAAGCCCGGCACCGCCCGCGCCCCGCTATATGGAAGTAATCATGGACGGATGCTGCCAGCATGAGATCAACCCCGTCCCGATGCTGCAGGAAGCAAAGCGCCTTCAGAAAGAATACGAGGCGCGACTCTCGCAGCTGAAAACGCACAAGAAAAAGGCCAGCCGGGATGACCGCTGACCGAAAATGATAGAGAGATTGAATAGGAGTGGAACCCATGTATAAAACCATGATCGCAGTGTTGCTTCTGGCCTGTCTGGTCGGATGCGGAGCTCAGCCGAGCGAATCGCAATCTGCACCGAGCAGTTCTATGACCCAGTTGGAAGCCGCCTCTGACAGCCAGACCGAAGGAAACAGTCAGGCCACCCCCACACCGGCACCCGCAAGCAGCTCACAGGATCCTTCGTCTGCCGGCAGCCAGCCGACACAGACTCCGGAGCCTGCCACCACATCAGAGCCGACCGAAAGCACTGCACAAACTGCTGAAGCCAGTGGCTCAGATGCCGCAACTACAGCCTACGGTGCCGTGCCCTTTGAACTTGCAGCGGGCACAGATAAGTGGTGGTACATCGATTCCAGCGACAGCGCCTACTGGGCGGTGCAGGAGAACATCAACGCCATCCGGGCTGAAGCCGGACTGCCTGCACTGACGATGGACGAGTCGCTGAGCGAGGCGGCAAGTGACCGCTGCGAAAGCTTCGTGGCCGGCGGCGCCTTTGACCACTCGGGCATGACAACCCGCAGTGAGATCTGCGCAAGGGGTCCGCTGCGTTCCGCAAGTGAGGTCTGCGAAGCCTGGCAAGGCAGCCCTGACCACTACGCAAACATCGTCAGCCCCGACTTCACCACCATGGGAGTCTCCTGTTGGTTCTGCGATACTGCAGATGGGCAGTACACCTATTGGACGGTGACCTTCGGATAAAACACAGTAGAAGGATAAATACCTTCTGCAAGAAACAGAATCACGCAAAACAGCCTAAGCACCTGCAATTCGCAGGTGCTTTTTTTATTGGAGGTATTGATGAAACAGAAATACAAAATGAGGCACCGCTTCACGGCGTTGCTGCTAGCATTCATGCTCTGCCTCTCCTGCTTTGCCCCGTCTGCTTTCGCACTGGAGAGCAGCGCCTCGGAGTCTGCCCCGACGAGCGAGGCGAACTCGGCGGGGCAGGAGGTGGAAGTTTCCTCCACCCCGGAAAGCGCAGAGCCTGTTCCTGAAGCCGGCAGTGAGTCTTCGGACACCGCCGAAGGGCTCGGAGAAAAAACGGAACTGAGCGCAGAAGCCCAGGCGTTCATCGCCGCTGTAGATGCGCTGGACCGTGAACAGATCCTCTCAGCCATCGATCAATGGCGAGAAGCCAGTCAGGCGTGGCAGAAGGACAAGGAAAACCCTGATCTGATCGCCGCACTGGATGAAGCAATCGCCGTATCGGATGAAGCGGCCGCCCCGGTGACCGCTGCGGAAGATATCTACCTAGCCCTTCCCGACAGCGAAAAGGAAAACGATGCGGTGGCTGCCGCCTATGCTGCGTTGGCCGCGCTGGTCGTTACCATGCAGATGACAGTCGAGCAGGCGGTCGAGCCGAGCGTAGAAGGTGGCAGTACTGGCGGTACCGATGCCGGTGCCGGTGCAGAGCCCGACCTCAATGAGATCGCTCAGATGCTGTACGACGATCTGCCCGATGCGCCGACCGGCAGCTATATGGGGTCTTATGGCTTGCCTGTTGCTACCGGCGAAACCAAAATCGGCATCGGTCTCTGGCACGATGACCAGTCGGCTGTCATCGGCTATATGGATTCCGAGGCGCTGAATTCGGACGGGCTGACCATCACGGTGCCCCGGCAGGCTGGCGAGAGCTTCGCCATCGTTCCTATTTTTGTGCAGGTGGAATACCCTGCAAATGGCAGTTCTTCGCAAATCATTCTGCCCGAAGACGTGGTCCTGCTGGACTATAACGGCTCTGTTGCTGACGAACAGACTGCAGCGGAACTGCTGAACACCAACTATGTGGAAGCATCCGCAGGCACCACCGGCATCTATGTTCAAGCCGATCACGACTTCTCTGCAACCATCCGCTACGCTGCCCCGGACGGTACCAGCATGGAAAAGAGCCTGAATGTCCGGCTGGAAGGAGAAACAGAAAAGCCGACGGATGCCTACAGGGTCAGCACCTACGAGGCACGGCCCACACCGTCTGTAACGACAGGCAAGATCACTGCCGTAAAAAAAGTCAACGGAACTTGGCTGTTGTGGTTTAACGGTGAGGAGGCTTACTGTTGCACCCACGGCGCGAAAGGCACACCCAACGGATGCCCTGTTTACAACTATTCGCACACCTCTTTGGTGACTGCAGCTCAGTATACGCCCGGCGACCACTATGCTAATCAAATCAATATTTGGGGTGGCTTGAATCAATTGAGCCTTGGGCTGCTGAGCGTGGATGCCACCATGGATACCGCATACGACGATGTGCAGCGGTGGGTCATTGCCAACTACCCGGACAGCACCGCTGCCCGGAGTTACCTCGGTTCCATTGAACAGATGCGCAGCGGGGTATCGACCTTTGCAGCGGAAAGTGATTACTTTACCTATATCTATGAACCCTCCGAGGCAGGTTGGCAGACGATTGCTCTGATTGGGCCTCCTACCGGCAGCATCGACCCGAATGCACCGCCCGCAGGCGCCGAGTATTATGCCAGCTGGTCTGCTTCGCCCCAGACTGTCAGCGGCAGCTTTGATGCCAAGTACACGATCAATACAAACAAGATCGGGCTGGAGACCGGCGAAAAGGTGGACAACGCCACTATCGAGATCGAGCCCATCGAAAAAGGTGGGACCATCGACGGCGGTTCCTGGGCCATCACGCCTGCGGACAAACAGACGGTTACCACCGGCGGTCACGTTATGGACGATTCCTACCAGTCCACGGGTGGCGATGCCAGTGCCAGCTGGAGCTTGCACTATGCGGTGACCAAAACCTCCACCAGCAGCCGAAGCGGTCGGGAAGGGCCTTTCGCCAGTCAGGCAGAGGCCGACGCAGCAGCGGCCAGTGCCAAGGCCAGCGCAGAGTCTGATTTGCGGGCTGAAGCCCAGGGCATGGTTGATCGGGCTATCGCAGCGGCGAAAAGCAAGCTGGCCAGCATCAATTTCAGCTTTAATGAAACGGTGATCCCGGTTGGTTTCGAGTTCTATGATGGTGAGCATGGCGGCAGTCAGACAATTTCTGTTCCTATGAACAGTGCAAATGACTACCTCATGCGCAACGACGAGTGGAGCCTGCAGGTCAACATCTCTAAGGTGGACAGCGAGACCGGAGAGCCGATTGCCGCCGATGCAGAGTACGAAGTGTTCGAATGGGATACTGTGACCCAGAAGTATATCCCCTTTGGCGGGTACAATCGGTATACGGTGATCCGCAATGAGGACGGCACCTATTCCGTAGCCAATGGCACCGACTACGGAACGGAGTTCGATACCAGCCGCACTCTCTACTACACCCAGCGCAACCAGGGTCGTTTTATCATCGTTGAGACCAAAGCGCCGGACGGCTACTATGGCGACTGGACCAACATTGAGCAGCCCGGTGAGGCTGGCACTCCCCTGGGCAAGCGTGCCTACTATATCGAGATCACCAAGGACAATGATGGCAGTGTGATCTGGCTGGATAATGCCGACTATACAGCCGATATTGCCACCAACTACACCGGCGGCACCAAACTGGTGACCAGCGATGGCACGGAAGCCACTGTCACCATCCACGATAAGCCGCAGGATGCTGGCCGCACCTATGTGACCGACAGCACCGGCCTCGCAAACAACGAGGACAGCTACACCATGACCCCCAAGGATAATGTGTTCCAGAACGACCGCATTCTGGGTGAGATCATCTTGACAAAGGCGGATCTGGATCAAAAGCCGGAGGGTACTGCGACTCATGGTGAAGCCAGCATCGAGGGGGCCGTGTACGACCTTTATGCGGCTGAGGACATCCTGCACCCCGACGGTGTGAGCGGTGTGGTGGACTACAGCAAGATCACCTATGAGGATGGCACCCCCGTCTGGCATACCACGGTGCGCACCAACAGCGGCTGGGATGACAGTTATCTGCCCATCCTCTCCAAAGACCACCTGGTAGCCAGCGCCGAGATCAAAGACGGCCTGCTGGTGTTCAGCAACCTCTATCTCGGCAAGTACTATCTGGTGGAGCGGGCTACGGGCATTGTGCTGCCGGTGGATACTGGCAGCAAGTTTTACATCACCGGGCTGTACCCGGAACTGAACCGCAAGCTGGAGCCGACTGGCCGGTATTCTCCTCTGGAGCAGTCCGATGGCGAGTATACCGACTACGTCTACAAAAATCTGTACTCCGCCGTGGCAGAGGGCCGTGCGCTGGACGGCAGCAAAACCTATGATGGCTACTACCTGAGTTATGCCGAAGGTTACCTCTGCGATGAGATCAACCACTATGAAACCCTGTCCTATGGTGATGAGTCCGGCTATGTGGTTCGGGAGGGCAATCAGAGTTTGGACGCTGTCCTGAAGGGCGGTTTTGAACTGCGCAAGCTGGTGAGCACCACCGGCCCGGGCAGCCCTGCTCCCAAGCTGGAAGGTGCGGGCTTCACCATTTACCGCATCCCCGATCTGAGCAAGGCGAATCAGTTTACCCGCGCCCCGGACGGCAGCTACAATATCCAGAGCGTGCTGGACGCCTACCGCAAGGACAACTACGACAGCGAGACCCTCAAGTATGATTTCAGCAATGAGGCCCAGGCCATCGCCCGGATGTTCGAAAGCGATACCGATCTGGTGTATGCCTACAATGCTACGCTGACCGAAGCGGGGGACAATGCCAACGGCAGCGGTCTCGGCTGGGTTCCCACCGGCACGACCAATGAGTATCGTCTGAGCGAGCTCTTCACCAATGAGGAGGGCGTATTCCGGGTGACCGGTTTGCCCTACGGCCAGTATCTCATCGTCGAGACGACGATCCCGCAAGATGTCTTCCAGGCTGATCCCTTTGGCTTTACGGTGGACAGCACCACTCCGCAGAGCGTCATGTGCCAGCCCAACGGCAGCGTGACCGAACCCAGCAACAGCTACCTGACTTATAACATCCTCGACGAGGAGATGGAAGGCTATCTGAAGCTGGTCAAGGTGGATGCTGAGACCGGCAAGGCAGTCAAGCTGGCCAACACCTCTTTCGCCATCTATATGCTGCATGAGGATGGCACCAAAGAGCGCCTGTCCATGGTCGATCCCAGCAGCGGTAATCCGACTGAAAAAACCAATGTGTTCTATACCGACAGCGAGGGCCGTATGAAGACCCCCGAAAAACTGCCCTTGGGCCGGTACGAGGTCGTAGAGCTGGAAGGCCCCAACGGCTTCTTCAACGATGAAGCCTATACGGTTCAGTTTGAGATCTCTTCCGACTCTGCTTGGGAAGTGGTTGGCAATGCTGTCAACGGCATGGATGAGTACATTCTCACCCAGGAGTACATCAACCACGAAACCCTCGGCAAACTCACGATTCGCAAAATGGGCGAAGTTTTGACCGGCTGGGAACAGGACTGGAGTCTGGACATCCTGGACCCCTGGTTCTCTGGCGAAGCATGGCCCGGTGACTTCACCTGGGAGGAACGCCCGCTGGCCGGTGCCCAGTACACCATCACAGCCAACGAGGACATTTTCACTCAGGATCGTCAGACCGATTCCGACGGCAACCGCACCTTGTGGTATGCCAAGGGTGACGTGGTGGCGGTAGTCACCACCGGCGACGGCACCAGCGATATGGCTGTGTTTGCGCCCGGCCGCACCCAGGCTACCTACGATTTCCTGTCCGTTATCCATGAGAAGGTTGGCGAGGTCACAGTGACCCTGCCGCTTGGAAGTTACCACATTGAGGAGACCAAACCTCCCTATGGCTATACCAACACCACGCAGAGCTACGATGTGACTTTCCAGTGGGATGAGCAGACCAACAGCGTGGTTATGGCACAGAGCATCACCAGCACGGATGAGAACGGCAATGCCACCACGACCGAGTTTGAGATCGTCAATGCAGAAGATACCACTGCCGAGTTTACCGAGCAGCAGGTCTTGAAGTTCCACAACGAGCGGGAAAAAGCACAGGTCAAGGTCATCAAGCTGGACGAGAAGACCGGCACTGCCCTGGCTGGTGCAGTGTTCAACCTGTATACGCAGGATGACATCTACAACGCCGACGGCGACCGCCTGTTCCGAGCAGGTGATCTGCTGGCGACCTCTGCCCCCACGGGCGAGGACGGCACAGTCGTGTTCGACTGCGACCTGCCCATGCAGGATGCCCGCTATGGTGAAGTGGACGAGCAGAACAGCGGACGGTACATCATCCGTGAACTGCGTGCGCCCACCGGCTACTTCCTGAATGAGGAGCCGATGGAGTTCACCTTTACCTACACCGGGGCTAAAGTCCAAGTGCTGGAAAGCGTGTGCAAAAACGAAGGTACCAGCGTGTTCATCAGCAAGCGGCAGCTCACCGGCGACGAGGAACTGCCCGGTGCGACCCTGACCATCCAGGACGAGAATGGTGCTGTTGTGCGCCAGTGGGTCAGCGGCGACAAGCCCGTTGAGATCCGCGGCCTGGAACTGAACAAAGTCTATACGCTGGTGGAAACCATTGCCCCGAACGGCTTTGCCAAGGCAGAGAGCATCCGCTTCAAGCTGGTACAGCGGCAGGACGAGGATGGTAACGTGCTGCCGGAAAACGATGTGTATGTCTGCACGGACAAAGATTGGCTGATCTTCGATCACTGGACTCTGATGGAAGACGGGACTGTGGTCATGCGGGACGCCCCTGCGCCCACCCCGGATAAGCCGGAGTCGCCCAATCCCGAGCAGCCTGCACCTACTCCTACCCCTGTGCCTCCGGCACCCGCTGTTCCGCAGACTGGCGATATGACCTGGCTGTGGATCGGACTGGGTGTTGTTGCGGCACTGTCCGCCGGTGGCCTGCTGCTGATCTTCAAACGCGGCGGCACCCACGATGAGGATGAGGAGTCCTGATGCGACACTTCGCAAAGGGATTCCTCATCGGTACCCTGTGCATCTGCCTGCTGGGGCTGGTTTGGCTGTTTGCTTTCCAGCCCCGGCTGACGGCACAAGAAGCGCAGGACCTGAAAACTCAGTTTACCACCATCCCCACAGATGACCTCTCCGGGGATGGACCGGCTGGAAAAGAAGAACCCCAACTGGATTTCAAGGCACTGCAAACCAGGTACCCGGACGTGAAAGGATGGCTCACCATTCCCGGCACAGTGGTGGATTACCCGGTGATGCAAAGCAGCGCCCAAGACCCGGAGCAGTACCTCCGGCGAAACTACGACATGAAGTGGCGGATGGCCGGCAGTCTGTTCTTCCAGTATGACTGCATGCCGGACAGCCGGAATCTGGTTGTATTCGGCCACAACATGAATGACGGAACCATGTTCGCTGTTTTGAAAAAGATGGCGGATCCGAAGTTCCGACAGGAGCATCCAACCGCTGTCCTGCAAACAGCGGATGGGACGCATGAATATCGGATCTTGACCGCACTGACCACAGACACGACGCAGCTCCCATTCAACAGGACGCAGTTTGCCGGGGATGAGGATTTTCTGTCCTTTGCCGGCAGCATGCTGGCAGGAACCGGCTATACGGCCCGGGCGGGCGACCGACTGCTGACGCTGGTGACCTGCGCCTATACCTGGGACGGGGCGCGCACAGTTGTCGTGGCAGTCGAACAAAATTGAACCGAAATCGGCGGGGTGTGCAGGCGCCCCGCCTTATTTTATGAAGGGAGGAATTCATTGAAGCAAGGTCTGCTGGACAAGGTAGCGGAACAGAATCACGCATTTATCTCCAGCCTCCGCATTTTGCCTCACTTGAAATGGGCGGCTTTGCGTGACCTGTACTACCTGAAAGACAAGGAACAGTATCCCCTCAAGGAATGGGAGGAAGCTGTTTCGTATCTGCTGGGCTGCACTGTGGTGTTTCAGGCCTATGAGGAGATCACCAACAGCCTGAAACCTTTTTCGCTTGGATTGGAGTGATGAAATGAAAGTTGTTATGGTAGAACCGGGGCAGTATGCCCGAATCGAGGAGATGGATACTGGCCTGGAATCGCTGCAGAAAGCGGTCGGTGGCCTGATCGACTGTGCGTATCCCTGGGAAGAAATGGTCTGCATCGTCTGCAACGATGAGGGCCTGCTCAACGGGATGCCGCTGAACCGTCACGTGGAGAACTACCAGCCGATTGCCGGCCCGTTCTTTGTGTGCGGGATCGAGGGCGAAGACTTCTGCAGCCTGACCGATGAGCAGGCCCAGCGGTATCAGGCAATGTTCCATCAGCCGGAACTGTTCATTCCCTACAAAACCGGGCTGATGCATCTGAAGTACGATGACCCCAACCTGCCGGGGGCACCTGACACCATCAAGAAAGCCTATCAGGAACGGCACGGCCTCCCGGAACTGGGCTTCTGTTCGGTACCGGATCTCAACATGATCATGCTGGTGAAGTACGGCCAGACGGGTTATTGGCCCATTGAGCATTTCCCGGAGGGCATGGGTGCTGAGGAGTATGCAGACACCCTCAACCAGATGATTGGTGTTTCCAAACCGCAGCAAACGGCAATGCTGTACGGCTCTATGTTCGGCTGGAATATTCCCGCCGCCAGCCCGGAACGCTACGATGAAAATGGGAAACCCAAACCGCACGGTCAGCGGCGCGGCAACCCGGAACGATAAAGGAGGACGAGAGATGGATCGATTTTATACCGCTGAATCTGTGACCGAGGGACATCCCGACAAACTGTGCGACCAGATCGCAGACAGCGTGTTGGATGACTGTCTGGCCCATGACCCGTTGTCCCGTGTGGCCTGCGAAGTGCTGGCGACCCGCAATCATATCGTGGTTGCCGGCGAGATCACCAGCCATCATGTGCCCCGAGTCCCCGCCATCATCGAATCGCTGATGCATGATATCGGCTACTCGACCCGCGGCCTGACCATCGACCTGCTGCTTCACCGGCAAAGCCCGGACATTGCGGCCGGGGTGAACAACCCGCTGGAAGAAAGAGAGGTGATCGGGACCGGCGAACTGGGTGCTGGCGACCAGGGCGTCATGGTAGGTTTCGCCTGCAGCGAGACCCCCGAAATGCTGCCGCTGCCCGTGGTGCTGGCCAATCGGCTGGCGCTGACCCTTTCGTCTGTTCGCAAAGCCGGTTTGATTCCCGGTCTGCGCCCGGACGGCAAAACTCAGGTCACCGTGGAATACGACGAGGACGGCAAGCCCCTGCGGCTGGACACGGTAGTGATCTCCGCCCAGCACAGTCCGTCCATGGAACAGGATGAGCTGTTCTGGCAACTGAGCGACAAGGTCTTGGCACCGGCACTGCATGATCTCCGGCCCGACGAGGACACCAAGATCCTCGTGAACCCCTCCGGCCGCTTTGTCTTTGGCGGCCCTGAAGCGGATACCGGCTTGACCGGGCGGAAACTCATGGTGGACAGCTATGGCGTGTTTGCTCCCCACGGGGGCGGCGCTTTCTCCGGCAAAGATCCCACCAAGGTGGACCGCAGCGGTGCGTACATGGCCCGGTACATTGCCAAGAACATCGTGGCGGCAGGCCTCGCCAGTCGGTGCAAAGTGACGCTGGCCTACGCCATCGGCAAGGCGGAGCCGGTCATGGTGTCGGTGGATACCTTCGGTACCGGCACCCTCTGCGCCGATGACTGTTTGGAAGATGCTATCATGCTGGTATTCGGCCTGACCCCTGCGGCCATCATCCGGCAGCTGGATCTGCTCAAGCCCATCTACGCCAGCACGGCGGCCTATGGCCACTTTGGCCGCCCCAGTTTTGCCTGGGAGCGCACCGATAAGGCCAAGGAGCTGCGGGATGCCGTGGAATGAGAGGTGACGCAGTATGTCGGGGGTGACCAAAGAGCAGATCAACGCAGCGAAGCAGATCCGTGCCATTGATTTTTTGCTGCAGTACCGGGCGGACGATATCATGCCCAGCCAGTGTCGGGGGGAGTTCCAGCTGCGCAGTCACGACAGCTTCAAGATCAGCGGCGAGACCAGCCTCTGGCATTGGAAAAGCCGGGATATCGGCGGAAAGAGTGCGCTGGATTATCTCATTCATGTGGAGGGGATGCGCTTCATAGAAGCAGTCCTGCTTTTGCGGGACCAGACCCCGGCAGTGGTTCACTCTGCCCCGGCACCGAAGCAGATGCCCAAGCCGAAAACTTTTGCCTTGCCTGAAGCGGCAGCGGACAACCGACGAGTGTTTGCCTACCTGCTGCACCGGGGGATCGACCGCAAGGTCATCAGCGATTGCATCCGAGCCGGTATCCTGTACGAGAGCGCCCGGTTCCACAATGCTGTGTTTGTGGGCCGGGACGAAAACGGTGTGCCGAAGTATGCATTCCTGCGGGGGACGCTTACCAATACCGCCGAGAGTTTCCGGGCCGAGGTGGCCGGCAGCGACAAGCGGTACTGCTTCTGTCTGCAGCCGGAAGGTGAAAGCCGAAGGGTGGCTGTTTACGAAGCCGCCATTGAGGTGCTCGCCCATCTGAGTTTGGAACAGACACGGGACAAATACCGACTGTCGCTGGGTGGGATCTACGCACCCAAAGAGGGATTCAATGCCAGCTCGTTCAAGAAGCCGGCAGCCCTGACGGCCTTTCTGGAGCAGAATCCGAATGTCTGTGAAATCGAGATCTGCACCAACAACGACTATGCGGGGCGCTGGGCGGCGGACCATATCCGCAAAGAGTACGAAGGAAAGTACCAGATCATTATGAACCTGCCCGAACGGGAAGGAGCGGACTACGGAGATCTGGCACAGGAGAAAAGCAAAGAGAGGGCCGTCCGGCAGCGGGCGGCCCTCTCCCGTTAAATAAAAAAGGAGGACTATGGAAAAGGAAACCTTGAAAGCCTATGTGATCACGGACCTCACGGCAGAACTGGCTGTAGAAGACATGGACAGTGAGTACGGCGAAGACGATTACGCCGAGCTGGACGGGCATGACCTGACCGACTACGAGCCGAGCATCCGGGAGTACATCGAGAAGGAGAAGGAACTGCTGGATGACGGCGGCAACCTTGCTCCCTATATTGACAGCTCTCTTCCCCGGCTGCGTGAGAACGTGCTCCGCATCGAACCCGACGTGGTGGTCTACGATGGGAAACTGTGCGGCTGCGCCACCGTGGAGCTCAAGCAGGAACTGAGCGAACGGGACTGGAACACACTGTTCGACTACATCTCCGGCCAGTATTCGGATGGCTGGGGCGAGGGTTTTGAGCAGCGGGATATCCCGGTGGCGGATGGTGTTCTGAACGTCCACTTCTGGTAGCCGGATCAGCGTTGCCCGATTGTGCTGGATGCTTTGCCCGGTCAGGGAGCGGCAGTGCCTCGGCAGGCACACAAGCCCAAGATGAAGCTGATTGGCCAGGACGGGAATATCTTCTCTATCCTGGGCCGAGCTGGTCGGCTGCTTCGCCAGAATGGCCAGCGCAAACAGGCCGAGGAGATGGTTCAGCGTGTGCAGAACTGCGGCGACTACTACAAGGCGCTCGGGATCATCAGCGAGTACGTCCAGACCGAGTTGTCTGCACCTGAAAAGGGTGACGCTGCGCCTCGCCCCAAAAAAGATCAGCAGGAGAGGTGATGCAGATGTCCGTGTCGAATTATGATCTGCTGCAGGCCAAGGTGGATGCCGAGCTGGCGCGCTATACCGAAGAACTCATGAGCCACGGCCCGCAGGAGGTCGTGGACAACGCCTATGAACTCGTGATCAAGAGCGAACTTGCTGTTCGTCTGGAAAGCTCTTTCCTGACCAAGCAGCAGATCCGTGCGCTTCTGGATCAGGAGAACCCGCTGGCCTACATCTACGAACGCTGGGAGCATGACCATGCCGCCATTGGTGATCTGCTGTGCGATACCATCTATGCGGCAGGCAATGATGCCCATCGTGAACGTCTCACCAAAACCAAGCATCGAAAGGAGGAAACTCGTTGAGTCAGAAATACGAAATCAGCGAGATTGCCCATCCCCGGTATCCCTGGCTGCATCGGATCCGTGCATTAAGTGATGTGCGGTCAGGTGTTGTCAAAGGGGACTTGGGCGGATATGTTCAGAACGAGGATAATTTGAGCCAGGAAGGGACCTGCTGGATCTTTGATGACGCCATCGCCTGCGAGAGTTCTTTCGTGGATCAGCAAGCAACTGTTTCGGGCACCGCTGTTATCCGTGGCTCAGCTTTGGTTTCAGGCCGAGCCATGATTCGTCAAAATGCGGTTGTTGATGATCATGCCATCGTAATGGATGGCTTTGTAAAGGCGCAGGCTCATGTGGCTGGCAATGCTGCGATCACCGCCAGTTCGGTAACCGGGGCATGGCCGCACATCGAAGGTTTTGCCAGTGTGTACGGGGATGTTTGCGGCGCAGTGTTCGTGAAAGGGACTGCGGTCATCTTGCCGGGGGTTGCAATCAACAACCCCACCAAGGACTCCTTTGTGGTCGAGAACAATAAGGTGACTGTCGAGCGGAACTATTTCCGCCTGAACGGGATCCCGCAAAATCCCAACAAGCAGGAGACCAAGAGAAACAGACGCTCCGAGGTGGAGCGATAAGAAAGGAAGGATGCCTCTGAGTAATACCAATGAACTGAACCTGATCGTGGACCCTGATACCCAGCTCAACATCGAACACAGTGGTGGAGATGGCTGGACCATCCTGCACGGGGATATGTTGAGCATTGTCAAGGCGTTTCAGCCGGGCGTTTTTGATGCGGTCATCACTGACCCTCCCTACGCCAGCGGCGGCGCCAAGCCGTCCGAAAAGAACCGAACCACCAACCAGAAGTACAGCAGCATGAAAGCGGACAAGGCACTGCCCGACTTCGACGGGGATCAGAAAGAT
This sequence comes from Candidatus Allofournierella merdavium, assembly GCF_944382735.1. NCBI lineage: Bacteria > Bacillati > Bacillota > Clostridia > Eubacteriales > Oscillospiraceae > Allofournierella > Candidatus Allofournierella merdavium. The sequence continues at coordinate 213,295 of NZ_CALWND010000003.1, read as the reverse complement.
CAGCGCAGCTGGACCCGCTGGTGCGCCGAATGGCTGTCGGATGTCCGCCGTGCCTGCAAACCGGGTGCCGTGCTGGTCGTGTTCATCGACTGGCGCATGGCCCCTTGCCTGTCCGATGCGATCCAGTGGGCCGGGTGGATCTGGAGAGGCCAGATCGTGTGGGATAAGCAGGTCAGCCGTCCTCAGCGTGGCCGATTCCGGCAGCAGAGCGAGTATGCGCTTTGGGCATCCAATGGACCGCTGCCCATGGACCGCCCTGTAGGCTGCCTGCCCGGTGTGTTCCGCTACACCAATCCGGCCAACCGCATCCATGTGACAGAAAAGCCCCTGCAGCTCATGCGGGATGTGGTGCAGATCTGTGTCCCCGGCGGGCGCATCCTGGATCCCTTTGCCGGTGCGGGCACCACGATCCTGGCCGCCGTGAAGGAGGGCTACGAGGCCGTAGGTATCGAGGTGACGGACGCTTACTACAAGCTGGGCTCCGACCGGGTTCGATTCGCACTCAATGAAGCCACTGACCACAAGGAAACCCAATAAGGATGAAACAAGGAAGCCTAATTAGGCTTCCTTGTTTCTGATTGCAAGATATTAAGGAAGCCTAATTAGGCTTCCTTGATAGACAGAAAAGCCCGATGGCCGATGAGAAACCGGCTGTCGGTCTTTTCTTGTAAGAGAGGAGACATGGAATGGATAAAGCGTTTGCGTATATTTGTGCTTCTGCCGAGACCGCCCCCCGCATTCTCAAGCGGTATTGCCGTACTGTGTATGAACTGGGGTATGTGCCCATCTGCCCCACCCTGAGTGATAACCAGTATCTGTCGGATGAAAGCCCGGATGAACTGCGGGATCTGCACAGCATCGCCCTGCAGAAGTTGGCCCGCTGCCGGATGCTGGTGGTCTGCGGCAAAGAAGTCAGTCACGGGATGTCGGTGGAGATCGGCTTTGCTGAAAAGCGCCATATCATCTGCACCACTCTCGCAGGTCTCGCCAAGATCCAGGAAGACCTGGATGGGGCCGCCGAGTAAGGGACAACCCTATTTTTCTCAGGGGGTGGCTGTCTTTGCAAGCATAGCGTTTGGATATCCAAACGCACCCTTCTTGGGGAGAACCCCAAACCCCCGGCAGCCATCCCCGCAATGCTCTCACTGAAATGAGGTGAATCAATGGACGAAAAGCAGTACGCCGTATTCTGCCGGAAAGGCAGCGACGTGGATGAACTGATCGAGTGCGCTGCCTCGCCCGGTATGCAGAAGACCAAGACGGCCTTTCAGGTGGAAAAGGTGGTCGTCCTTTCGGACGCAGAGTATGCCATTTTCCGCAAGGAAGGCTTTATGCAGGATCAGGTTTTCCTGTTCGAAAACGGTGACCATATGTGGTTCGACCCGTCCGAGTCGTGCTGGCACTGCCTGCTGATCAAAGGCGAACACAGCCGTGAGGGGATCCTGGTGGAAGCCGAAGGGTATTCCTACGCCCGGTATGCGGCCCATGTGCCGGACTGCAGTCTGGTGCGGGTTGGTGCGGTGCCTGTGCAATTTGAGTACCCGGTCAAACCGCCCCACAAGAAAAAGGAGGCCCCGGAGCGGTGAGAAAACGTAACCATGTGATCCCGCTCCATCTGAACCGACGGGAGCTGGAATACCTGGAAGCCCAGGTCAAGCTCAGCGGCCAGCCGAGGGAGGAATATCTGCGCACCCTCATCATGGGAGCACAGGTACGGCCGAAGCCCTGCACCCATCATGCGGATCTTCTGCACAAAGTGTCGGGCCTCTGCAACAATGCCAACCAGCTGGCCAAGGTCGCAAACACTTATGGTGTGGCAGATGCAGCAAGCGTTGCTGAAATGACCGCTATCGCACAGCGGGTATGGGAGGAGGTGAAAATGCACTGGTAAACAGTATGAACGGAAAGGAACTGACCGCTTCCTTTTGGAAAGGGGTCAAGACCGCACGAGAACTGAAGATGCTTTCCTCCGGGTGGAATCCTTCCACAAAACAGAAAGTCCAGATCCGTAAAGTGGTGGTGCTTTGTGATGCGGAGTACAAGAGGTACATGGATGGCGAACTCGATCAACCGAAAATCTTCTTGGCGGAGGACAAAGAACGGCTTCGCTATGACACCCGACACCACGCATGGAACTGCCTGCTTGTTGTTGGCGAGTCCAGCAAGGACGGAATCCTTGCCGGCTATCTGCCGAAATCAGATTCTCTCTTCCTGACCTATGTCCCTGAACATCAGGAACTGGAACTGCCGGAAGGGATCCCCGTCGCAATGGAAATGGGGGCGGCTTCTACGAATCTGCAACCCGCCTTGCTTGGCACTGCGGATGCGGCGGCCCACTATTCTTCTTTTGTGGGGTTGGAGTTGATCTCTATGGCATCCTCCCTTCATTTTGCTGCGTATGACCCTGCGGCCAATGTCTTCACAGTGCTTGAGCAGGGCGGACCCAATGACTATATGCAGTACAAGGGCACGCCGGAAGAGATCGCACAGGCATTCCATTTCAACGGAAAACTGAAAGAAGCGTTCTTCGATCTGCGGTATCGGAATATCAGCCATGGAAGCCATCTGGTAAAAGAAAGGCAGAAGCGTACATATTCGAAAGAGCGCAGCGGAGATGGGAGATGAAAGATGGCGTATACGTCCGTTATCCCCGTCCACCGCCTGAAAGGCAGTGTTGATTATGTGCTGGATGAAGCAAAAACGTCCCGTGGCCAGAACGCAAAATCTCTGGAAGAAGCTGTGGCCTATGCCCTCAACCGGGCCAAGACGGAGCAGGATCTATTTGAGTCAGCCATTGCCTGCACCTGCAAAACTGCCTTTGAGGATATGTGTCAGGTCAAGGAGATGTGGCATAAGACCGGCGGAGTGCAGGGCTTTCATCTGGTGCAGAGTTTCGCAGCCGGCGAAGTGACTCCTGAACTGGCACACCAGATCGGGCTGGAATTTGCCGGGCAGCTCCTCCAGGGAAAGTATCAGGCGGTAGTCAGCACTCACCTGAATACCGGGCATATTCACAACCACATCGTGTGGAACTCTGTGGCGATCCAAGATGGGAAAAAGTATCACAGCAACGCCAAGAGTTACTACACAGAGATTCGAGCAATATCAGATACGCTCTGTAGACAACATGGATTGTCTGTTATTGAGGAGAAACGGGAAGATGTGGTGGGACGGCCATATCCACAATGGTTGGCTGAACAGGAAAACCGGCCTACATGGAAAGCGGCGATCCAACAGGATATTGATTCTGTTGTTGCCGAAGTGCTGACATGGAATCAATTTGTCCGAGCCCTTGAGGAGAAAGGCTATACCCTTCGGATGAACCGAAAATATATCACCCTCCAGCCACCAGGCAAATCCCGGCCGGTACGGTTCAAGACCCTGGGGAAAAATTACACCCCGGAGGTCATCCGCCGTCGAATCCTGTACCCGTCGAGGCGAACACCGGCTGGCAAGAAAAAACTGCCGCTCAGCCTGTACGCTGTGATCGTCGAACATCCCGAAAACCATTACTCCGGCCTTCGGGGGCTGTATGTTTCATATCTCTTTCAGGTTGGAGTGCTGCCCCGTAAACCCCGCTACCCCAGTTACGCAGTGCGGGAAGATATCCGTAAGCTGGACCAGCGGATCGAACAGATGGAGTTCATCTTTGAGCATGAGATCGAGGACCGGGGCCAGCTCAATGCCATACGCCAAGCAGCGGAGGCGGAGATTGAGAATCTCACGAAAGAGCGGAAGCGGCTGTACCGACGGGAACCGGATTCCCCACGGATCGATGAACTGACCGCCCAGCTGAAGGAAAAACGGAAGACCGTTCAGCTCTGTAAGCGGATCGAGGAACATTCTCTCGCCATTGAGCAGAGGCTTGAAGCCGGTCGAAAAGAACAGGCTCAGCAGGAAGCCAGACACCGTGAAGATGAGCAGAGAGAAGCTGCCATCAAAGAAAAGCAAAAGGAGAAAACCAAATGAACAGAATTCCCACACAGCAGCAGGTAGAACGCCTGCGCAAAAATTACCCCGTCGGCACCCGTGTGGTGCTGCACAGCATGGACGATCCCTATGCCCCTGTTCCGCCCGGCACCAAAGGAACGGTGACCTATGTGGATGACATGGGGCAGATCGGTGTGAACTGGGACAACGGCTCCGGCCTGTCCCTTGTGCCCGGTGAGGATACCTTCTCCAAGGTGTCTGAGCCGGAGAAAGCCAAAAGTGATCGCGGCATGAGCCGCTGAAAGGAGGGAGGAGAACACTATGAACTATGGCAGTGATCCCGCAGACCAGATCGTCCGATTCTCACTGGACGGCACCGAGATGGTGCTCAAACTGTCTGGTCTGGCGGCAAAGAATTTCGCCCTGTTCGTGTATGCAGTTCTGAACGACCAGCAGAAGGTGCGAGGGAAAACAAAGCTGGTGCGGATGCTCAAGGAGCGGCGCCCGTTCAAGTTCTTTCGCATCCCGGATAACATGATGCGGGAATTTGCACGGGAAGCCAAAGACCACGGCCTGCTCTACACGGCCATTCGCAACAGGTCCCGGAAGGGACAGATCGAGCTGGTGGTGTTTGCCGATGATGCCTCCAAGGTCAACCGCATCCTGGATAACCTGAATCTGGACTTCGTGCAGGCCCAGGCAGGCGAAGCTACGGTGGAGCAGGTGCCCGCTGCGCCCAGTGCCGAGCAGCCCGGTGCGGCGCCGGAAAAGAAGCTGGAACCGGCTGTGGAAGTGGAAACAGTTGCCACGGAACGCGGTGCGGTGGATTTCCAGGTGGGCGACAGCGAGGAGGCGTTCAACTTCTCGGATACGGCAGATGCCGCAAAGGAACAGGTGCCGGAAAATTTTACGCCCGGCCGGGAGCCGGTGGACAAAGCCCCGGCGGAAAAGAGTCCGTCCGAGCCTTCCTCGCCCAGCAGCGGCTCCTCCTCCGGGGCATCCGGCGGTGATAAGCCTTCGGTAAAAAAAGAGCTGGAGGACATCCGCAAGGAACAGGCTGCAAAAAAGGAGGCAAAGGCGAAGCCGCCCCAGCGCCAGACCAAAACGCCCGGACGCACCCGCCGCAAGAAGAACAAGAAAAAAACGAAAGGACGGTAATCCATGGATCTTTCCAAAATGATCAAGAACCGCGAAGCGGAGCAGCAGGAAACGCAGCCTGATGGCCAGCAGTTTTCCAAAGAGGAGTATGCCGCCATAAAAAAGGCCGAACGGGAGGAAGTATGGGCACGGGTGGATGCCCAGGCCCAGGCGGTGTTCCGGGACGATGCCTCCATGAAGGGATTCCTCGATTTCATGGCCCGCTGCACCCCGCAGAGTACCCGCAATCTGCTCATTCTGTATGACCAGAACCCGGAGATCACCCATCCCCGCACCTTTGCCATGTGGGCGGAAGCAGGCCGCTCGGTGCGCACCGGGGAGAGTGGCTATGCTTTCTTCACGGAAAGCAAGTATGAGCGTGAAGACGGGACCACGGGCCGAGGCTATGACATCGTCAAGGCGTTCGACATCAGCCAGACTCGTGGCCCGCAGATGTATCCTGCTCAGCCCCATCTGCCGGATGAGGTGATTGCGGCTATGATCGAGAACAGCCCCGTTCCGCTGGCACTGTCGGACCAGCTGCCCAAGGGAGTGCAGGCTCAGTATGTGCCAGCACGGAAAACCATCTATGTGCGCAATGGCATGGATGAAACTGCGACTCTCTGCGCCATTGCACGGGAACAGGCTCATGCCTCTTACGATGTGCCCGGAGCCGGGTACCGTCGGCAGGCGTATGCAGCGCAGAGCTACTGTGCCGCCTATGTGGTGGCACAGAAGTTCGGCCTGGACACTTCCGGCTTCAAGTTTGATAAGGTCTGTGAATCCTGGGCCGGCAAAGAACCTCAAGAGCAGCGCACCTTCCTTGGTGAAGTGAAGCGGGCCGCCTATTCCATCAACCGGGAGGTGCAGCGCAGCTTTCGGGATATGGATCAGGTGATCAAGCCGGACGAGTTTGAGATCGGAAAGGGGACACAGGCCAAGACCGAAAAAGCCGAAAAGGCGACGGAAAGCCGGTGATCCCCTCGGCCAAGAGTTTTCCGTTTGTTTTCATTTGAACAGTCGCTTTGTCACTGGCTTTGTGATATGCTTGGCTTGAAAAATAGATCCGAATGGAGGCGATCGTATGGAGAAACAGCGGCTGTTCAAGATGACGGATATCGAAAAAAATATGCTGGTACGGGCCTTGTCTGATAAGCAAAAGCGGGTCGGCAACGACCGATGCGGTGAGGTTCGGGCGCTCGTGGAAAAGACGGAGCAGGCACCTCGAAACCGGCTGTATATGGACGAGATCGAATACCAGTGGGTGGAGATCGCCCTGAACGATCTTCGCAATGCCTATCTGGCGGCAGGCCGCAGCAGCGGCGGAATTGACAAGGTGATGTTGAAGCTCTTCCGTTCGCACTACAAGCGGGTGCCTGCAAGATAAATATCTATATGCCAAGGGGTCTGTGGTGGAAGCCACAGGCCCCTTGGTGCTTTCGGAAAGGAGGATGCTGATACGGAGATTCGCCAGAAACAACCCTGGTGGGTATGGTTGCTGCCGCTGCCCATTGTCTGGTGGGCGGCACTGCTTCTGGCCGCCAACTGGCAGGCGGGCATGAACATCGTGGAATGGATGGGTGCCTTCTCCGCCGCAATGAATAAGCCTTTTCACCTTCGCTGGACGGAGTATTCTGTTCGGCTTTTGTTTTTATTCACCATTGTCTACGGAGCAGCAGCGGTACTCATCGTGACAGGCCGGAAGAACTATCGACGCGGCGAGGAACACGGTTCTGCCCGCTGGGGAAATGTGGTACAAGCCGGAAAACGGTATCGGGACCATGAACATCCGTTCCGCAATCTCATACTGACCCAGCACTTTCAGATGGGGCTGGATGGCCATCGCCATAAACGCAATACCAACGTGCTGGTGATCGGCGGCAGCGGTGCAGGCAAAAGCCGCAGCTATGCCATCCCCAATGTATTGCAGTGTGCCCAGGGGCCGGACGGCGGGTGTTCGGTGATCGTTGCAGACCCTAAATCCGAGATCCTGCGCAAGACCGGCAACGCTCTGATCGCAGCCGGATATGAGGTGCGGGTGTTTGATTTGCTCAGCCCGGACACGTCTTACTGTTATAACCCGCTGGCCTATGTGCGGGATGACAAGGACGTGCTGCGGCTGATCGAGACCCTTATCCAGAGCACCACCCCGCCCGGTTCCCAAAGCACCGACCCATTCTGGACCAAGTCCGAAACGGCTCTGCTGCAGGCCCTTGTCCTGTACCTCATCCATGAGGCGCCGAAAGACGAGCAGAACTTCGCCATGGTCATGGAGATGCTGGCGGCTGCCGAAGTGCGAGAAGAAGACGAGGATTTCGAGTCGCCGCTGGATATTCTGTTCGAGCGGCTCGAGATGCGGGACCCGGAGAGCATTGCCGTCAAGCAATACCACATCTTCAAGATGGGTGCTGGCAAAACTCTGAAATCCATCCTGATCAGTGTTGGCGTCCGGCTGTCTGCCTTCAACTTACCCCAAATCGCACGGCTCACCTATACCGATGACCTGCATCTGGAAGAAATGGGTGAGAAAAAGGTGGCGCTTTTCTGCTGCCTGCCGGACTCGGACAAATCTCTCAACTACCTGGTCGGCATGATCTACGGCCAGCTCATCCAGACACTGTACTATGTGGCCGACCGCAAGTACAAAGGCAGGCTGCCGGTGCCGGTCCACCTGCTCATCGACGAGGCTCCTAACATTGCTTTGCCCACCGATAACTTTCTGCCCTGGCTTTCCACCATGCGCAGCCGCAATATCTTTTGCAGCTACATCGCTCAAAACATGGCCCAGCTGAAAGCCCTGTTCAAGGAACAGTGGGAATCGTTGGTGGGCCTCTGCGACGAGTTCCTGTATTTAGGAGGGAACGAGAAAGAAACGCACAAATATGTGTCTGAGCTCATGGGCAAGGAAACCCTGGACACTCACACCTATGGTCATACCAAAGGCCGGAACGGCAGCTACTCCATCAACGACCAACAGACCGGCCGGGAATTACTCACGCCGGATGAAGTACGCATGCTGGACAACCGAAAATGTATCCTGTTCGTTCGTGGTGAGCGCCCCATGCTGGATGACAAGTATGACCTGATGCACCATCCCAATATCCATCTGACCGAGGACGGCGGCGCGCCGCCCTACGACTATACCGCAGTTCGTGATGCTGCCGATGACCTGGACTATGACCCGGAGCGGTATGAGGATTATGAACTGCTGGATCCCGATGATTTTCTTTGATACAAAGGAGGAACGCATTTGAAACTGTTTTCTAAAAAGAACGATCAGAACCACAAGACCGAACCGCTGCGCCTGGGCAAAAAGGGGCGGATGCGCTTTGCCACTTTTGCAACACTGATGATTTGCACCTACTGTCTCTCTACCACTGTCCTTGCCGCAGCCACCGACCCGCTCACCGTGGTCAACAACCTGTCCACCTTCATCTTCTCTCTGATCCGTGCCATTGGCCTGATCCTGCTGGGCTGGGGCATCGTGCAGGTCGGCCTGTCCTTCCAGAGCCATGATCCCAGCCAGCGTTCTCAGGGCTTTCTGACCCTGGCAGGCGGTCTTGTGATCACCTTCACCAAAGAGATCCTGGACCTGATCACCGGCACTCCTTGAGGAGGCCGGAGTTCAAGGAGGGAGGTGATGTGGTACGAATTGGATCGTGGACAATTTGAACTCCGCCCTGCAAACCTGGAATGACAAGCTGGCGGAGATCTGGACGCTGCTCACGCAGGATCCGGCCACATTCAAAGGCGGCGGCATCTGGCAGGTGATGCTGGGTATTCATGGAGCATTGCAGGCCATCGGGTATGGTCTGTTGGTGCTTTTCTTCGCCGTGGGCGTAGTCAAGACCTGCGGCAGCTTCGTGGAGGTCAAGCGCCCGGAGCAGGCGTTCAAGCTGTTCATCCGCTTTGTGCTTGCCAAAGCAGCCGTGGGGTATGGTCTGGATTTGATGCTGGCCATCCTTTCAGTGGTACAGGGGATCGTCTCGACGATCATCACACAGTCGGGTGTTGCAGGAGCCGGCGGCACCACACTGCCGCAGGATGTCATCGACAAGATCAACCAGGTGGGATTTTGGGACTCTATCCCGCTATGGGCGGTGACCCTGATTGGCGGACTTTTTATTACGGTGCTGTCTTTCCTGATGATCCTGACAGTGTATAGTCGTATGTTCAAGCTCTATAGTGCGCCCGGAAGGGCTGCGGCGTAAGCCAAAGCAGCCCGCGGGCAATTTGGGATTCTGCCAGTGGCGCGGCAGTAGGAAAAGGTATTGCGAAAGGAGGTGGAAATCACCCTATCACCAGCCGATTTATCCGGAGGGGAAACCCAACGGGGAGTGTAGCATATCGGCAACGCCGTAAGTTGGGAAACTATCGAACCACTACTGAACGGCAAGGTGAAACGTTGTGAACGAGGAATAAAGCTGGATTGCTTGAAGGGCAGTCCAAGGCGGCATACTGGAGCCGGCGGCGCAGGATAGTTGTATTCGCCGCATACCGCGGCAATCGGTGACATGTATACACCGATTGCGGAATACCCACGGTAGCCAACCGCAATAAGCGGATAACGGACGAAAACCCATTCCGACATCACAACACGCTGTCCCAAACTGCTTAACCGGGGATTGCCTAACCCGGAGTGCCAAAAAGGCTATGGCTTTCAGAGCCTGAAAATCCGGTATGGCAACGGAGCCGCCATAGTAGTCCGAGCAAGGGAAATCCTTGCACATGGCGAAGGGCGGCAGGATATCAACCAAACTATCAATGGAAAGGTGCGTGAGGCACTATGAGAAATCCAAAGAATGTTTTGGAAAGTTTAACTTCAAAAGCAGCAAATGAAGATTACCACTACAAACGGCTTTATCGGAATTTGTACAACCCGGAATTTTTCCTGTTGGCATACGAGCGCATTCAAGCAAAGCCTGGCAATATGACAGCCGGAAACGATGGGAATACAATCGATGGTATGAGTATGAAGCGGATTGACAGTCTTATACAGAGATTAAAAGACTTCAGCTATCAGCCGAAACCAGCCAGAAGAACGTATATTCCCAAAGCAAACGGCAAAATGCGCCCATTGGGTATTCCGGCCTTTGACGACAAACTGGTACAGGAAGTGGTACGCATGATACTGGAAAGTATCTATGAACCCACATTTCAAAACTCATCCCATGGATTCCGTCCGAAGCGGAGCTGTCACACAGCTCTGCAATATATCAAGCGGAATTATACGGGTGTCAAATGGTTCGTCGAGGGCGACATCAAAGGGTGCTTTGACAACGTCGACCACCATGTGCTGGTGCGGATACTGCGCAGACGTATCAAAGATGAATATTTCATCAGCCTGATTTGGAAATTTTTGAAGGCAGGCTACATGGAGGACTGGGTGTACCACAACACCTACTCCGGCACCCCGCAGGGGTCGCTGATCAGCCCGATTCTGGCGAATATATACCTCAATGAACTTGATGTGTTTATGGCAAAATACGCAGAGTCCTTTAACTGCGGAAAAGGCCGGAAAATCAATCCAGCTTACAAAATGCCGCTGGATGTTCGGCGCGGAAAGCAGGAATGGCTGAAACGCAATAGTGCGAAAATCAGTGAGGAAAAGCGCCAGAAAGTTATGGCAGAGATTCGGGAACTGAACAATTATCTGTTCACAGTCCCGTACAGCGACCCTATGGATACAGGGTACAAGCGAGTCGTATATGTGCGCTACGCCGATGATTTCCTGATTGGTGTGATCGGAAGCAAAGAGGATGCAAAACAGGTTAAGACCGATGTGGGGGAGTTTATCAAGGAGCAACTCCATTTGGAAATGTCTCCGGAAAAGACGCTCATCACCCATGGAAATGACTTTGCACGCTTCCTCGGCTACTTGGTCACAGTCAGCCGCGAACAAAACCGCACTCGGACAAAAAACGGGTTCACACGCCGAACCTACGTGGGAAAAGTCAAGCTGTATGTGCCAAAGGAAAAATGGCTGAATCGCCTGCTCTCCTATGGTGCGCTGAAAATCAGCTATGACAAGGCCCACGGAAACAAAGAGGTGTGGGAGCCGGTAAGACGCCCGGGGTTGATACGTCTGGATGATATTGAAATCTTGAATCAATATAACGCGGAAGTGCGCGGGATGTACAACTACTATCGGCTGGCAAACAACGCCACTGTGCTGAACGCTTTTGTCTATGTGATGAAGTACAGCATGTATAAGACCTTTGCTGGGAAATATCGGACGAGTATGCGAAAAATTATCCGCAAATACTGCCGCAACAAAGACTTTACCGTATCCTATCAAACCAAGAGCGGAACAAAGTCTGTTGTGTTTTACAATCAGGGAGTGCGCCGGAACGACAAAGTCATCGCAACGGAAAACCCTGATATCATCGGCAGAACGAACGAAAATCGACGTTATACCCGACTGACAGACCGGCTGCAAGGCCATGTGTGCGAGTTCTGCGGAGCCGAAACGGAGGATATCGAAATCCATCACATCCGAAAACTAAAAGATTTAAGTGGTAGGGCAGAATGGGAACGCCATATGATTGCGCGCAAACGCAAGACGATGGCACTGTGCCATTCCTGCCATGTAAAGCTGCATAATGGAAAGTTAGACTGATATCTGGAAAGCCGGATACATCGAGAGGTGTACGTCCGGTTTGGAGGGGAGCGTTTGGAAACCTGCCGCAGAAATGCGGTAAGGCGCCGGGCGCTTACCCTACTGTACACTGCGCTGGCGCCCATTCCGCTGTCCACCTTTGTGGGTGAACCTACCAGCAATGTGGGCAAGAACTTTCTCCGCAGCTATGCAGGAGTATGTCTGGAAGGTGCTGTCATCGCATTGGCCTGCATCATCTTTTCGGTAATGGCGGCTGCCCCGCCTGCCGTGGATTCCAACGTATCTGCGGTAACTGCTGTTTGGAGTTATGTGGGCGAACTCATCTTCAACCTGTTGGTGCTGGTGGGAGCTGTGCGTATGAGCGACCGAATCATCAAGGAATTGATGGGACTGTAACTCAAGTTGCATAAGTGGGCAGAATTATGGTATAATATGGCCATGATAAGGAGGTGACCTCGAGTGCCACAAATCGTACCCATTAAGGAACTGAAAAACACCAACCGGATCTCCCAAATGTGCCACGAGTCGCATGAACCCATCTATGTGACCAAGAACGGCTATGGCGATATGGTGATCATGAGCATGGAAGCCTATGAACGCCAGATGGTACTGGCAGAGGCGGAAGCAAAACTGGCAGCGGCAGAAGAACAGGTCGCCGCTGGGAACGTACTTGATGCAAAAAAGGCATTTGCCGCACTGAGGGAAAAGTATGGCGTATAAGGTCATGATCACCGAGGATGCCGACCGGGATCTGGACAGGATCCTCGCATACCTGACACAGCAGCTGTATTCCGAACAGGCGGCAAGTACACTGGTTGCTGAATACGCACAAGTTCTGGAGCAGCTGGAGCAGTTTCCGAGTATGTTCGAAGTCGCACACAGTGTGAGTCACGCCGGCAAAGAATACCGGAAATTTTTGCTTGGAAACTATGTTGGTGTTTACCGTGTGCAGGAACGGGAACAACAGGTTGTGATCCTGCGGATTTTCCACGGGTCACAAAACTACGCAAAATATCTGTGAGTGAATATCCATCAGGCGCGTCGCTGAAAAGCGGCGCGTTTTTTGTTTATCCGAACAGGAGGGAATGCCTATCGAAGTAAAAATCCCCAAAGAAATCAGGGAGTATCGGGAATCCATCTTCTTCGGGCTCTCAACCCGACAATTCACCTGCTCGCTGCTGGCACTGAGCGCCGCAGTCGGGCTTTATTTTGTATTCGACCCGTTGGTGGGTACAGAAAGTGTGGGCTGGATCTGCATTCTGGGAGCAGCTCCGTTCGCTGCCTGCGGCTTTTTCACCTACCACGGCATGACCGCAGAACAGACTCTGTGGGCGTGGTTCAAGTCCCAGGTTCTGACACCCCGCTGCCTTGTCTTTCGGTCGGACAGCCTGTACTACCAGGCATTGCAGCCTGCCATAGAGCAGGGGAAAAAGCCGCCCCGTAAGAAGAAAGAGCGAGGCGGCAACAAACCGGCTGGAGAAAATGCTCCGGCCTCGAAACCAGATAAGGAGGATGCCTATTATTAAAACTCTCAGCAAAGCGACTAAAGCGGAACGGGATAAGTTCCGTATTCCCCGCTCGGTGCAGGATGCCATTCCCATTCGCCGTATCTGGTCGGACGGAATCTTTCAGGTGGGGCCGCAGTTCTCCAAGACGTTCTCGTTCACCGACATCAACTACCAGATCGCCGGCAAGGAAGACAAAACGGCCATGTTCCTGAACTATTCCGAATTGCTCAACGCACTGGACTCCGGCGCCAGCACCAAGATCACCATCAATAACCGGCGGCTCAACAAGGCCGAGTTCGAGGCGGCACTGCTGCTTCCCATGCGGCATGATGGGTTGGACCATTTCCGCAAGGAGTACAACGATATGCTGCTCTCCAAGGTTACCGGCACCAGCAACAGCGTAGTACAGGAGCGGTATATCACCATCAGTGTGGTCAAGAAAAACATCGCGGAGGCCCGCGCCTACTTCTCGCGTGTCGGTACTGATCTGCTCACCCATCTTGCCCAGCTGTCCTCCATCGGTCAGGAATTGGATCTGGTGACCCGCCTGCGGATCTTCCGGGACTTCTTCAAGGGAGCAGAGCCGCCCGCCTTCGAGTTTGACTTGAAGACCCAGATGAAACAGGGTCACAGCTTCAAGGATTGGCTCTGCCCGGACTCCATGGAGTTCCAACCGGATCACTTCAAGCTGAATGACCGCTGGGGCCGGGTACTCTACCTTCAAGGATACGCCAGCTACATCAAGGATAGCATGGTGTCCGAACTATGCGAGCTGGACCGTGACCTGATGCTGTCCATTGATATCCTGCCCGTACCCACCGACGAGGCGGTGCGCGAGGTCCAGAATAAGCTGCTGGGCGTCGAGACCAACGCCGCCAACTGGCAGCGCCGTCAGAATGCCGCCAACAACTTTTCCGCTATGCTGCCCTATGACATCGAGCAGCAGCGGGCCGAGACCAAGGAGATGCTGGGTGACCTGACCAACCGGGACCAGCGTATGATGTTCGGCCTCGTGACCATGGTGCATCTGGCGGACACCAAGGAGCAGCTGGACAGCGACACCGAGAGCCTTCTCACGGTCGCCCGCAAACATCTGTGCCAGATGAGCATCCTGCGCTGGCAGCAGAAAGATGGGCTGGACACTGTCCTGCCCTACGGCCTGCGGAGGATCACCGCACTGCGCACCCTGACCACGGAAAGCATGGCCGTTTTCATTCCGTTCCGCGCCCAGGAAATCATGCAGGACGGCGGCATCTACTATGGCCAGAACGCTGTAAGCAAAAACATGATCGTGGCTGACCGGCGCAAGCTCCTCAACGGCAACAGCTTCCGTCTGGGCGTGTCCGGCAGCGGTAAGTCCTTCAGTGCCAAAGAGGAGATCGTGAGCATCGCCCTGTCTACCAATGATGATATCCTGATTCTGGATCCGGAAAGTGAGTTTGGCTATCTCACCGAGGCACTGGGCGGCGAAGTCATCCGTGTATCGGCGGCCTCCGACACCCACATCAATGCACTGGATATGGACAAAGCTTACGGCGATGCCCGCAACCCGCTCATCGAGAAATCCCAGTTCGTGCTGTCCCTGTTCGAACAGCTGGTGGGTTCTGAGGGTGTGTCCGCCAAGGAGAAATCCATCCTGGACCGCTGCACCTATGAGGTGTACCGGGAGTACATGGCGAACAACTATATCGGCCAGCCTCCCACCCTGAAGGATCTGTACCAGATCCTCCTGAAGCAGCCGGAGCCGGAAGCCAGAGGTCTGGCCCTGTCGGCAGAGTTGTTCATCACGGGCAGCCTGAACACCTTTGCCCAGCCCACCAATGTGGATACCAAGGCTCGGATCATCGCCTACGATATCCGGGAACTGGGTGAGCAGCTCATGCCCCTGGGCATGCTAGTGACACTGGATGCCATCTTCAACCGGGTCATCCAGAACTGGAAGCGCGGCAAGACCACCTGGGTGTTTGCCGACGAGTTCTATCTGCTGTTCCGCTACCAGTACAGTGCCGACTTCTTCTACAAACTATGGAAGCGGATCCGCAAGTACAACGGCCTCGTGACCGGCTTGACCCAGAACGTGGATGAGATCCTGCGTTCTGATACCGCCCGCCTCATGCTGGCAAACTCGGAGTTCCTCATCCTGCTGAATCAGTCGCCCACCGACCGGGAAGAACTGGCCCGCCTGCTACACATCTCGGATACCCAGCTTGGCTATATCACCAATGTGGCTGCAGGCTGCGGATTGATTCGCTGTGCCGGCAACATCGTCCCCTTTGAAAACAGCTTCCCCAGGAACACCCAGCTGTACAAGCTCATGACGACCAAGCCGGACGAAGCTATCCGTGGAATGTGATGTGTCCGGTTTGAGAGGGAGGTGGTGCTGCCGCAAGAGAAAGTAAACCCATATACACTGTTGCATCGCTGTCGGGCGGTAAAGATTCGACAGCGATGCTTCTTCGTCTTGTAGAAGAAAATCGCCCCATCGATGAGATTCTATACTGTGATACCGGGTGGGAGTTTCCTCAGATGTATGACCACCTGGACCGGCTGGAGCAAACCATCGGCAGACCTATTACCCGGTTGAAAGCACCGTTGACGGCAGAGCAGTATTTCTATGAGTACACGGCAAAGCCGAACGCAAAGCTGGTCACAGATCGGGGGCTCAGCTGGCCTTCCCATGCCTGCCGCTGGTGTACCGGTCGGCTCAAGACCCATGTGATCAACAAACATCTTCGCCTGCTGCGCCGGCAATACCAGCTGAAACAGTATGTGGGGATCGCAGCGGATGAAGCCCACCGTTGCAAGGATCTGCACTACCCGCTTGTGGAGTGGGGCATGACAGAGGCGGACTGCCTGCGGTATTGCAAGGAACATGGATTTGACTGGGACGGCCTGTACGACATTTTCCGGCGCGTATCCTGCTGGTGCTGTCCGCTGCAGCCACTCGGTGAACTGCGGAAGCTGCGTGTCCACTGCCCCGATCTGTGGCAGAAGCTCCTGTACATGGATGCACATACCTGGCAACCCTTCCGACCGGATTACACTGCCCGACAACTGGACATCCGATTCAAACTCGAAGAAGAGCGAGCCGCGCATGGTCTGCCCATCACCGGGCGGGCCTTTTTTTCTGCACTCGATGAGCGGCTGGAACAGGAAGGGTGTCCGAGGAAGCAAAACAAGGGATGATACATGGGAAAAAGAACAAACAGCCGAGGGCCGCCCAGGCCCTCGGCGCCAGTCTTGTGAAGGAGGAAAACTGTGAAGGAGATCAAAACCAAACCGGCAGGAGGACAGCCCCGAACCTTCGATAAGGCGGGAGTTGTACCTAAGACCGCTATGAGAGATATGTGGGTTCACACAAGAGATAAGGCTCTGAGTGAAACTACGAGCACTCCCTTCGCCAGCCAGCAGGAAGTCACCGGGAACGCCCCTGCCAATACGGCCGGGAATCAAATGCTGTCTGGCGCTGCAGCGGCCACCAAGGAAGGGACGCAAACAGCGTATGATGGCAGTCGGAAAGTGACACGGTTTGCGGGCCAGAAAATCAAGGAGCGCCGGGAAGCGGCACATATCAAAAACCAGTCATCGGTTGCGGAACAGTCCGCTACAGGAAGTGCCCGAAAAGGCACATCAGCAGGCTCGGCTGGAAAGAAGACTATCAAGGGCCGAAAGTCAACGGCAGAGCTCAAGTCCAATGCGGCCAAGAGCATCAAGCAGGGTGGGAAAGGTGTTAAGGGGGCGCAGCAGGCTGCCGCCAATACTCAGAAAGCAGCGAAAGCGGCCCAACAGATTACCCAGAGAATGCAGGCTGCGGCTAAAGCCACCGCGCGAGGGGTTCGAGCGGCAGCTCGTGCAGTGATGGCGGCCCTCAAGGCAGCTGTTGCAGCGGCGCAAGAATTGGCGGCAGCTATTCTAGCTGGCGGCTGGGTATCGGCGATAATCATCCTGGTGATTTGCCTCATCGCTCTGGTTATGGGATCCTGTTATGGCATATTCTTTGGAGTAGAGGCAAACGGATATGGCGTCAGTGTTTCTCAGGCAGTAAAAGAGCTGAATCAGGAGTACGCTGATCACCTGCAACAGATTTCAGAATCAGTTTCCCACGACCGACAAGAAATCGACGCTAACGATGGTAACCTTTCTATCAACTGGCAGGAGGTTTTGGCTGTCTTTTCCGCAAAGATGACGGGGGCCTCCGATGGTGAGCAAGTAGCCTCGTTGAGCAATGCCCAAGTGGATGAGTTGAGAACCATCCTATGGGAGATGAATGATGTGAGTTACACGACCCACAAAGAATCTCATGAGGTTGAAGTAACCACTACCAATGAAGATGGAGAGGAAGAAACCACAACCGAAACTGTCACCGAAACAGTGCTGACCATTATGATCACACATAAAACGGCTGCTGAAATGGCAGGGGAGTACCGTTTCAACAGCCGTCAGAATGAGTATTTAGCTCTGATGATGCTACCGGACAATCAGAATCTGTGGGCGCAGCTTCTGGGCGGATTGGTCTCCGGTGGCGGGCAGATTATTATCCCGGATACCGACTGGGTGCCCATAGGGGCGCTGGCGTGGCCGCTTCCGCAGACATTTTCCATTACTTCTCACTTCGGGTATAGAGAAAACCCGTTCACAGGAGTAATTGAATACCATAATGGAACAGACATAGCAGCCCCGGCGGGAACGCCAATTCTAGCGGCAGCCGATGGAACAGTAACCATCGCCAATGGAATCGACTCCTGGGGCGGCAGCTACGGTTACCATATCAAGATTGACCATGGGAATGGACTTGAAACGCTTTACGCTCATTGCTCAGCTATCTGCGTTACTCCCGGTCAGCAAGTGCGTCAGAGGGAAGTAATCGGGTTTGTGGGCAACACGGGAAACACCACGGGTAACCATCTTCACTTTGAAGTGTGGGTGAATGGGGAGCGCACCGATGCAATGGGATTTTTTGTTTGAATTTTGCCTAAATATGCCCCAGAGGAGAAACATGAGTTCTGAAATGTTTGTAGATGTGTGTGGTTAAGGAAAGGCTTCGGAGCTATAGGAGAAAAAGGCTGAGAATCAAGGTGCTTTGATTCTCAGCCAAGGCAATAAGAGATTTTGGAGGAAATGTTGAATTCATTACAGAGTACGATTATTTCCAACTCGAGAATAACCGATCGATACAGAGCCAAGATACTATGTTGGATAAAATCAGTATGATGAAACAGGCTACGCCATCAGCAGGTCGGCGTAACAGTTCAGCAGTGTGAAAAAGTGGATAAAAGCTAATCCAACGTAAAGGCCACAATCCACTCAAAGCCAGCAAGGGCGGCAGGCAGAAGCCAAGGGCAGAGAGGAAGATGGAACTGAGGGCGCTGCCTAATGTCTCGGAAAGCCACAGTGTAAT
The DNA here is from genome assembly GCF_944382735.1 of Candidatus Allofournierella merdavium. Classification (NCBI taxonomy): domain Bacteria; kingdom Bacillati; phylum Bacillota; class Clostridia; order Eubacteriales; family Oscillospiraceae; genus Allofournierella; species Candidatus Allofournierella merdavium. Next base: position 194,703 of record NZ_CALWND010000003.1, on the reverse strand, counting down.
CGATGCCATGCACAGCACGGCTGAAAGCCGAGTTATTCCCGCCAGAAGCAATATACCTGCGAGTGAGAGCCAGCCAGGCAGATGCAGATATTCATAGAGGCTCATGGCCGGGGCTAAAGGAGCAGGCAGACCATAGTCCCGCAGGACCACGATGAGCCGAGGCAGTCCCACCAGCGCCCACAGCAGTATCGCAGCGGCACCAGATGACAACAGTTTGGCAATCACCGTTTTTTTGCGCCCCAGCGGGGTGGCCATTAACACCCGCTTCATTCCGCCCCGGTGCTCGAAGGCGAAAAGGCCCGCAAAGCAAACGCTGACCAAAAGTCCTGTTACAAGGGTATCCCGAAGGTCGTCGTCGCCTGTAAAGCAAAATAGCTCTTTCCAACCGCTCTCATATACCAGCTGCGCACCTGGATGTTCTTTGAGATAGGGCAGATTCCCGTAAACGATACGGTCGAACACTTGTCTTTTCTGGTCGAGACCATAGAAAGCACTTGATTGCTTCTGGTACTCTTCCACCGTTATTTCTCCTGTTTGCAGCGCCCGCTCCATCCGCCGGATGGGCTCGAACTCTTCGTTCTGCTCCTGTAACCATTGGTAGGCTTCCTGATCGTAGGGGCCGGAGATGTGGGTCATGTAGTACTGATAATAAATTTCCTCCGCACCGATGAAGCTCTTAGCCTCGGCGATCTGCCATGCCTGATACCCGGCAAAGACGGCTAGCACCGCCAGCGCCCCGCAGCCCAAGGCCAGCTTGCGCGCCTCCTGTCTCCAAACGGTGGTGGGCCGGGTGCGAGGACGGCCCAGCCGCAGGCCCGCAAAAGCGGGGGCGGCCAGCAGCGCCGCCCAGCAGAACACCAGGCAGAAAGCGGCCAGCAGCGCGGCGCACCACAGCGCCGCAGCGGTCCACTCCACCAGCGGCAGTGGGACGGGATGGTCGAACCAATAAAGGTTCCGGTAATTGCCCAAAAGTTCATTGGTGCGCAACAGGCTTGCCAGGTTCGCGTATTTCACCACGTTCAGACGGCTGGTGGCGGGTATAGCTTGGCGGATGAGCCACTGGGCCGCGGGCAGCGCCAGCCCGGCGCACCAGCCCGTAGCCGCCCGGCGGCAGACCAGCGCGGCCAGCATGACCCAAAGGCCCATCACAAAGGCCCCCGCCCACTTGGCCAGCAAAAACAGCCCCAGATACTGCCCCACGGTGATGCGCATGGTGCAGCGCATGAGGGCGGGCACACTTTGGATGTTGCGGTCAAGGGGACCCAGGCCGAAGGTGAGCTGGCAATAGGCCAGGTTCACCCCGTAAAGTAGCACCAGCACCGCCAGCAGGCTGAGCGCCAATGCCGCCAGCTTTGCCGTCGCCGTTTTCAACCGTCCGCCGGGGGTGGTGCGCACGAAGGCCAGCATGCCACTGTCCCGTTCGGCGCGCACCAAAAGACTTGCCAGCAGCAGCATGGCCGCCAGCAGGATGAGGTCGGTGAAGGGATAGTCCAGGGCGGTGTAAAGGCCCTTTTGGGGCGCGTAGTTTATCTGAACATCGCCCATGCCGGCGTAGACCGCGGCGGTCTTGCCGATGTTTTCCAGGTCGTAGCCGCTCTGGGAGTTCTGGAAAATGGAGATGCCGGAAAGCTGTCGGGCCTTGGCCTGCACATCCTCCAGAAACTGCGGGTAACCAGCCACCGTGTCCAGTTCCGCCTTGACGGTGGTGAGGAAGGCCACCTCCTGGCTCAGGTTCTCGGTGTAGAGGGTGTAGCTTTTGTCCTGATAGATCTGCTCATACTGTTCGAACAGCTCAGGGTACTGGGTGCGCGGGTCGGACATGTAGCCGTACTGGGCGTTCAGGGCATAGTCATAGAGCAGCTGCCCCACCTGATAGACGCCCTTGGCCGTGTCCAGCTTTTCGTTGATGAGGGTCTGCTGTTCGGTGGTGGGAAGGCCCCACAGGTCGCGCCCCACGGCCCGCCAGGCCGAGGCGGAGGCGGCGTTTGGGCCGGGTTTTGTGCCGGTGTAGAGCAAAAACAGGTTTGCGCCCGCCAGCACTGCAAGGCAGAGGGCAGTGACCCGCCGGCCCCAGACCTTGCGCAGTTCCGCAAGAAGAAGCCTCATGCGCCGCCCTCCTCCCCAAAGACATGGAGATACACGTCCTCCAGGCTGCCGCCGGGGGCGTACTGCTCCACCAGCGAAGCCACCGAAGCCTGGGCCACCAGCCGGCCGCCTTTCAGCAGAAGAATTTCCTTTGCCACCGTTTCCACATCGCTGACCACATGGGTGGCCACCAGGATGATTCGGTCCTGGGCAAGTTCGGCCAGAAGCTGGCGCAGGCGCACCCGCTCCTTGGGGTCAAGGCCGGCGGTGGGCTCGTCGAGAATGAGCAGCTTCGGCTCGCCCAGCAGGGCGCTGGCTAGCAGAAGGCGCTGCTTCATGCCGCCGGAATAGGCGGCGAGGCGCTTGTCCAGCTCGTCCGAAAGGTTCACCCAGGCCGCTACCCGTTCCACCTGAGCGGCTGTTTCTTTGGCCGGTATTTCCTTCAGGGCGCAGAGGTAGGCCAAAAAGCGGCGGCCGGTGTAGCTGTCGTAAAGGCCCTGCTGCTGGGGCATGAAACCCAGTGCGCGGCGAAATTTGACGTCCAGCGCGCGGGCGCTTTTGCCGCACCAGAGCACCGAGCCGCCATCCTGCGCAAGGCCGCCGGTGATGATATTGATGAGGGTGGATTTGCCCGCGCCGTTGGGGCCCAGCAGGCCGTAAAGCCCGGGCCCGAGGGTGAAACTCACCCCGTCCAGCGCCTGCTTTTTTCCCGCCGGGCGGCCAAACCGCCCCGTCAGGGCGTAGCTCTTTTTCAGTTCTTTCACCTGCAAAACCGGGGTGTTCGTTTCCATGGCGGGCCTCCTTAATGTTTTCCTTAGTAGGGTAGCGTTGCGGCTTTGCGCTTTATGCCACTGCAAAGCATAACCTGTCGGTAACCGAACGGGAAAACTACTTGGTTGTCATTCTTGATAATCTGAAAATGATTTTATTTCTCTATCCCTTATGAAAAAGCGTAAGCTGCCGCCCACCTCGTCTTCGGCGACGGTGGGCGGCAGTGTGCTTTTCTTCAATGGGTTGTTCTGTGCTTGGGAGACAGAATGTACTAGACGAAGTTGCGGTGAGACAGTTTCTCTTTGGCGATTCGTGTGATGTTGCGACTTTAGAAATCCTACTTTAGCACGATGTTATCTTGTGGGAAAGAGAATCATCTAATCATTGCTAGTTGCTTCTACGCATTGAAATATCAATCCATGGACTTGGAAGAATGATGAGGATACCTAATGGAGCTTAACAAATAAATGGTTTCTGAGCATGAGGAAAACTCTGCTCCATCCGGAGAGGTTATTAAAGGTCAAGACCTTCAATATAGGTGTAATTCGGAACCGAGTGCAGGTAGTCGTCTTTACTGATTAAAGCGTATATGGGTTTAAGATTTGTCAACGTGGTGCCGTCTCTTGTCTCATCCCAGCCTGCGCGAACAAGCAAATTATTACCGCTTTCTGCAAAAATAAGGACAACGTTCATTGAGTCCTCATAATATAAGGTCATAGGGAAAAACTCTCCAGTGACAGGGTTAACATTGAAAGAAGCAAACTTTCCATCACCGTTGAGAGTAATGCGATACCAGCCATCCCACAAATCAAACACATTAAGGGTTGCACTATTCATACCGGACGCAGACAAAAGGGCATTTGTCTTGTATTCGACGGAGGAACCCGTTCGCAAATCTGTGAACGTCATAGTGGCGGTTAAAGCATCCTTTGTATCCAATGTGATCAGAGTGCTGTTATATATCGTGTAAGCTTCCTCGGATACGCCAGTCAAGGAAATAACAGGATCATCAAGAGTGTTGGTGTCAACGTGAAATACTTGCGCATAATCTTCTACGCTTCCAGACTCTTCGTCGATTCGTGTGAACATCAGGGTCAAACTCATATCAAAACAAGAAGTAATCATCCCATTCACACCGTCGGCAAAACTGCACAAGCTTTCGTAAGATCCATCTTTCAAACTAAATCGATAAAGCTCAAGATGAGAGCCGGATCCGGAATAAACGGTGGCAAGGGCATACAAATTTGCACCGTCAGTGTATAATTGAGGCGAAATCGAAATATTGGAGTCCAATTCGCACAATAATTGAGGATTGCTTCCGTCGAGATCCGCAATCGAGATGTGCGGAAGGGTATCACTCCCAACTTCGGTCTGCATTATTACCAATTTATCGTTAATGACAGCAAGGACAGGGATCGACATGTTCTCAACCAATGCGTATGCGGTGCAAGAAGAGTCGGAGTGGCGACACTCAGGCCGACCACAGAGCGGCAGTTGAGTCTGCGTGGCATAATCAATATATGCCACGATTCCATGACCATCATATTCCTCGACAGAGTAGAAGCCAGCTTCGTTGCCTGCCGACACAAAAGAGATACGTGCTGTTGCAGATGGAGTATCGTTTGTGTTATCGGTGGATTGAGAGGGCGCAATGGAATGGCTCTCGGAGGGAGCGTCAGTCCTCGTGCAAGACGAAAGCATAAAAAGGCCCAAAGTGAGCAGGACAACCAGAATGATAGAACGCATTGGTTTCATTGATTTACTCCTTTTGTTAGGAATTCATAATACACATATACGCTAGCACTTGCAGGAGGTATGGACTCATCCCCTCCGGCAAGTGCTAGCGTGCTCTTATAGTGAACCCTTATTTATTACTTGTTCACCGATAAATGTTTGAGTTATACGAGGTAACTGTTCCAAGAGTTAGCGGGAGTGGAAGCAAAATAAACTGCCGTCCCAGAAGCAGTAGACTGATAGGTGAGATAATTGCGAGACCCGTACAGCAACCGCAATTGACCATAGCCGGTGTGATCATTCATAAGGGAGTCTCCATTGATTTCGTACTGCTGCACAGCCACCGGCCACATAAAAGCGTTGCGCCCGTTCTGGAAAGCCGCGTTATCCTCATTGATCATGTACCACTGGGAGCCCGACTTCTGGCCGTAGTAATAGCCGCGATCCACGCCACTCACGACAAAGACACGCTTGAAATTCTGATCTGTGCCGGGAGCAGAAGTGCGGTAAAGGCAAAGACGGCGCATATAGAGACTTGTTCCGGTGGCACCTTTCAGATTGAGAAAAGTTCCTCCATCCGAAGGGACAGTGAAGCGATAATAGCGAGTGCTCTCGCTGTATGAGCCGTCGGCCGCAAAGGCAGGAACTGCCATTGCAAAAGCCAAAATGATGGTTAGGCAGATGGTGAGAGCGCGTTTGTTGAAAACCTTCATAAAGCAATCCTCCTCCTTGGTTATAGTTGATATTTGGCCGATGGGATGCTTCGCGCGCCAGCATCTCTTTGGTGCTTTTAAAATAGCACAATAAGTCGCATCATGCCATTTTTCTGTAATATAAAAGGAGAAAGGTGACACGAAAAAGAGGTCGTGCCTAATAGATAAAGGGCTTTTCGAGAAGCGATGCAGAGCGATGCAAAAAAGTTGCCCCCGGAAAAGTCCGGGGGCAACTTGTTAATCTTTAAAAAACAAGCCCATCATATGCGCAATTTTAACTAGAATTTCAAGTTTTTCTTCTTCACTGGTGATTTGCTTTGACTGAACTACACGAATCAAATCGGAAACAATCTGTTTTTCGTTTGAGGATAAGTTCTTAACAGATACAGCTTCGAAATTATCACCATAAATCAGTTCGTCGATTGTTATGCCGAATGCCTCTGCTAAGGGAATTAGGGAATCGACAGGTATGGATTTTGCGTCTGTCTCATAGCTGCTGATTGTAGATGTGGATTTACCTAACCTTGCGGCCAAGTCAGACTGCGACAATCCACGCGCCTTCCGATAATCCCGAATGCGATGGCCAAAATAATGCTGCACCATTTGAAGCAAACCTCGTATTCATTCGTTTGCTTTAATCATAAGAGTTGAAATTTCGGTTTAGGTGTAATATTATTCTGTAAATAACACTTTGGGTGGCGTTGAGTCTTTTTCCCTTGACATTTGCGAGGTGAGCATCTATTTTGAATACACAAAACATACAACGAGGAAATCTAAAACGAAAAGGTAATACAGCAATGAAAATACAAGTCCTTGTATGTGATGACAACCTTGCTTTTGTCGATAGAGCCACAGAAAAAATAGATGAATGCTTACGAAGCGAAGGCATAAAGGCAGAGATTACGAAATGCAATGACCCTAGCGAATTGACAGATTCGGATCTTCTCCGGTTCGATATTATGTTTCTAGACATCGATATGGGAACATATAACGGACTGGAAATTGCTCGAAAGGTTAGAAGACTCCATAGCGAAGCACTGATTATCTTTCTTACACAATTTGTTGAGTTTAGCCTTGAGGGTTATGAAGTGAACGCTTTCCGCTATTTGTTGAAAGACGATTTCGAGATAAGGTTGTCTGGCCATATCAAGGATGCATTGAAGGTGCTTGCACAGAAACGAGACTCCTTTGTTTTCATAGCTAACGGGGAAGAATACATCGTAAAATATCAAAATATTGTTTATCTGGAAAGCCAGTTGAGAGTGATGTGTTTGCATACTTTAGATCAAACGCGGGAAAATCGCTTTTATGCCACAATGGAAGAAATGGAAAATGAACTGGCGCCAGCAGGGTTTCTCCGTATCCAGAAAAGCTACTTGGTCAATATGCGCTACATAATGAAGCTAAATTACAACCAGGTTTTGCTTATAGATGGCACGATTCTTCCTGTCAGCCAAAAAAGATTTGCTGAAATCAAGCTACAATATATGAATTGGAAAACAAGACAATGACTGATTATTTACTGCTCCTCCTGCGGTTGACGATTGACATGATTGCCGCGCAGCTCTTTTTTGACTCGTTTTTTTCCAGGAAAAAGCAAAGAATCGGTCCAATCGCCATGATTTTGGTCTCGGCCTTTTGCGCATCGGTGATCTTGTATTTCATGCCCGGCAGGCTGGTTGCCGCTGCCAGCATTTTGGTGTTCTTTTTGTTTCACTGGCTTACCCACGCCTCCCCAATGAACTACCGAATATACTTTGCAGTCATATTCTACGCAATGGGATGCGTGGTGGATAACCTTGTCTATACGGGTTATCTGAGCCTGAATCAGTGGCAGTACCAATCTCTGGTGGCGAACTATTATGTGAATGCTGTGCTTGGGATCATTTCACATGGAATGGTCTTTTTGATCTGCGTTGCGATACTAAGGGTCAGAAGGGTAAATCCGATTGATTTATCCAACGGGCGACTGTACACAATCCCAACGGCGCTTTCCGCGATATGCGCGGGCATGGTCTTTTATCTAAATGGGTGTTACCGTAACGGCCAAATTGCCGTGGGGCCCCTGTTTGTGTGTGCGGTGTTTGTTGCGGTGTTTGACATCGCGGCGATCTTCCTTGTCAGCTGGATCGAACAGACATCGCGGGCCCGGGCGGATTCTCTGTCGCTGCAGGCACAGGTAAAAGCGCAGTCCGAAGGCATTGAAGCGTTGAGCGCTGCAAATGCGGCGCAGCGAAAAATGACGCATGACTTTCGCGCACATTTGGAAGTCCTCAGCGCCTTGCTTCATCAAAATGAAACGCAGAAGGCAAGAGATTACATTCAAAAACTGCATGATGAGCAAAACGAACGTTTGTTTTATGTGAATACGCACCATGCGTCCATCGATGCGATTCTGAATCAAAAAACGAGGATCGCGCAAAACCATGGAATCGATGTTCAGTTCCAGGTGAACGACCTTTCCGGCCTTCAAGTCAATCCGGTGGACATCACTGTTGTGATCAGCAATTTAATGGACAATGCTATCGAAGCATGTGATCAACTGGAAATTGAGAATCGGCAAATCCACATCAAAGCAGTACTGGAAGACGAGTTCTTCTTTTCAATACGGAACACTTCACTCCCTGTAACTGTACATAATAATTCCGTTGCCACAACCAAAAAAGATACACTGCTTCATGGGTATGGTTTGCAAAATGTAAAAACAATACTAAGCAGATACGATTCGCTTTTTGGCATTGACTATAAAGACGGCTGGTTTCTCGCATACCTGGAAATAGCAGAGACTCGTCGTTCGTGACATAATACTCGTATTTTATATCAAAAAACAGAAAAAGGAAAGGAGGAATGATATACTGCAATAGAGGATGTGATAATCGAATGACCATGCTGGCAAATTACATTACATCATTCCTTGTTCGATATAGGCTTGTGGAACCCAGGGAAAACGAGTGGTGTGCATACCTGATTGAAAGCGGACTGACGCAAATGATATCCATCCCTTTTCTGATACTTGTAGGGAGCGTGATTGCTCCGCTCGACAGGGTTATTATTTTAAATCTTGGAATGATTTTTCTGCGTCCTAAGACAAACGGTTATCATGCTAAAACGTTTGCAGGGTGCATGCTTTTCTCATTGGCCTTGGAATTGGCGGCACTGGCCTGCTTGGCATATATGAACAGCGACATTGCATGGATTGCACTGGGGATAGCTGTCGCAACAGTTCTTGCATTCGGACCGGACAACAACCCGCAAGTTCACTATTCTGAGGAAGAATATAGAAAACTAAGGCAGAGGATGCACACAGCACTGTTGGCATACTTTTTGCTGTGCAGTATTCTTATTTACCTTCTTCCAAACTGGGCTCACTCTTTGATTATGGCATTGCTCGCAGATGCGTTTTTATTAATTTTTGCAAGGGTTGTCCGATGTATCCAAAGGAGGTTCGTGCCATGAATAACCGTACACAAAATGTGGTTCATGATGCCCTGAAATCGTTGCTTCATAAGACGATTGAACATGCTGCGAATAGTGTGGAGTGTCCGTTTGTGTGGTCGTATCAACCGAAGCGTCCCCAGCGTATCGAAGAGCAATCTTCACGGACAGAAAGCTAAATCAACACCAAGCACGCATCTGCATAACGCAATAAGCTCAAAATCAAAAGAAAAACCTGGCTCAATGGAGCCAGGTTTTTTCTTTGAGCGAATGTTTTTTACAGAGAAGACGGTCCGGCTGGAAATTCAGGTTTAGTCGACGAACTGAACGTAACTGTATGCATCAGCTGTTTCAAGCAGTGTGCTTCCCTGATATACCTGAGCGTGGAGATGGGCCTGATAAGTTCCGGGCGATAAAGAACGGGACGCACTGGTATGAGCAGAGATCATACCAGAAGCAGTCCAAGAGTAGCCGGGAACAGCTTCCCATTTGTCTCCCACTATTTTTTCTAATGTGAGAGTTACAACAACCTTTTTGGAACCACTATTTGCTGTAGCTCCGCCCTCCATTGTATAAATGCCAAGTCCTTCGTCGTATATCCCGGCATAAACAGAACTGAAGTCACTAAACCTCAAAGGCTGGACGGTGTTGTCCGCATAGGAAATCGGGGATGCCGCACAAATCAACATCACAAGCGTGAGCAGAAAAGCAACGAGTCGATTTTTCTTCATAGTATTCCTCCAGGCTAAATATTATTTGACACAATGATCATCGCGTCATTATTATGACCCAGAAGCAAGCGTTTTGTAACAAAAAGTTCAAACCGAAATGTTTTCCGCAACTTTTATTATCTCGTTTTCAGACACGTTTCCGCTAATATAAATAGTTATTTTCTGGACCGTAAAGCTTAGTCCTAGCATATTAGAGTTCAGTTTTACATACAACGAAGCTTCCGTTCCATTGATTTGCAAGGTTCTTTGCAATAACAGATTCTCATAGTCGATTTGTGGGGATGTGTCCTCACTCCAAAACGAAATGGTGAGGATATCAGGCGACTCAATAGAAGTGTAAGTTAATTGCGAGTTGTGACGCATTTCAACAGCCACAACGTTAGTAAATCTCTCTGGCACCCACATTGGAATAATTGGACCTGCCCAATCAGCCGGAAGCGGGGCACGGATTCCGTCCAATTCCTCGTCGCTATGAAGAATAGCATACCCGTCATGGAGTTCAAGAAAGAAATTGTTGATGGTATTACGTGCTGCATCTACAGTGATGTACAAAACCCCAGTTGTAAGAACCGATGCCAGTGCAAGGCAAGCAACAGAGCGCCGTACTCGTTGAAAGAGTTTCTTCTTTCGGTAGTGACGCTCCGCATGAACCATCTCGGCAAATATGCCTTCCCGTGCCGATTGGTAACCAGGAATTTGGGTAAGGTCTTTTTTTTCGCCGTCCGCCGAATCGTATGTATCCAGTTCTCGATTAGCGATTCGCACAGCAGCCATCCTTGCAAGATTCTCTTCAAGGCTATCACATTTACTTTGCGGATTGAGATCCGGCCGCCTCTGGCTCATCAGTTTTCCACCTCGATTCTTCTTTCAAATAAATTCTTTTCAATTTTTTGCGTATTCGCCATAATGTAACACGTGCGCTTTCAGCGGTCATATCAAGCACTCGGCCAACTTCATCCAACGACACGTCATCGAAATAGTACATTTTTAGGGCTATCTGTTGCTTCGGAGATAGTTTGGAGATGCAATGATCGAGCAAACCTTCGTCAATAGACTTGATGCAGGAACGGATGGGATCCTCCTCTTCATCGGGCACATCTTCCATGGCATCGGAAAGGTAGATACGCTTTCGCGAGTCGATTTCCTTCAAGACCTTGTTATGCACCATCGACATCATGTAGTTAAACAGACGTCCATGTGGATAATCTCTATAGCGATCATAGTTCGCGATAATAGTCTTGAAACTTTCAGACACGGCATCCATCGCTATCTCCTGGTCGTTCTCAGCGACACGCAAGGCATAGCGAAGCAAGCCATCATATTCCTCTTGGAAAAAGCGTTCAATGGAAGGGGAATCGGAGGGATTGTCATTAAATGTCATCATCAGAAAGACCTCTTTGATGTTCCTGCCGCAGCAATTTAATAACGCCATGGACAAATCGTTTCTCGCTAATTGTCAAACCCTCAAACTCGGTGGCAATTTCCTTTGTAAGATAGGAGCTGGAGTCAACACCCATTAGCACGACACCTCGCAGCATTTCACAAAGATCCACTTCAAAAGCGTTGGCCAGCCCAACCAACAAATTCAAATCACAAACCATTTTTCCGTTCTCGATATGACTAACACTAGCCACTGACACATCCAGCTTTTCTGCTAGCTGTTCCTGTGTCATGCGAGCCTGTGAACGATGCATTGCGATGCGCTCACCAAGGAGCATAGCATCATACTTGAATCGTTTTTCTCTATTTGGCATGGATTAGCCTCCCTTACCTCGGATAATTTAAGATTACCAAGGTAAGTTTCCACAAACCATGCACAGAGATACATGCGTGGACAACAGTACATGATAATATAAATTTTTGTTTCAGCGTGAACAGCGGTACATCGCTGCCTCATACTAATTCTGTCTCTATATGCTCCGCTAGTGGTGGAAAAACGACGAATATTCTTATCTGTTTCTGGCTAATTCGTTAATTTTCTACTTTTTGCACAAAATGATGTTACAAAACGATACCTCTGAAGGTGTATTGGCCAAAGAGGCGCCCTGCGAAACGCCTAAAAACGGCTAACACAAGAACGGAGGGACAATTGTGAAAAGCACACGATGGAAAAAGATGATCGCAGCTGTTTTGTCAGTTGTGATGGCAGTATCGATTCTGCCAGTGTCGGTGTTTGCTACCGGTGATGATCCGGGGGTTTACGATCTTACTTACTACAACTATGCTCAGTTGCGGGCGTTGTCTTCACCTCCTCGTGCGCTCGCAACAAACTATGTGTCTGCCAACCTCTCCAAGATTTATGCACCCCTGATTCCTGGAGAGCTGTCCTATGCGAAATTTGCACTGGACTATAATGGCATCGTTGACATCAACGTATATACTCAGGACGGAACGCTGCTGGGACCGGTATATGGTGCCCGTTATGCGCAGCATGTTACTTTAAATTCGGACGGCAGTTATACGTCCAAAAACCTGAGCGATTATGCCATTGAGGAGCAGATCAGGACTCTCATGGCAAATGGCATCATTTTCAAAGCTCTTCGTCCCTATACGGGTATCGGCCTGACGGGTGAGGAGCCTGCATATAGAACACTTGCACAGTACTACGATTACCATGGGTTGGAAATGCCTGAGAATGCCTCTCCGACTCCCACGCCTGATGCAACAGAAGCGCCGGCGGCAAGCGAGTCACCTCTTCCCACGGAGACTCCAGCGCCCACGCCTGAACCAACAGAGGTTCCAGCCGTAACGGAAGAACCCATCCCTTCGGAGCAGCCTGCTGAAGAGCCTGGGACTGAGCCTGAACCTACTGAATCGCCAGTTGAAGAAGCAACTCCGGCACCGGATTCTTCTGCACCTGCTGAGGAACAACCAGTAGACGATTCTGAAGCGGCAGTTGATAACAGTGCCCAGATGAATGAAACGACATCTGTTCAGGAAACGACGGCCCTGAGTGCGAATATGTCTGGGCCGCTTGAGGTGCAGACAGTTGTTGCGACTGTGGACAACGCAGGTCAAGAAACCGAAGATGACGTTTCGGTGCCTTCGCCTGTTCCTGCGCCCAGCGAACAACCCGAAGTTACTCCTGAGCCCAGTAATGAACCTGCTGCCACTCCGCAGCCCAGTGAAACTCCTACGGCTTCGCCTGAACCCAGTGAGAAGCCCAGCGTAACTCCTGAACCGAGTGAGGAGCCTAGCGTAACTCCTGAACCGAGTACGGAGCCCAGCGCAACTCCTGAACCCAGCGAGGAGCCTGACGCAACTTCTGAACCCGGTGAAGACCAGAACGTATCGGAGGAAGATCGGCCTTCTTTTACTCATGAAGAACTGCAGGAGATTTTCCAACTTACTGACGAAGAAGCGGCCAACATGACGGATGCCGCGTGGGAAGAATTGGAAGCTGTCGCAGCCGAAGAGGATCCTTACTTTGGCGTTCCTGAGAGTGAGCTGCCAGATGATTTCTTCATTGACAGTCCGGATTACAAAAATATTTTCAATCATACAAACCCGACTATTCGTCCCTTTGGGATAGAGGAAGGATCAGGCGGCGGCAGTTCTGGTGGAAATGACGCTAACATTATCCACAACTATTTCTATTGGGACGGACGGTATTGGGATAATGGTACTCCCACATATCTGCCCGCGGGAAATTACACAATTAAGGTAACTCCGCGCGCTGGCGCAGCCAATAAAGAGGTCTCTCTTGATTTCACGGTTGCAGGTTTGGTTGATGAAAACGGAGATCCGATTGATCCGTCGACACTCACACCGGATGAACTTGAACAAGCCATTCAGAACAGTTTGTCCAAATATAAAGACAAATATCTTACAATGCAGAATGGTTTCCCCGCTGTAATTCTCCAGCTGGACGGTGACCCTGTGAACATGGTTTCCGGTGCACTGGAATGGAGTTACACGGATCTTACCATTGACGGCGAAAAGCCTCTGTCGTTTAGTCGCACATATCTATCTCACCGTAGTGAGATCGATGAGGCGGGACTGGGGTTCGGCTGGTCGTATAATTGGAGCTACAAGGCGGATGTTCTTATGGGTGAAGCCTTGATTCAGCTTCCTAACGGCGGTAGCGTATTCTTCTCCCTTGATCCCTCTGGTACATTCACCACTGAAGCGGGCAATGTCTATTCTTTCCGCCAGGATGGGGACAATTATGTGCTGACCAACAATACTACGGGCGCCACTGTACTGTTCAACAAAGACGGTGCCCCTGTAGTTCTTACAGAGGCGGACGGCACAGTTACGACTTTTACAACTGATGGAGATAAGCTGGTGAAGGTGAGCAACGACACCGGCTCTCTTAGCTTTGCCTGGGAAGGCGAACACATCTCCTCTGTTACCGATAGTGCGGGACGGACTTTGACCTTTGGATATGAAGGGGAAGATCTGGCCTCTGTTACGAACCCGGATGGCGATTCTCTGCGCTATACTTACGATAATCACAAGCTGTTGACTGTTACCGACTTCAACGGCTCTTTAATGCTGCAAAATACCTATGACGGGAACGGTCGTGTGGCAACACAAACCATGCCGAATCGTGGCCTCCTGACCTATTCTTATGATACGAATTCTCGAGTGAACACCTATACAGAGGAAGGTGGCGCCACTCGAACGACTACCTATGATGAACAATACCGCGTGACCTCGGTGAGCGACGGGGCGGGTACAGAAACCTATACATACGATGACTACAATCGACTTGCCAGTGAAACCGATCGCAACGGAAATACTACTACCTACACCTATGTTGGTGAAACCTGTAACCTTGAAACAGTCACACATCCGAATGGAACCGTCGACGTATATGCTTATAACGGAAATGGGCAGGTAACCCAGCAAACGCAAAAAGACGGATCCTCTTTGTCGTACACCTATGAAAACGGAAAGCTGACTCAGAGCACCGATGCAAATGGTGGGGTGACAACCTACGCTTATGATGGCGCTGGCCATCTGTCTAGTAGCACAGACGCTCTGGGCAACACCACTCTTTATACTACCAATGGGTTGGGACTCATCACAAGCATGACCGACCCGCTGGGGAACAAAACTGTATATGAGTATGATGGAGCGGGTCGATTGACCAAGCAGATCAGCCCTATGGGCCATGAATATCGCTATGAGTATTCGTCTGCGGGTAAACTGGTTACTGAGATCGATCCGTTGGGCAATAAGCGCACCCATGAATATACCGGCAATGGATTTGAAACCATGTCCACTGACTGGATGGGGAATGCTACGCACTATACTTACAACGCCATGAATGATATGCTGTCTATCACTGATCCGATGGGCGGCAAGACGGAGTATACCTATGACGGGCAAGGTAACCTGCTTAGCGCCACAAACCCGGACGGAAATACCACCCAATATACTTACGATTCCACTGGGCGTTTGGTTACTATGACCGACCCGAACGGAAACACCACAACTTACAGCTATGATGGAAACGGAAACGTTGTGGCAGTGACCGACGCATTGGGAGGCGTTACTTCTACCAGTTATGATAACATGGATCAGCCGATTTCGGTGACTGATGCAAACGGTAACGCCACACTCACAGAGTATGACGCAATGGGTCGCGTGACCTCTATCATTGATGCCGAAGGACGCACTACACACTACGGGTACGATGCTAACGGTAATGTGATTTCGGTCACTGATGGAAACGGACATGCGACGAGCTATGAGTATGACGCTGAAAACAAACTGACCAAGATCGTCACTGCCGAAGGAAATACAACACTCTTTGTCTATGATGCGGCAGGACAGCTTGTTAGCGTGACTGACGCCTTGGGCAATAAGGTTGAGAACAGCTATGACGCTGATGGTAATCTGATCAAGGATACAACTGCGCTTGGCTTTAGCACGACCTATTCCTACGATAGCCTGGGCCGTGTGACTCGCAAAACCAATCCGGATGGTTCTGCTATCGAGTACACCTATGATGGCAACGGCAATATTCTCTCAATGAAAGACGCTCTTGGCGGTGTCACAACATACACTTACAACGAGAACAACTTGTTGACCGCAGTCACCGATCCGAAGGGCGGCAAGACTACCAATCTGTACACCGCAGCGGGGCTGCTTGCTTCCACCACTGATGCGGAGGGTCGCACCACCGCTTATGAGTATGACGGTAACCAAAATGTTATTTCGGTAACCGATGGACGCAACAATACGACCCGATACGGTTATGACGCTTTGAACCGCCTTGCTTCTGTGGTCGATAGAGAAGGGCATACCTCCATCTATAATTATGACGCGAAGGGCAATCTCACCAGCATCGTTCGACCGGATGAAGGCGTAATTTCCTATGTGTACGATAAGGCTGACCAGGTCACGTCGAAGACGGATGGCAATGGTAGTGTGACGACTTATGTCTACGATAATGCTGGAAACCTTATCAGCGAAACGAATCCCAACGGAAACACCACGACTTATACCTACGACAAAGAAAACAAACTTGTCAAGGAAACCAGTCCTCTTGGCAATGTAACGGAGTACGTCTACGATGCTGTTGGACAGCTGGTTGCAACCATCAATGCAAACGATGAGCGGGTGTCCAATAACTATGATGCAGATGGACGCCTGATCTCCACCGAAACTGCACTTGGCCTTGTCACCCGGTATGAGTACGATGACATGGGGCGTCTGACGAAGACAATCAATCCTGATGGCACCTTCACCAGCAGCACCTATGATGCCAATGGGAACAAGCTGACCTTTACCGACGCACGTGGTAATACGACGAGCTATACCTATGACAGCAAAGGCAATTTGCTTACCACAACTGACCCTGAAGGATACACTTGGGAAAGCACCTACAACAAAGTAGATGAGCGTACCACCTATACCGACCCCAAAGGCGGTATTGTGTCCTTCACTTATGATGGAAATGGTAATGTAACCTCTGTTACCGACGCCAGAGAGCACACCACATATTATTCGTATGACAAAAATGACCGGCTGGCCACGACGATTGATCGCACCGGCGCGGTGACCACATTCACCTATGACGGAATGGGCAATGTAACCAGCATTACCCGTCCTACCGGCGGTGTGTTCACAAGCAGTTATGACAAAGCCGATCAGCTTACCTCCTACACCGATGCGCTGGGCTTCACTGAGCAGCGCACCTATGATGCTGCGGGCAACCTGACTTCTATTACTGATCGCCGCGGCAATACCACCTCCTATGAATATGATTCGGATAATCGACTGGTCAAGGTGATCGATGCCTTGGGCGGTGTAACCACCTATACCTACGACAATATCGGTCAAATCGTAGCCATCGAGAATGCTCTGGGAGGTATGACCGGCAATCAGTATGATGACGATGACCGTAAAGTGCAGGCATCCAACGAGCTCGCACAAGAAGGCAGCGATACCCATCGCGTCACCTATGAGTACGATGCAATGGGCCGAGTCATTAAGCTCATCAACGAAGATGGTACATTTGAAAGCTATGCTTATGACGAAAACGGCAACCTGATTTCCTCCACAGACGAGAACAATCATACCACCCAATATACCTACGATAAGAACAACAATGTGATCACCGCAACTGATCCTATGGGTGGCGTCACCACTTACACCTATACGGAAACGGGTATGGTAAAGAGCGAGACCGACGCCTTGGGTGCCGTTGTCAAGTATGTTTACGACAAGAACGACAACGTCGTTGGGATGATCGATGCCGAAAGCTATATTTGGAGTTTCGGGTATGACGAAGAAGACCGCCTTTCTTCCGCTGGCGATGCAAACGGGAACAAGACCTTCTTTACCTATGACGGAAACGGTAATCTCATCCGGATCGATAATCCGGATGGCGGCATTGAAACCTACACATACGATTTGAACGATCAGCTGATCAGCTATACCGATGGCGAAGGTTATACCACTCAGTATGCCTATGACGAGAACGGCAACCTGATCTCTATCACTGATCCCCGTGGTAATTCGCGCACCGCTGTATATGACGCTCTGAACCGCCAGACCAAAGTTACGAACGAGGAGGGCGGAACGGTCGAATATACCTACGATGCACTTGGCCGCGTAACAATGGCCGTGAATGAAGACGGCGCGGTAACCAAGTATACCTATGATGCCAAGGGCCGTGTCACCGCAATTGAGGACGCATACGGCAACTTCCGTCACCTTGAATACGACCCGATGGATCGCGTTACCGCCGATACTGACGAGAACGGCGTGCGGCGCACCTATGAGTACGACGCCAAGGGAAATCTGATCAAATACACCGACGGTCTGGGCAACAGTGAGACTTATACCTACGACGCAAACGACAACAGGATCACGCTGACCAATCGGAACGGTAATACCTACATCTACACTTATGATGCGGTCAACCGTGTTACCAGTGAAACTGATCCTAAGGGCAACACCAAGACCTTCACCTACAACAAGCGTGGGGAAATTGTCGCTGTCACCGATCGCAATGGAAATACGACGACCTATACGTTGGACGGCAATGGTAATATCGTAGCCAGTACCGACGCCGCAGGCACTGTTTCTGAGTTCACCTATGACAGCATGAATCAACTGACGAAGGTGCGTCTCCATCGAGTGGATGATGTACACGGCGTGGACGAGTATCAGGAAACGCTTTACACCTACGATCACCGCGGCCTGGTCAAGACCGAAGTGAACGCCAAGGGAGACGGTAAGGTCTTCATCTACGACGGCAACGGCAACCTCATCAGCAAAACGGATGAAGATGGTTATGTAACCGAATACGATTACAGCCCTGTCAATCTGGTTAGTGAGATTCGCTATGACGATGGTCAGGTAGCTAGCTTCCTCTACGATGGCACCGGCGACCTGATCAAGATGGAAGATTGGAACGGCACGACCTCTATCTCTATGGACCTGTTGGATCGTATCGTTTCGGTCACTGATCATAAGGATCGCACCGTCGAATATGGCTGGGACGCCGTAGGCAACAAGACCAGCCAGGGCTACCCCGACGGCAGTCAGGTCGATTACTGGTACGATGCGGAAAATCGAATCGTCCAGGTCCAGGACTTTGACGATGGCGTTACCTTGTTTGAATACGATCCCAACGGCAATAAGATCTACAAAGAATACCCCAATAACGAAACCGCATGGTACAGCTATGACGTTTGCGATCAGATCATTGAACTGGATGAGTATGATCTCGGTGGCAAAAAGCTCTTTAAAACCACATACAGTTGGGATGCAGAAGGCAATCGTTTGAGTGAAATGCAGTACAACCATGGGCAGAGCGGAAGCAAAAAGGAAAATGCTTCTGTGCTGGACAATGTGTTGAGCATTTTTGGGCTTGGCGCTGAAGAGCCCGAAACGCCCACGGTGGAGCTGTCCACTCCTGATTTGGATGCTACCAGTGCTGCGCAGCCCATTGTTAATCCGGTGCAACTGCCCGATCCGACCACAGACACGGCTGCCGGAGTATTCCTGGAGGCTGCGAACGAAAACATTGAAATTATTAACCAGCAGTTGCTGGTGGCCCCCGAAGAGGAGGCTGGCGCTGCTGAGCCCGAAACGGAGAGTGAAAAGCCCGAAACAGGGAAAGATGACGCTACCATCGAAGGTAATGGTGATGGCAATGGCCAGGTTCCTCCGGGTCAGCACGAGGATGAAGATGGGACCATCGTGAACCCCGGTGGCAACGTGGCTCCCGGCCTCAACCGCGGCAAAAAGATCGACAAACCTGCCAATCCCAACAAGCCTGAAAAACCCAATAAGCCCGGCAGCGAGGATACGGAAGACAAAAAGGCCAATAAAGCCCAGCAGGGCACTCATATCTACACCTATGACGAACTGAATCGCATGGTTACCAGCGACATTTCGAAGGTGTTTACCAATTATACCTACGATACTTTGGGTAATTTGGTGCTTGAAACCGCAAAGAACAAGAGTGTAGACTATGAGTATAATGAGTTGAACCAGTTGGTGAAACGCACAACCACTGAAAATGAGACCTTCACCTACAGCTATGACAAGCGTGGTAACCGTGTGGCAGAAACTGGCAAAAAGGAAAGCCGAGAGTATGTCTACGATGCCACCAATCGACTGGTGGAAGGCACCAACTGGAAAGGCGACAAGTCTGCCTACACTTACAACGGCCTGGGCCTGCGAGTGAACAATCTTGTCACTACCCACGCCGGTAAAACCTACGACCGCGACTATGTGATCGACTACACCAGCCCGGAGAACGACGATCTGTATGTCTACGCTATGGGCAACGGCCAGCTTGAATACGAGCAGCGCCATGTGTACGCCGGTTCCGAGCGGTTGGAGCAGATCACAGAAAAGGGAACTGGCGGCTGGGAGCGCACCCTCTACGTCCACGAGGATGTGATGGGCAATACCCGCTACTACACCAAGGCCACAGGCCAGAACTTTGCGGAGCTGCAGTACGATGCCTGGGGCCAGCCGGTCAGCCCGAACAAGCTGGTGAATAATGACCACGGCAACTATGTCTTCGCCACCTTCACTGGCCATATCTACGATACGACGCTCGATGTCTACTTTGCGGAGGCCCGGTTCTACGATGCAATCACCCGCACCTGGATGGCAATGGACCCGATTAAGAGCGGACTGAATTGGTATTCCTACGTTGCGGCGAATCCGGCCACATTCTTTGATCCCTTTGGCACGATTGAAATGAGCATTCAAAACAAGAACAACCTTGATGTGGAAGGGGACGGAGAACCATCCTACGCTTATGTGCGCATAAGCCCTGAAAGTTTCGCTTGGTTTGCTGGCTTTACAGTGGTCGATTCCTTGACACTGGGTATTCCGACCATAATCATTAACAGTGGCTTGGAAGAAAGCGGTGGGTACAGTGCACTTTTCGAGGGAGAAGTTGTTTGGCGTGATTTGGCTTTGGGACCTGGACCAGATATACTGGAAAAAGCACCTGATGTTGTTGACGCCTTCTCCAAGACCACAATTGCTTCTCACTTGGGAGGAAAAACAATTGGTACACTTACGAGAGGGGCTAATGTGCTAAAAGGAGCTGCACCAATTCTTTCCACTGTTTCTGCGGTATCGTCTTTTGTTAACTTGGTCGATAGAGACCGCGTGTTGAATGATGATGCCATGCTCAGCATGATGGCTGAGGCCGGATGGATCGTAGAAAGCAAAGATGGATCCGGCCAAGCAGTGTACTTCGCGGATCCCCAAAAGCGTTTGTCGGAAAAGGAGCAGCAGGAATACTTTGATGATCTTGTGGAACGTGTGGAACGTGGGTATGCTTTCTTTGAGACGGAACAGGCGGAGTTCTTCCGGACGCATTCGACCTTTAATAAGGCCTATTCCATGGCCTCGGATTATGAGATCTATATGAGTATCCGAAACCTCCCTGCCGCTGAACGGGAAAAGAAGCTGCAAGATTATCTCCGAACCTACGAAGGGAAATTGCTGGGTTCTTTCTATGCGGAAAATGACAGCATTGAATTGACGGCATCCCAGAGGAACGATTTGAATTTGATGCTTCGTGAGTACAAACAGCGACTGAACACTCTTGACGAGAGATACAGGGAGGCATTCCATGCATTTAAAAAATTCGTCTGCGGATGATGCTGTGGTTGTTTTTTACCCAAAGTTTTTCAGACGGTTTTTTTGCTTACTTCCGGTGGCATCCCTACTGATTGGCTATGGCTTTTTCGCTGAGTTCATGATGGCAAAGGGGACTTACTATTACAGTAACCCAAAGAGGGGTAGCGGATATGCAATTGCCGCAGCTTTCGCTGTGTGGTCTGTATATGCCATAATATGCCTAATGAACCAAAGACTCACGATCGATCAGACAGCTGTTTGCATTGAGCCTGTTTTCAGAGAAATCTTTTCCGTAGCCAAACAGCCCCAACGGTATGAATGGGAAAAAATCGCGCTGATCAAACAGACCGGACGATTTTTCCGAGGCTATGATCTCTACACAGCCGCAGGCGAACGCTATGGCACGATTTCGTACAACAGCTGGCGGCACTCGAAGAAATTGCAGTCGCTCATCATAGAGCATGTACTTGCACATGGGGGACGATTTGAAGTGGAGCCGCCTCGCCCGCATGTACCTCTCACTAATCGCTTGTCAGCGGGCATTCCAAAAGTTCTGGAAGCCATAAAAGCCCAGTTTATGCCCCGCTGACTTGATTCAATAGCTTGTCCGCTGTCATTGAACAAATCGACCCGCTGCCAAAAGGCAGCGGGTCGATTTCCTTTTGCAAGACAAGTCGTTATTACAGTGAAAGTTAAGCTGACAATCTTGTGGAATTCGACGATTTTCAATAAAATCTGCAAATCGTTGTTACAAAACAGGCTCCCTGAGGGTGTATGAAAAACAGACAGACAATCCTGTTTACTATAGCTTTGAAATGCGGTTTATTCAGAGTTATAACACCAGTATCGTAATGGGAGGAATTCAATATGTCTCCACGCGAATCATCGGGAAAAAACAGCAACAAGGTCGTGAAAACGCTTTTCAACCAGCAGCAGGATTTTATTGTTGTTGGACTCTGCGGAAAAACAGGTTCGGGTGTTTCCACTGTTGCTCAGATTTTGCGCCAGGACTTTGAGGATTTGAATCTTTGTCCGACACCGCCGAAGAGTCTCTCTGATTATGGAAGGCATGAATACAGTATCCTGTACAACTATGCACAAAAAAATTGGAGCGGATTTTATCTTATCAAGACGCGCGCGCTTATCGTCGCTCGTGTTCTTTTGTATGGAGAAGACCAGTTTGTACAGTTTTTGACGAGACTGGCTCATCCTGAACATGCCACAGTCACTAACGCAAATGAGCCAGGTTACAGTGGAGCACACTCGTCTCAAGAAACAGAGAATATCAAGGAAACAGTTCAGGCGTTCTTCGAGAAGAAAATGGCCTTTTCCATTGAAAAACAATTCTATACGACAATGGATCAGCCCATCAAACTGAAGGATTTTTTGGCCATTGATAGAGATACCCTGGCAAGCCAGAAGTTGATAGTGAACGCGAAAGGAAATACTGGGGGCAAACCAATTGTTAGCGTTCCGATTGAGGAAACTGTTATTGAATATCAAGACCCGAAACACCCGGAGAAGGCAGATCCGGAACGGATAACAGTCTATCCCGTAGTGGAAAAAGAGGGTACACAGGGGACCTCTCAAACACAGAGCATTGCAATCACCAACAGGGATCTCTACAAGCTCTTTCGCTATTATCAGCACTGCAGGCAGAGCAAAAGAGGTAATCTTAACCCAGTATACTACTGGATATTGCAGGAGTACATCTTTGACTTTTTGCCTCAACAAGTGGATCTGTTTTGGAAGAACATCAAGAAAAATGAGGGCTATCAAAAAATCGAAACAGTTGCCATGCAGCTGATCGGAAATAATCTTCGTATCAGCGATGAACCGTATGACAACAAAGCCAATGGGGACAGTTACCCGTTTAAAGAAGATGCATATACCACCATCGCAAAAGACATCAATCATTCCATCAAGATACTTCGGGCGTATCTCTCTAAGAAGACCGAGCTAAAAGCCATGGACGGCCAGGAGAACGAGAATGAGCTGGACGTAACGTGTGGGAAACCGATCCACACCCATGCATTGGCGGTTATTGATTCCATCAAAAACCCGTTCGAGTCAATGTATCTCAAACAGAGATACAGCAACTATTACCTGATTGGGGTATACACCGATGAAGACCAGCGCCAAAAGCGCCTCATCAACAGTAAGAAATTCTCGGTGCCGGATATCAAGGCAATTGACCAGGTAGAGCAACTGCCTGAGTTCCGAAAGAATTTTGAAGGGTTAAATAAGTCTCATTCTGAATCAAACTCAGGGGAAAATGGAGCGGCAGTTCATGAGACCTCTGTAATCATTCGCAATCTGTGTGAGCGAATAAAAAAAGAACACCTGGAGTTGGTCATCCCGTTCATCGTTCAGAATGTATCAAGTTGTTTGGAGTCGGCAGATATCTTTATCAACAATTCCCATGACAATGACTCTTACCTTAACTTGAAGCAAACACTGATTCGATATATCAGTCTGATGATGAACCCAGGGTTGGTCTTGCCCACTGATGTGGAAAGATGCATGCAAACGGCTTATGTCTCCAAGGTGAACTCTGGGTGCATCTCAAGACAAGTGGGCGCTGTAGTTACTGACAGCGAGTATCACCTGCTCTCTGTCGGCTGGAACCAACAGCCTCCTGAACAACTCCCTTGCCTTTACCGGGATCTCTGCGAATTATCCGGACATTTCGATACTGAAGGATATAGCGATTATGAGAACTTTGATACGGGAGGCAAGCCCATCCACGGCGTGATCAGGCAACTTGTACAAGAGGAATACGGGTCAAAAGATTGTGCACTTAAAGTCGCCGGCAAACATGTGCCGTTCTGCTTTAAGGATATTTACAATAAGGTCGACGGGACCAAAAACCAAGTTCATACGCGTTCGCTCCATGCAGAGGAAACGGCTTTCTTGAACCTTTCTGGCGGGAACAAGGACGCTGTTCGCGGCGGATGCCTGTTTACTACATCCAGCCCTTGTGTCCTTTGTGCGAAAAAAGCGAAATACTTGGGTATTTCTAAAATCTACTATGTCGATCCCTACCCTGACATTTCGCTCAGCCATATTCTCATGGCTGGGCCGATGAATACCCGACCAGAGTTCATCCTTTTCACAGGGGCAATCGGTACGGCATACACGAGGCTCTTCACTCCGCTTTTGCCTATCAAGGATGAGCATGAATTGTGGATGGGGCACAAGATGATGTCAAGCAGCAAACCAGATGGTAATAACAAAGAGGATACCGACCAGGGTAAGGAGGATGTACCCCATGGGTGAAACAAAAAGACAAGGTGTGCTTATTGCAGATGATTATATTGAGGCCCGAAAAAATATCGAGGATGTCATCATTGTACCCTTTGATAAAGCGAAGGCCAAGGGCACGGGCTATAATCTTTCTCCGTGTACCCTCATTTACTCGGTAAACAAAAAGCGGCTTCTCAAAGTCCATCAGAACGAAAAGGAAGTATTCGTGTGGGTGGATCCGCACGATACTATCCTCACGATTTCCCGGGAATATGTAATTACCAAACGAAGCGTTGCAGGAACTATTCATTCGCGTGTTCGGATGAGTGCAAACGGCCTTGGCAATGTATCCACAACTCTGGACCCCGAATGGAAAGGGAAGCTGTTGTTTGCGATAAGCAACCCGACTAAGAGACGCATTAAGCTCTGCATTGAGGAAAAGAGTGATGGGAAAGTAAAGCCTGTCGCTCTCGTCACGATGACCTTGTATCGGACAGGATTTGATTCGGAAGGTGTTTTCGAAGATACGCTGCATCTGGATAATCCCCCGATGCGAGTAGACATTTGGCAGGACTTGACAGAGAAACCCGCTGGATTGCGCGGAGCACAGTACGAAAGATTCCAGCAAATCATCCAGCGAGTGACTGAATTCAAAGCAGAAAAAGGGACCCGGTACCATGACCTCCAGCGGATCATTGACAAGGTTACCACGGTAAAAGAAGCAATAACACGGAAAGATCCAATCGATAGCATTAAGGCTCTCACCATTAGTCTCGAAGATGAACTGGCACGAGCTGATGGCGATGAACTTCTGAAAAAGAAATTTGTGGCATGGAACGAGTTGCTGAAGAATGCAAACGATTTGGGTGATGTGAGTCAGGAAAAACGTGGTAAGGCGGAAAGCAGTCTGCTTCGGGAATGCCAGTATCTGATCATGTGTGATGAAATCGATCAGCACGATCAGTTCATCCGGCAACAAATCGATCAGTATTGGGAAGGAGGAGAGGTGACACGCTTCTTCAAAAAGTGGATCTTCCCTAATTTCACCGCGCTTTTCGCCATCGCACTTATCATTATGATCCTTTTCTGGGACAAGGACTATTCAACGGTTCAGAAGCTCATGCTTGCCTCTGTTACCCCGATTATCACAGTGCTTATGGAATGGATGTCTCGCAGATTTAATAAAAGCTGATTCGAAAGCAGCTCCCTTCCTGCACGGCCAAAGTCGTTTGATTATAACCGTATTCTTCCAGTGGACGGCAGAAGCTGAGTTTTACTTAGTTTTACTAACATCTCGTTTTTCTGAAATGCTGCATCCTTCGGTTGACTATCACAAAGGGGGATGCAGCTTTTTCTCTCCATTCAGTCAAAGAAGGGCATAAAGCCTGAAGAAAAGAGGTCGTTCAATAATGATGAGCGCAACCAAAGAATTTATGGTAGCACTTCAACAGATAGAAACAGAAACCCCAAAATCAAAGAATCACGATGCTGGGAAAACCCTTTTGGCTTTTGCTGGCGTTTTTTTCGTCGCAGCAGTGGTCATGTCAACAGACATTGTAGCACGCCCTACCCAATGCAAGGAGTGTAAAACAATACTGAGCATTTTGTTTTTCTCAATTACCGTCATACTGATGATAATCGAGCATGAGCTGAGACAAAAATCGTTCAAAGCTTTTTCCTGCACTTCGGAAGATGTTAAGAAACTGGAATGTATGTTGATGGATGATGGGCTAAATCTGAAGGTAAGCTATATTAAAATCAAGCATGATATTGAGCTGCAGCGCGATGCATGGCGAGAGAAGATTGATGCTTTGTTTCATGTAGCAACGAAAGGCATATCTCTGTTCGTTTTAACGCCCGTGGGATTCATGTTTACATTACTGTTAAATACAGCCTACAAAGATATGGTGTTCAACAGCACTGACGTACTGTCAGCAGAGACTTTAGCGATACTCTCTCTCTGTGGAACACTCTTTTTGCTTGTGCTCACAGCACTGATTTTCTACGCAGTGATTTCTTTTCTTGCCATTCCCGCATACGAGAAAAAGCGGTATGGTTGCTACTTGTCTTTTTTAGAAGATGTCGAAGTTTATTATGGACAAGCGAATAATATCGAAAGCAAGCAGGAAGAAGACAGCGCGGAAAAAGTGTGAAATACGGGATGGAAGAGCCAGCCGTTCGCACACACCCGCTGAAAAACTCAAAGCGTGGGGGCGGCCAATAAGGCCACCCCCACGCGTTTTGCAGTTCGTTTTAACAATGATTATTTCGACAAGAGGATGATAAACAGTAAATCAACTGCGCCAAGTATATACCTCAGTGTCAATCGAACCTGCACTACTCGACGAAGACGTAATTACGCGATTTTCCCCGCTTTCCCAAGTAACCGTGCCGTTAGCGTCCTTCTTAATAAATTTGAATTCGATTTGAGTTCCGGCAGGAACACTAACGGGCAAAAACCATTCGGGATAATTAGGATTAAGCATTGCCTCGGTACAGTTGTTCGGATCCCAGCTTCCCAATTCGGGTATGTTCCCAACGATGTAGATGTTTTCTCCCATTGCTGTGTTTGCTTGCACATGGAAAATGATCTGATTCTGGTCCCCAGAAAGAACACTATATACAAATGCGTTGCTTACAGAACTACCCTTTGTCACAGTAATGTTATTGTCGCCAGGCACTGCGCCGGCGGGAACTTTTGTAACGATCTGATTCGCAGAGTTGCTTTCAACGACCGCTTCCACGTCGCCAAACTTTACACTGACATCTCCATTCAAACCATCACCATAGATATAAACCTGATTACCCACGCGCCCCATGGTGGACATCACATCTCCGATTTGAGGGGTGCTCGAAGCGGGGCCTTTATATTGCCAGACACATACTGCGCCCCCAGGAAGCGTAAAGGAAGAGGTGTGATTGATGCCTTCGCCAGCGGTTACGACGGTGTTAAACCCGTAGAGCAGGCCGCCCAAGTAGTCATTGTAGTTTCCGGCAGGCAGGTTTGTTTCAACAGGGCCGATGGTATAGCTCTGATCCGGCTGCCGATTGACAGCAACCAGGACAACGTCATCGTAGAATTGGCGTTCATAAACAAGCACGTTGTCATCGCTATAACGAATTACAGTTGTTCCATAAGCGATGGCATCATTGCTCTGACGAAGCTCAGAAAGGTCGCCGATCAACTGATAAGCCGTTGTCTGTGTGTTGAATTCACTATCGGTCTCCATGAAGATACGACCCGACACATCACTGCCGTCAGCAGGAACCACATACTGTTCCGTCCCGTAATAAATGTTCGGGATCCCGCGGGAGGTAAGGAGAGTTGCAAGCGCAGCGTTGTATGGTTTTTCGTTCCGCTGCAGGTACCCAAAGCGGCTCACATCGTGATTGTCAAGGAATGTAACGGTTTGGTTCTCATATTCGTAGTCGTCCTGAGTATACATCAACATATCGCCGAAATCGGCCATAGTTGTGGAGAAATCCCCAAAAGTGGTGGACGCAGCACGGAAAAACTCAAAATCGAGGTTGTTCACGCCTGTCTGTTTGGGGAAATAAACATACTCGTCATATTTTGGATCGGGACGCCCAATAAAGAATTCGCCAAAATGAGTAACCGTGTTGCTGGAGTCAACGGCGTCCTTAAGACCTTTCACAAATGCGGGATTCAAATGGAGCGTGGCATCGTGGCGGATACCATTTACACCCATGTTGGCCCAGAAGAGAGTTGCCTCTTCCAGATACTGGGCCACCATACCATTCTCTTGAGAAAAATCAGCAAGAGACCCTAAATCTTTATAGCGATACCCGAACCGGCTGCTGTCAGAGCCACGATCGCCCAAACCATGAAACCAGCCCAAGGTGTCGTTTTGAGGATCAGCGATCAGGTTTTCCACAAGCCCGTCTCCGTTGTAGTCGTAGGGCTCTCCGTTCTCGTCAAAAGCGAAAGAACCATCTTCTTTTCTGTCCGGCTCATACAACTTGCCGTCCTCGGGAATATTCCCGGCGGTGGGATTCATTTCTCTGCTGGTATGGTTCGTTACAAAATCAATGATCAACTTGATCCCATTGTCATGAAGAGCATCCCTCAGCTCTTCAAATTCGTTAAGCGTTCCGAAATGCTTGTTTGTGGCAAAATAGTTACGCACATGATACCCGTGAAAACTTGTCCAACGGTCATAACTTCCGTCGGCTTTATAATCAAGAATCTCTGTGTCGCGATTCTCATAAGGCGCCGAAATCCAGACGGCAGTAACTCCCATTCCTTTCAAGTAAGGGATTTTGTCTATAATGCCTGCCCAGTCGCCACCTTGGTAAAGCTTAAGATCATCGCCAGTACCATCGAATAGTGTCGGGTCAAACCCGGCAGGGACATTGTTGGTAGGATCTCCGTCATAAAATCTGTCCGTGATGATTTGATAGACAACGTCTTTGGACGTTACAGGTCCCAGCTCCAGGGATTCGTCTGCACGAACCGGGAAAGCAAACAATGCAGGAGTAAGCAGTATTGTAAGTGCCAAGACAGCACTGATTGCTTTTTTGAGATAGCGATTGAACATTTCGATCCTCCTTTTAGTGTTTTTGGCGACTGAGGACAAAATAGATTTATTCCCTCTCATCTCCCTTCGTGGATCCCCGCTCGATCAAGCTGGGAAGGGTGGTGTATGACTGGACCAACAGCTGGGGATTTCTGATTCGCCGCATAACGATCTTGGCTGCCTGCTCGCCCATGTCGTACATATCCAGATTGACAACGGTGAGGGGAGGGTCAAGCACTTTCGAGAAGGGGAAATCGTCGAATGTGATCACAGCCATCTGGTGGGGGATGGAGAGGCCGCGATGCTTCAAAGCCTCAACACAGCCAAAAGCCAGATACTGATTGGCGCAGATGATCGCCTGTGGCCGCCGCTCCAGCTCCAACAGCTCCATGGTGCATTTGTATCCCGTCTCGCTGCTGGGTGCGCCTTGGCGGATGTAGCCTGCCGGGATCACTGTGTCCAGCGCGGCCAGTACGCCGTTCAGTCGGTGAAGAGAGATGGTGTCTTCTTTTTGCCCGCCGATGTAAGCGATGCGCTCATATCCTTTCTTCCGCAGATGACTTGCCGCGATCTGGCCGGCAACACTGTTGTTGGTGTCGATCCAGCACAAACGGTTCGCAAAGTCGGGCATACCGATCACCACATAGGGAAATAAGGTGTCGGTCAAAAGCGAAGCAACTTCCCTGGAAACAACAGAGGCGTGGACGATGGCCCCGTCGACGAATTCGTCGTCCATGATATCCGAAAAGCTGTTGACCAGCTCCCGGGCATTGATCCGCTTGATTAAAAGGCCATAGTCCTTTCGGGCCAGAGCCGCCTCCGCCCCCGCCAGCATCTCAAAGAGATGAGGGTTATCAAACCCCACGCCGTGCTCCAGCTCGCTCAGAAAAAGAATGTTCCGGGTCGCCTTTCGGGCAAAACTTTGGGCACGCTTGTTGGGGCGGTAGCCCAGCCGGCGAATCACCTCCTCCACCCGCTCCACCGTTGCTTGGGAGATGGAAGGGGAGTGGTTGATCACCTTGGAGACCGTGGCAGTGGATACGCCGGCAGCGCTTGCAACGTCTCGAATCGTTACGCTCATTGTTTCTTCACCTGCTTTAACACAGCAAATCCCATGGGGGCGACGGTGTGCCCCATTAATCCTTCCTGCCACAACACAGCGGAATCGAGCAGCGTAGCGGGTATTTCGGCCCCCAGCGACTGGTTGTTTAGCAGCACGCAGATGCTACTGTTGCCCAGAGAACGGCGATAGCAATACGCTCCGCTGCCGGCTTGAGCCATCACCGTGCGGAAATCGCCCTTGCGCAACTCGGGGTTTTCGTTCCGTAGCCGGATCGCGTCATGGTAGAACTGTTCCAGTGTGTCCGCCTTGGTCTCCCATGGCATGGGATGGCGGTACTCTTCCTCCAAAAGGCCGGCGATCCCTTTTTCGTCCCCATAAAACACAGAGGGTATCCCCATAAAGGTCATCTGGAACAGCACGGCAAGCTTCATGCGCTGGATGTCGTTGCCACACAGGGAAAGGAAACGGCTCACGTCATGGCTGTCCAGCAGGTTCAGCTGGCAATACACAATGGGCAGTTTATAGCGCATGCGCATATTGGTCACGCGGCCGTCGAACTGGGCGGCGTCGATGACACGCTCCGCGAAAAAGCGCCTGCAGTGTTTGCGGAAATCGTAGTTCATCGTGGAATCGAACATATCACCGTTCAGCCAGTGCTGGGCACTCTCCCAAACCTCACCGATCAGAAGACAGTCCGGCTTTGTTTGCTTCACTGCCGCGCGAAAGGCACGCCAGAAGGCGTCGTTGATCTCGCTGGCCACGTCCAGCCGCCAGCCGTCGATATCGAACTCGCGCACCCAGTATTGGCCCACGTCGCAAAAATAGCGGATGACCTCCGGGTTTTCGGTGTTCGTCTTGGGCATCATCCGCTCATAGCCGAAGCACTCGTAGGTCGGGTATTCGTCGCCTGTGGCCGGACGCTGCACTGGGAACTGCAACCCGTAGAACCAGTCTTTGTATGCAGAGGTTTCACCCTTTTCGATAACGTCCTCAAAGGCAAAGAAGTACCATCCCACATGGTTAAACACACCATCGATGATCACCCGCATACCCAACGCGTGACATGTGCTTACCAGGTTGCGGAAATCCTCGTCTGTTCCAAAACAAGGGTCGATGTGGAAATAATCGATCAAGTCGTATTTGTGGTATTCACCGGCAACAAAGATTGGGTTGATGTAAATGCAGTTGAAGCCGAGATCTCGGATGTAGTCGAGATTCTCCGTGATTCCACGGATGGTCCCCCCGAGCTTTCCGTGGGTGATTTGTCCATTCCAGTTGCTTTCGCAAGGCTGCCCGTTGATGGCACGCTTGCCGGATGCAAAGCTGTCCGGGAAGATGTTATAAACAACGGCGTCAGCCGCCCAGTCCGGGAGGGAGACGATGTCGGCCCGATGATTGAACGGTAACTGATAGTATTCGGAACGATCATCCACGCGGTGGTGAGAAAAGAAGTCCCCATAATATAAAAGAACTTCTTTCCCGTCGTCCAGTTCAAAATAGTAGCAGATCCTTTTGTAGGGGCTTTGCAGGATGACCTCATAATAGTCGAACCATTCATCCTGGGCTACCACGGCCATGGAGACGCAGGAAAAAATCACGGGGGTTTGACGACACGCCCTATCTGCATAATACAGTGTGCAGGCGCGAAGATCATCCCGGGCACAACGTAGACGAAATACAATATTCCGCGGCCCGATCCCATGGGCATCAGGCGACATTGGCAGATGCTTTACTGCGCTGAGATTCATATCGTTCACCTCACTTTGCTCAACCTTTTACGCCGCCGGCGGTCAGGCCGGAAGTCATGTGACGCTGCACCGCAAAGAATATGATCAAAATAGGTGCGCTCACCACCAGGGAGGCGGCAGCGAACACAGGCCAGCTGCCGCTGATTTCGGTCGCCTGCAGAGAGTAAAGGCCGGCAGCAAGGGTGTATTTATCGGCGCCTGTCATAAATGTGATCGCAAAGAGATACTCATTCCAAACATAGATGAGAATCATCACAGCCGTGACCAGAATACTCGGTTTGGCAAGCGGGAGAACGATCCTGGTGACCAGCTGAAGATTGCTCGCACCGTCGATGGAAGCGGCTTCTTCAATTTCGATGGGGATGGTATCAAAATAGCCTTTCATGTTCCAAAGGCCGAATACCGCCATGGTCCCAGTGTAGACAAATATCAGCCCGATGCGGCTGTTCACAAGGCCCATGGGGCTCAACAGCTTGTAGATGGCAAACATGGAAAGCACAGATGGGAAGGAGTACAGAAGCAGCAGTATCTCAAGAATCGGGCCCCGCCCGGCAAAACGCTTCCGAGAGAAAACATAGGCAGCGGGTATCGCCGCGCCCAGCGAGATCAGCACAGTGCAGACCGCCAGGATCATGCTGTTTTTGAACCAGAGCATGACCGGCTGCTCTGTGAACACGGCCTTGTAGTTGTTCAGCGTGAACTCTTTGGGAATAAAGCGAAAGTCCGAACTCAACAGGCTGTTCTCCGCGTTCAGCGAAACCGACAACGCGTACAGGATCGGCACCAGGGTGGCAAAACAAAGAAGGATAAAGAAAACATGAAGCACACTATGCATTACAAAATGACGAAGCTTCTTTTTCTGGTGCAGCGACATCCTCAACCCTCCTTTGCGCGCCGCCGCGTCAGCAGCGAAAATGCGATGAGCACAATGAAAATAATGATGGACACGGCGGAGCTGTAACCGTAATTGTTCGTGATGAAGGCGTTTTCATAGGCGTAGGTCAGAATCGTATGCAGATTGGAACCTGTCTTTGCCCCTGCCTGCTGGGTCAGCAGATAGATCACATCGAACTGCTTGAAGGTGGTGAAAACGGTGATAATAACTGCGGGTGCAATTATAGACCGGATGGAAGGGATCGTCAGATAAGCAGTCCGTTGCAGCCAGTTTGCCCCGTCCAGGATCGCACTTTCGTAGCAGCTTCTGTCCACCGCCTGGAGAGCCCCGTCCATGATCATGATCATGAAGGGCAGCGCCAGCCAGAGATTGACCACTGTGCAACAGACAAATGCCGAGAAGTCGCTGGCCAGCCAGCGCTGCGTCTCCAACCCCAACTTGGTCATCCACTGGTTTAAAAGCCCGAACTGGGAATTAAACATCCCGGTCTTCCACAGAAGGATGGAAACATAACCGGGCATGGCCCATGGAAACATAAGCAGAGTTTTGTAAACGCGCCGGAATTTGAAATCCTGGATGTTGAGCAGGCTGGCCAGCACAAAGGCGATCACCAGCTGCAACACCATGTTCACAATGGTCCAGATGACCGTTACAAACAGCGCGGAAAGGAAGCCGGAGTCAAACACAAAGAGCGCGTCGCTGTAATTTTCGAATCCGATAAAGTCAAAGTTGAACCAGTGGTACACGTTCATGTTGGTGAACGAGATATACCCCGTATACAAAATGGGGAAGACCACAATCATGAGGATCAACAACAGGGAGGGCGCACTGCACAGATACGCCCATAACGTGTCTCTCCGGCGCTTCTTCATAGTATCTCTCCTTATTTCATGGACGCGATCAGTTCAACCGCCTTTTCCTGGGCTGCCTTTGCGCTCTCCTCCACGTCCTTGCCGCTCATGTTGATATCCACCAGCAGGTTTTCCGCCACGGTCCACATAACATCCATTTCCGGGATATTCGGCATGGGAACAGCGTTTTGTGCCGTTTCATACATGGCCATCACCATGTCGTCCTGAGCAACGGCGGGGTCGTCGTAGCAGCTCTCGCGGGCGGGGGCACAGCCGCTTGCCTGGGCAATGGCGATGCCGATCTCGTCACCGGTCAGCTGCTGGAGCACCTTCACAATGGCATCGTGCTTACGCTCGGCGGCGACCTTTAGAACGTGCAGGCCCTGCACACCGGAATAGGGAGAGATCGCTTTCCCGGTCTCATCCACCACGGGCATGGGCGCAAGACCGAGGTCTATGCCACTCTCCCGGGCGGTGGGAACGAGCCAAGGGCCGCCAATTGTGGAATGGGCTTTCCCCTCGCGGAAAAGGGTGTTGACTGTGGCATATTCGCCTTCGGTGGGCATGTACTCCACAAACTTCTTGTGGTATTTTAGGGCAGCGATGGTCTCAGGGGTGTCCAGCCCAGGCTGGCCTTCCTCATTGATAATGTACCCGTCAAAAGCGTGAATCCAGCCGGCGCTGTAATAGGCGGTGCTATGCTGTTCCACGAAACCATAGTGTCCACCTACTGTGGTTTCCTGCATGTACTGGTAAAGTTCCTCAGTCGTTTTGGGAACTTCATCATCGCTCATGTACCGGCGATTGTACATATACAGCAGAGTTTCAAAATAAAGGGGCAGCTGGTACACCTCTCCTTTATATGTTGCCGCTTCGATGGTCATAGGGATATATTCTTCAAGCACCGACGTGTCGATAAAGTCGGTGATGGGAGCCAAAATGCCCATCTCTGCATAAACGCCCAGCTTATCATGCGCAAAGAAATACATGTCTGGAGCGGCTTTCGGATCATTGCCTACCATCTTCAAGGCTTCCGTCAAGCCGTCCTTCCGCTCCAGTTTTACAACGATGTCCGGCGCGAGTTTGTCCAGTTCCGCCTGCAGCGCCGCGGCCACTTCGTCTTCCTTATCATGCCAGATGGTGATCGTCACAGGACCATCCTCGGTCGCTGTGGAGGAGCATCCGGCACACAGTGACACCATCAAGCATAACGCCAAAACCAGTGCGAGTATTCGTTTCATTGCAAGGATCCTCCCTTTTCAACCGAATGAAAAGTGGCGCAGGCAAAGGCCACCCTTTTGCCTGCGCCAAATGCCGTTAGGACTTCTTCTTTTTAACAACGATTACACCAGCAACCACTACGACCACGGCAACTGCGGCAACGATAAGCACCACAGGGCTCATGCCGCTTTCCGCAGGCGCTTCTTCGGCGGCAGCAGGCTCGGAGGTCGTCTGAGATTCCGGGGCCGGGGCGGCTGCCGGTTCCTCATACGAGACCGTCGCGTTGTCAGCGTCAGTCACAACGATCCAGACGTCCTTGCCCACATCCACGGACAGGTCTGCGGTCTGGACAGTGCCTTCGTTTCCGTTCACAATAATGCTGTTGATCCAGCCGGGCACGGTCAAGGTCAGCCAGCCGTTTCCGGCGTCCTGCAGGGCCTCACCGGGCCAGGCGGAGAAGGCGTTGGTGCCGTCCGGCGCGGACCAGGCCCACAGGTGAGGCTCGGCCCAATCCGCCGGCGCCTGCACACTCACGGTGATGTCTTCCGCCACGGGAGCGTCGGGGTCATTGTAAGTAAACTCAGCAGTGCCGTCCGCGGCGACCGTGATCCATACCTCTGCGGCGTCAATGGTGAGATCCTCTGTCTGGACCTCGCCGGCATTGGCGTTGATAATCACGCTGTTGACCCAAACAGGAACATTGGCAGTATACCAGCCGTTCTCGTCAGCCGTCATTGCCTCACCAGGCCATGCCTCAAAGGCGTTCTTCCCATCGGGATCAAGCCAAGCCCAGATCCGCACGTCTTCCCAGCTGGCATCGACTTTTGCGTGGACCGCAAAGGTCTCAACGTATTCGGGGATCTCCCCCGTGGTCTTGGCGTCGTAGCTGATCTCCACGGTCTCGGCGTCGGTGATGGTGAGCCAGGCGTTTTTGGCCTCAAGCTTCTGATCTGTGGTCTGCACGGCGCCCTCGTTGGCGTTGATGATCACATTGCCCGCCGTGGCAGGGATCCAGCAGTAATACCAGCCGGGGTTGTTTTCATCCGCTTCCATCGCGCCGCCGGGCCATGCGGCAAAGGCGTTGGTGCCGTCGTCGGACCAGGCCCAAATGCAGGGATCCGCCCAATCGCTGGGGACCTGGGCGTACACAATGACCCGCTCATCATCCGCAGCAAAGGCCAAAGTGGGAATCATTAACAGGAGTAGCACAAGTGAAATTACCAGGGATGTAACTTTTTTCGCTGCATTCATAGATGATCCTCCTTATTGTTTAAGCGGGATGTAGAAAGTGGATCCCTTTTCTGCTTATAGCATAGCACCCGGAGGATATCGGTTCAACGAAAATTTAAGAAAACGGTTAACCTTAGAATTGTAATAAATATGGCCAAAAATAGTGCACCTATGTGCAAGGTGCACTATTTTTGCCGTCAAATTGAAGGATTTTACCAAATTGTAATATTTTCGTAGACGTATGGTGCACAGGTTTCGCAAACGCATGTAAAGTCGATCATGCACTTTGTGCCGACAGTTATTCGTCGTCTGGAATCGCGCCTGAATAATTGAATATGTCATCAAGAGGGATAGAAGTCCCATCGACCATGCCAACAACACGGGCGACATCATCCACATATTGAACCTGACCAGTGTGGCTGACGTATGAACCTCCATCCTTGTATAAGTCCGGAATGAAGTATGTGATGGTGACGGACGGATGACTTGTGAGATTTTCTCGAATCCATTTCAATTTTCGGTCCAAATACTCCTGCGCGTCCTCACTCAATTCAATCCTGCGATCGGTGAGCCTTGCAGTTT
Source organism: Candidatus Allofournierella merdavium (assembly GCF_944382735.1). Taxonomy (NCBI): domain Bacteria; kingdom Bacillati; phylum Bacillota; class Clostridia; order Eubacteriales; family Oscillospiraceae; genus Allofournierella; species Candidatus Allofournierella merdavium. The sequence goes on along the minus strand of NZ_CALWND010000003.1, from coordinate 158,283 downwards.
CGCTAATGGCTGAATCATATCCGGTAAGAGCCGCAAAGGGAGAGAACTGTGCAGCGCGGTCTCTCATTGACATTTGAGGCCGGCATGAAGACACATGGTGCGGAAGATGAAGTATGTCGTTGTATTCCGCGCTCACGCTTTATGACCTCCGATCTGCACGTTGCGGTCTTTTGCAGTTGCCCCATCCTCAAGGTTCATACCTTTTAAGATGGCATTTTTGCCGTATTTCTTTTTTATTGCAAGCACGGCCTCCTGCATTTTGCGTTCTCGAGACAGTTCGTGCTGCTCTTGCTCACGTTGTTTTTGTACAGCGGTGTAATCAGTAAACAAATCCAGTTGCTCATACTCTGGGGTTTGGTTCGGAGCTTCATCTTCTGGAACCACGCGGGCGGCGACAATGTTGATTCTCCGAACAAGTAGGTTCTTATCTACAACCTTGTCAAAGAGGGAAGAAGCAGCGGCCAGGATTTTCTTTGATGAGGAAGTATAGCTCTCAAGGCGTAATGTGCCGTGTGCATGCTTTGGGATTTGGCGTCCATAATGATCTTTTACCACCGGACCATTATATAACTGGCGACGGACAGGATCAGTAAGGTTTTCAATATCAAACCCAATCGTTACAATAATCTGGTTTGTAACCAGCTTCTTGTAAACCAGATCCAAAGCTAACATCTCGGCCATTTCCCGAAGGACGAGCAGCGCCTTCTCAGCTGAATAGGGACAATGCAGTACCTGGCCGGAACCGAGGCTGTTATTACTGGGCCGGTAAGCCTTCACTGATGCAATCGTGCAAGGCTCCCAACCCCATGCATGGTCAATAAGCAACTCAGCGTTTTTCCCAAAGAGATGATAAAGCAACTCTTCGTTGTGAACAGACATTCGCGCGACATCACCCAAGGTGAACATTCCGTAAGACTCCAACTTTTTTGCGTAACCAGGACCGATTCGCCAAAAGTCAGTGAGAGGCTGATGAGACCAAAGAGTGCGGCGAAAACTCATTTCACTGAGTTCAGCGATGCGAACACCGTTTTTGTCAGCGGGGATATGCTTAGCAACAATATCCATTGCTACCTTGGCGAGAAAAAGGTTTGAACCAATTCCCGCCGTAGCGGTAATGCCAGTTGTTTGGAGCACATCGTCGATGATTCTTATTACCAGCTCTTTCGCGGAAAGTTTGTAAGTGGCTAAATAGTTGGTGATATCCATGAACACTTCATCGATGGAGTAAACAATGATGTCTTCAGGAGCGATGTGTTTTAAATAGATGCTGTAAATGCGGGTGCTGTACTCCATGTAGTAAGCCATGCGCGGCGGAGCAATGAGATAGTCAATCTCCAGGCTGGGAGAAGAATTCAGTTCGGAAAAGGAGCAGGATTTACCGGAAAAGCGGTGCCCAGGAGCATCGTGCAAGCGGCCGCGGTTGGCTTCTTTGACCTGCTGCACAACCTCAAACAAGCGAGCGCGCCCGGAGATGCCATAGGTCTTTAAAGAAGGTGTAACAGCCAGACAAATCGTTTTGTCAGTGCGGCTCTCATCCGCGACCACTAAATTGGTGTCCAATGGATCCAAGCCACGTTCTCTGCACTCCACCGAAGCGTAGAAACTCTTCAAATCGATGGCGGCATAGGTGCGTTCTTTCACTTCGTGCCATCACCTTCTTTCAAGAAAATGCTTTGGTGGTGGTCAATCGGGTTTAAACAAATTGTGCCCGTGTTCACGGGGGTAGTTTGGACAACGGGGGATTTCTCCATTCCAAGCACGCTTGCTCAAAACGGAATCGAATTTTTGAAGGAGGCGTTCCAACATGATTGCGGCAGAATAATTGCTTCCCGAGGAGAGATACTGCTTTCTTACCACTTCTCTTTCGGATTTCAGTAAATCGATGGAGGCGACTGAAAACCACTTCTCACTATATTTCGCAGGTTCTTTCCCAGCGAGCAATTTATATGTCCCCAGGCTGGCAATAACCAGTCCAGCCGCCAAGCCAAACATTTTCTTTGCGTTCACGGTCTGACCTCCTATAACAAAGCCGATATGAATCCTTATATTTGTCGTGCGGCATTACCGCAAGAAGTCGCTTCGGTGCTCAACTGGACGTAAATCGTAGCCTAACTCTGCCAGATGAGCAATCTTTAAAGCAACCAGGTTGATATCTGTATCCATTGCACCCGCAATTTGCTCGGCAGAATAGTGGTAATTGTAGATGAAGTCAAGTAGTTCGTCAGTGTCTATCAAAATCTCGGCAGCAATAATGTTTGCTTCATACTCTGGACGTGTAGTCATATCGTAAAGCATGAATTCTTGCAAGCAATTTGTCTGGGCCAGCTTGCGATGAAGCTGGTCGTGCCCAAGCTCATGGGCACAGACGATACGCTGCATTCTTTCACCAAGATCTTTGTTTAGAAAGATGTAGCGGTTGCGCTTGATAACACGGTACATCCCTTTGAGCGAACCGAAACCATCACAGTATAGGACATTTATACCTAATCTCTCGGCGATTTGAAAGGGATCCCGAGTACCATAGCGGCGTACCAATGATGTGCCGATTTTTGAAAGCGTTATGCCAGTCATAAGACCACCTCCGTCCTGTGGATCCTCAGTGTCATTATCTCATGCCGTGAGTCCCACAAATCGGACTTACTCCTGCTCCTGACGATATTTTTTGGGTGCGTATTTCTTGTTTTTCTCTTTAGCCATCCAGTAGGCATCGTTAAGAGCACGCATTGCTCCCTCGAGTGCGTCCTCAGACAACTGGCCGCCTGCGAACAGACCGGTCACTTCGCTGACCAGTTCATCGATATCCCGTGCTGCTTTGGATCCGCCTTTTTCCTTTGCTTCAACAACAAAGACATCGGCGTTCGTCATAAGATAATCGACCGTGGTGCCAAGTGCTGTCGCAAGGTCTCCGACCACCTTCATGTTGCTCGGACGCCTTGTGCCCATCTCATAGTTTTGAATTGTTCTGGTTGTAACAGAGGCTTTTTTCGCCAACTCGGCTTGTGTTAGTCCAGCTTCAAGCCTTTTGTCTTTCAGCCGTTCTTTGAAACCCATAAAGACACCTCTTTCAATCATTCTTTGATCGACACGAACACTTTTTCTCCAAAATGGATTGACACGAAAGTCTGTTCGGAATATAATGGGGGCACAACACGAAACTCTGTTCGTGCTAATGGTAACACACGAACAGAGTATTTGTCAATCAAAAACACGAAATATTGTTCGTACAAAGAGGCCTTTCTACGAGTGGAGGGTGTCGCAATGGATGTGCAGTGCAGAAAAGAATATGTTGCGGTGAATCTTGACGTGGATCAAGACGGAGTGATTCGCCCGAGGTTTATTCGGTGGATCAATGGCCGCATTTATCAAATTGACCAACTGAAGTACAAATGTCGGGCAGCTTCCTCAAAGGTGAGCGGGGGAGGTATTCGTTACACAGTAATGATCAACGGCAAAGAAACCTTCTTGTTCAGCGAAGGAAATAAGTGGTTTGTAGAGGCGAAGGGCGCAACCCTGTAATTTATACTTATCGTCAGACCAAAGCGAGGACAGACAGGCGTTCCTGTAAGATTAGCAGCCGTTCAAAAACTGAATGTGTGGTAAAACCTCATACAAGAGGGGAGGACCAATGATAACAAATTACATATCTCGTGCGGAAGCCGACGAACTCTGCGACGAATTGATTCGACAGTTTATGGGCGAGGACGACCATGAATTGTGCGTAGATATAGACTGTTTTGTAGGAGGATTCCTCGGCTGTCCTGTGGTTTATGAGAACTTTGCCGAGGATGATCCGGACAAAATCGGATTTGCCAGCGATGGGGTGCAGCCACTGCGTGTCAGAATGAATGGCAGGATCCAAGACCAAGTCTATCCCCGGCGAACTATTGTGTTGGATCGAGTACTCCTAAACCCAGGAGAAGAGTATCGACGCCGATTCACATTGGCTCATGAAGCGGGACATATCATAGCTTCCAGAATCGATCCTAATATCCGTTCGGGTTTTCATCGGGTTCATGACGAATGCCGAATGTATACCGCAGAGGAGCTGCGTCAAAGACTCAGCATTGCAGAATGGCAAGCAAACGTGATAGCAGCTGCTCTGCTCATGCCTCGATTCATTATTAAAGATGCACTTGTCCGTTTCAATGGCGGACGGCGGCTCCCCGTTTATGGAAGCAACATCTTTGCTGTCAGAGAAAAAGTGATTTTGCAGAAAATGGCCAAATCTCTGGGGGTGTCGCATACCGCATTGATCATCAGGCTACGAGATCTGGATGCACTGAAATATCATGATCTCTCGGAGTTCATCAACAAGGAACTGAGACCGGGAGGCGTGATTGCATGACGGAATTTCAAAGGCCTAAAATGAACAGCCGCCAGTTAAGGGCCTCACTTTCAGCGATGGAGGTAGAGAAACTGGCAGAGCGGCCACTCTATTGCCCGGAGTGTGGATTTAAAATCGGAATTGCGTATTCTGATTGCACTGGGCATATGAGAGTAAAATGCCAAAAGTGCAAAACTGTTTCGATTTTAAACTTCGCATACTTTCGGCGGTCCCACAGAAATCGCCGGCATCCAATAGGAAAATTGATACCTGTTTGGGAGGATTGATACCAAGAGACAATTAAATAGACGAGTGATCAGGAGCTAGCCAGAGATGGCTAAGACTACCAGGGCCGTGTGAGCAGGATGTTCGGAGATTCCGAATGTCATGTTTCTGCGGCCCATTTTGCTGCTGCTCACACGGTTCTCGGCAGTCCAGCTCCGCAATGTCGGAAAGGATGAACGATGAGAACCAACTGGAAAGACAACGTTGCCAGGTATCCCTAAACTTCTGTTTCCATGCCCGCACCTGCCGAACAAGTGAAAAGAGAAGATAGGAGATACATCATGAATGCTACTTACCTGTTCAAAGAAGAGACCACTAACGGCCAGAAGAGGCTGCGGATTGGAACAAGGGCAGAATACGAAGAGGCCATTCAAGCCAATAAAAGTTTAGGCGTCGACGAGAGACGGTATTTCATTAGAGAAAAGTCCTTGGATCGTGATCATCCGGATGTTTTGATAATTGAGGTTGATAGAGCGGAATATGAGAAATGGCACCGGGAAAATAATGCGAGATGTCGAAATGTGAGGGCGGCAAAGCAATACAAGATGCTTTCATTGGAAGCAATGACTAAAGAACTTAGTAATGAAGGAGAAATTGATCAAACACTGATTCTCGATGAGGGCCAATTTGAAGAAATCCTAACGAATGTGTGCCTGGATGACTTTAGGAAAGAATTAAAGATGTGGAGATCCTGGGCTCCTGACCTTCTCGATGTATATTTAAAAGGTCAGGAGGACCGTGGAGCGGATATTTTGTCTGAGAAATATGGTGTGTCGAAGCAAACGACACGAAAATATGTTCGGCAATTTGAACAAAGATTAAAAAATTTTTTGGAAGGTGTTTCGTTTTGAGGGGGTCCGTGTGGCTTATATATAGTGAGGGGATATTTTTCCTCTGCCCTCAGAACATTGAAAAACACCATCCTCTCAGATGGTCATATCCGGCGATTGAATAACTTCAGCAGATAAGCCGAAAAGGAAAGCGATGCGGCGAGTGCGCCATGACCCACTGGAAAAGGAGGTGATCCGCATCCAGTGGCGAGCGACAAACACTCAGCCCAAAGCAGCTATGGCAGGCTGTTTCGCTATGACCTTATCTGCCTATAATGGTACCCCTGTCCAGCCACAGACTCAACCAATGGGGACAGCTTCGAGAGATCCTCGGAGGGGTTAGACACCCGGAGTGTGCTGCCAAGCACAGTTCAATCGACCGCCCTCGTCCGGGGATAAGTGACAAATACGGACGCTTTATCATCATGCAAAAAGGCGGCGCCACTAACAGCGCAACGAACGTGCTATCGAAACTGTGGCGCCGCCTGATGTTCGATGGTAAAGATATATGTGCAGCTGCCGAGCGGCATCTATATCTTTACCATTGAATCAATCGTGCAAGGTGCAAAAAAGAAATGGTGCGTGAAAAAAGGACCAGCCTTCCTTTCGGAAAACTGGTCCAAACAAATGGAGGTATTGTTCTGAGAAATCGAGTGGAGCGATTTGCATTAGAAGGCAAAGCAATGGTGATTGAACGGCAATATGGCCAATACAAAGTTAAGATATGTTTTACAGGTCAAGAAGATCCCAATACACCCCGAAAGGTGATGAATGCGATTACCCAGGCATTCCGCAACCGAGTTGATAGAGGATGCAATGAAACCGGAAATCACTGACTATTGTGGTGGGCATTATACAAATGAAACGTCAAGGAACAGAATAACTTGCACTAAATAGGTGCAATATCTAAAAGGAGGGGCAATAAAATAACAAAATTGAAAAGAAGACATTGGGTTTAGTAAGTGATAAAGCAAGCGTGGGATTAAGAAGTTTTTTGGAACGTCATTCGGAAATGGCTTGGTCGTTTTAACTGATAAAATAAATGAGAGTTGTTGCTTGTTCTGTCAAAATGTGATAAAATTAGCATGTCTTTGACAGGAGGAGTGGCAATATGCAAACAAGAGCTCGGCAAATTACCGACAGTATCCATGGTACGATATATATCAGCGAACTAGAACATTTGATGATGTCTACTCCGTTCTTTTATCGACTGCACGATGTGTACCAAAGTTCCACAGTGTACATGACATATCCAGCTAATAGGACAAAGAGATACGAGCACTCTTTGGGGACGATGGAACTAGCTGGACAGATGTTCTATGCGTGCGTAACCAATTCCTCGGCATCGGATCAAAGCCAATTTCTGGATCAAATTAAGGAGCTTTTCAAAGATATACTACGGTGTTTGGAAGAGCGTGAAGATTTAGCTGCTGTGGATTTATATAAAGAAGAAGCCAATGCAATTAATAATGTGATTCCACCATCGATTTGCAATTTGAATGCCTTCTTGCAACTTTTAAGGCGAACCAAGGACGAAACCCCGATAGCGGATCGTGCGCTGTGTAAACAAGACGTTTGCTTTTTTGATTTGCTTAAGGATAATGAAAAGGAACCGCTAGACACGATTGCACTAGATGCATTCTTGTATCAGTGTATTCTGGAGGCTTTACGTATAGCTGCACTGTTTCATGACATTGGCCATCCTCCATTCAGCCATATTATCGAGTTTACGCTTAAAAAGCTATATGAAAAGCGAAATGGGCAATATCAAAGAAAAAAGGAGAACGTTCTAAAGAAAAATCTCCAAAGGTATGTTGAATGTACGCCGGCCAAAGAATTACTGTTAGACATTAGTGGGCATAAAGGAACCATTGATAATCCGGATCTTCATGAGCAAATTGGTTCACATCTTCTTTACAATGCATACAGTGGAATACTGAAAAGAGAATTTGAAGAATGGGATTTACCTGAACGGAGGACTGAGAGTGACAGTTTGCGGGCCATTTATTTAATGACCGTATTAGAGTTTACTTTTGGTATACTGATGGAAAAAGCACCGGTCTTGTCGTCTGTGCATCGATTAATTGATGGTCCGGCAGATGCAGATCGACTTGACTATATTGTGCGAGATTCTGGAAATTCTGGCGTTGATTGGGGGCGAATCACATATTCTCGATTAATTAGCGCTGCTAAATTTGTTTATGATGAAGACAATGTGCTGAAAATCGCATTTCCAGAAAAAATATGTGATGATTTAGATGATATGTTCGTAAATCGTTACAAGATTTTCCAACGAATCAATTATCATCATAAATCAGTTAAAACAAGCGAGTTGTTGCAGCGTTCAGTGGAAATGCTGGCCGAGGATTATTTGATGAGTGCAGCGGGAAAGGAAATCGCTCCAGACATTCATAAATTGTGGACTTCCTTGGGTGCAGGTTTTGGACAAAATGCAGTGGAAAATCAAATCAGTCAGTGGACTGACTCCTGGCTAATATCCGTATTGAGCCAGGCTTTAAGCACTTTAAGTGATACTGCAAAGTGCCGAGAACTAGAGGATGAAAGTATTGGACGAACGAAGGATAAGCTGAATAAGCTATACAGAATGCTGGAAGAAGTTCAGCTGAATCGAAAAAGATACTTTCCGCTACTGAAGCGACAACGGGATGCCCTTTATTTGAGGGATCGAATTGTTGAAAAGGCAGGTATTGGACCAGATGCGCTGGGTAAACTCTCAATACATGAATACGAAAAACTGTACACAGGAACTGGTGTGGTTGCAGAATCTGCTAGAGAATCGCTCTATAGAATTGAGCTGTTGCAAGAAAAAATCCTTCGCGTCGCAGATTTCGGTTTGCTAGACACATTATTGCATTGTGATGAAACGTGTAAAGAAATAATAGAGACAGTATTGCGGGATGCCAGCAAAAAGGGGATAATCACGGATTTCTTTCTGTGGCAAAATAGAGGATTCACTAAATTAGGTGTTTCCCCTGATACAGAAATTGTTTTATATCGCGCAAACGGCGAATCTTACACATATGATAAAACAACATCTCTGTTTCCTAAGTTGCGAGCACAAAAGGCAGGATGTCTCTGGATGTATGTGTATGTGTGTTTGCCATCATGCTCTGAAGACGAAAGCGAAAAAATTATGAAAGAATTGTTTGATGAGATGGCAAACTGTATGGCGAAGGAGATAAAAGCGATGATGAACTCCTTGTTCGATTTTGAAAAGATTATGGCGAAGGACAAGGAAGTAAAGTGTTGAACGTGCAAATGCGTTGACAATTGGAGATAAATTTTGATATAATATATATCTCCATTTCGATGTGGAAATGAGACGCAGTTAAAGATGTGAGTCTAAGAAAGGTAGGCATACGCACGAGTCACAGAGATATTAAGGAGTGCTTGTAAATGTGCAAAATTAAAGAAGGCATTGCTGTGAAAACAACTGGTGACCTGCAGAACCTCGTTACAAGTGTCATTTTACGCCAAACGTCTACATTTTCTGTTGAAGACATATGTGAAGCTACAAGAAAAAAACTGAGCGGTTCTTCATATGATAATGAAAGCGACATAAAAAAACGGTGTGCGGAGACGATTTCCACATTGTATTTAATTGACTGCCTCAGAAATGTTGGAAATGGGCGTTATTCATTAGCTATATCGTTCCCATCAGTGAATAATTTGCGGGTGACGAAAACATAATTCAAGAATATGTAATCATATATATAAGATTTTAATGACTTTGTAGTTGGACTTGAGTTTATGTTTCTACTTGAAATGTGCTAAAGCGGAATGGATGGTATAAAAGAGAGCAATCAATAGCAACAATTGGAGGGAGCGGCATCACAGTAGTGATGCCGCTCCACTTTTTGATGAGATGTGGCAAACAATTATGCTGGTTTGGCAGGTAAATTTTCCGTTTTAGTGATAGCTTTTTTACACAAGTAACGGTAGTGTTATATATGGGAGAAATTCCGTTCCCAACAGCACCTTGACAATAGAGAAAACCGGTCTTTATTGCAGGCATGACCTACAAGGAGGACAGGGCAGTGAATTATACAAATCAATTTGGAGAATCCGTTCGGATCGCAGCAAGCGACGAAATTTGGCTCAATGATGAGTTTTTAGCAAGAGAAATGGCAAAGCTGCCGCCAGATGCGCCACGCGCAGGACTCGCTTACCGCGTGTCAACCAAAGGGCAAGTGGATCATGATGATATTCCCATGCAGAAGATTGAGTGTCGGAAATTCTGCGCACAGCATGGCTGGCGTGTCGTGCTGGAAAAAGCAGAGAAGGGCGTTTCGGGATCGAAAGTATCCGCAACCAAACGAGACGCCATCCAGGAATTGAAGGCTGAAGCAGAAAAAGGGAATATCGACATACTTCTGGTATTTCTCTTTGACCGCCTGGGACGCATCGAAAGTGAAACGCCTTACGTGGTGGAATGGTTTGTGAAACACGGCGTGGAAGTCTGGAGCACCCGTGAGGGACAGCAAAAGATCGACAGCCATACCGACAAACTCATCAATTATATCCGCTTCTGGCAAGCAGCGGGCGAGTCGGAAAAGATTGCAGAACGAGTGGCAACACGCATTCAGCAGCTCAATTCTAGCGGCCATTACAGTGGAGGCACGGTGGCCTACGGCTATCGGGCGGTACATAAGGGGCGCGTGAACAAAAAAGGACAGCCCGTAAAGGATCTTGAAATCGACCCGGCGGAAGCCTCGATTGTGCAGGAACTGTTTGAGCTGGCAGCCTATGAAGGGAAAAGCGCCTATGCGCTAGCGGAGATGCTGAATAATCGAGGACTGCGCACCCATAGCGGAGTGAAATTCACACCAGTGCATGTGCTGCGCATTTTGCGGAACGAATGGTATCTCGGATACATTGTCACCCGCAGTGTAAGATCACAGCATTTGCCGGAATTGGAGATAATAAGCCGCGAACTGTACCAAAAGGCCAATGAGATGGTAAACATGAGGTGCACAGCAAATGCAGAGGCTCGCAAGGTGGCTCATAAAGCCGACAATGAAACGCTGTTGGCCGGACTTGTGTACTGTGCGCACTGTGGAGCGAAAATGTCTGGCTTTATGCACCACGACAGATACAAGCTAAGGGATGGCACCGTAAAAGAAGCCTTGAAACCGAAGTATAATTGCTATCAGAGAGCACAGAAACTCCGAAACTGCGATGGCCAGGCGCTGTACTTGGCAGATCGGGTGGACGGAATCGTGCTGGAAGTGGTCCGAGAACTGTTTTCTTCCATCCGCCGCGCACCTCGCGATAAGCTGTTGGAACAGAAAATCCGACAAGAATACCAAGACAAGCGCAAGCAGAGAGCAAAGCTGGAAAAAAGACTGCAGGACTGCGAACATGCACTGGATCGATATGAAGCGGAAGTGCTGCGGTGCCTTGACGGAGAAAGCGGTTTTTCGCAGGAAATGCTGGCCCGGCTGATTGCCAAGGCGGAAGCAGACCTGCGAGATGCGCGGCAGGAGTATGCCAAAGTGCTGCAGGAAGCGGAAGATGATCGTGAGCTCAATCAAAAGATCAAGGAGTGCTACCGACAGTTCTGCGGCTGGGCCGAGGAATTTGAGTTGGCGCCCCTTGCTCGTAAACGAGTGATCCTGAGCGAACTTCTGGAAAAGGTTGAAGTGGGAAAAGGCTATCAGGTGACCGTCCATGTGAAACTGACATACAAGCAGTTCTTGGAACTTTGCCAGACAGAAGAATATAGCGAAAAAACTCTAAGAAACGCCGCAAACGAAAATGTGGCTTAAATCCTAGCAAAACGGCTGAATAACTGCCCTGAGCTAAGTGCGGTCGTAACAGTTGGTAGAGCAGCTGACTCTTAATCAGCGGGCCCAGGGTTCGAGTCCCTGGAAGTGCACCAAAAGAAACGAGCACCAAACGGTGCTCGTTTTTTTGTTGCCTTTTCCCCTGCGGTGCGGCTTTGCCGTTCGCGCCCTTGTGCTCCGGCTCAGCGCACAGGGACCCTCGGCCTGTTTTTCTTGACGACCTTGTCTGAAAACGTATCAGATGAGTCACTGATCAGAGAAATTTGGATAGTCATTTTTCAAAATTACTATTGATTCGGGCGATCCCCGTAGTGATTTTAATATCGCGGGGATTTTATGTCAGACTCCATATGGAAAGTGTCAGGCTGTGTGATATAATTGAAAAATAGAGGATAATCTCTAATTATCTGTCTGTGGTGAACAAAATATGATTTTACAACTAAAAATCGTTCCGGCCAAGCGGTGTTCAAAACAAGACATAACAGCGGCATTGGATATTTACTGCAAATCCACTGATCCCGGTTCCTGGACGGACACGAATCAAATATGCGACCACATTTGGAATTCCCAAGCGTACCGCGCGGAGCCGCGGCAGATGTTTTTCTACTTGCTGTATGACAATGACGGCACTGTGGAAGGTTTTTCGGAGTTTGCATACCTGCCGGAAAATCGTGTTTTGGTCCTGGATTATCTTTGTACTCGTCAGCGAAACCATGTGCTGTTTTATAATTTTTATCACATGGTTGTTTGCGAGATCCAGGAATCACTGAAGAAGGAAGGGAAATTCATCCAATTCCTTCTGACAGAGTTGTCTCTCACCAGCGCAAATGGACAATTGATTGATATCGACAGCAACTATTTCCGTCATCTTTTGTCCAACGAAAACTACAAGCTTTTGAAATATCCTTATTATCAGCCGCCGTTGCTTCCTCACGATGAGGCAAAAGAATTTAATCTTGCAATTGCTATCAATGGAGCATCTGACGAAGTTCCGCTATTTCTATCGGCGTCTCAATATCTTTCGATCGTCAAGGAACTATACATTTCACATTATTTGGCCTGGTATAAAAATTATCCGGGCATGGGAGACACCACTGATAAGTTGATTGATCGGATCGCTCATGAACTCGTGCAAAACAAGGAGTCTTATCCCATTGCTTTGGTTCAATGCAAGCTGTTTGACGAAGGGCAGTGCCCTAAGATAACGGTGGAAAACATCACGCTTGAGCGGTACAGAAAAAAGAAATGGAAAAGGATACTGCCGATCCTGATCTGGAGCGGTCTTGCGATCCTAACATTCATCGTTTGTGTTTTGCCGATTTTCTCAAATGCTGTGACGATTTTGTGTTCTTTCTTGACCATTCTGGCGGGTGTTATCTCCGTGGTCTCATTGCGGAACGACTTTTTTGGAGCATAGCAGCAAGGCATTGTGGGCAATCGGAAAAGAAAATGGTTGTAACAGCTTGTCCAGTTTTGCGTAAGACGCTGCCTTTTCGTTGGAAAATCCAAGGCGGTATAAGAGAGAAGACAGGCTGTGGATCCGCCGGTTTTGCTTTATCCCAAAACCGTAAAACCCGAGCAACCGTCGAATATATGTTTCACTATACATCCATAACAGATGTGTCTGGTCGCAGTATTTATATGATTTTAGAAAAACATCTTTTCCATAGTTATGGGTAAAAAGAAATTCTGCGCTTTCTGTTCGTTCAAACTCCAAGATGAGGAATCCATCTGGTTTGAGCACGCGCGAAAACTCCATGATGGAGCGCTGGGCATCAGTATAATTCAATACGCTCCCCACACAGACTACGCCGTCAAATGTCTGATCCGGAGAATCTATCTGCTCGACAGAACCCACCAGATATTTTTCATGGTGGCAAACATAGTTTTCAATGATGTCCAAATGCACAAAGTCCCCTGGTGAGCGATAATCAGTGCCTCCCGAGCCTGCGTTCAGGATAAGTGAATCATTCTTGGCAAGTTTTCCAAGCCAGGATTCGACAATTGCGCTCTCCTTCCGAAAAGTCTCCTCATGCCAGTTGTCATACTCAGGCCAGGGAGAATCTGAATCGGAATAGTTGGCCTGAGCAAGTTTATGCACTTGATCTTCAACCATAATGACATCTCCAAAACAGCTCTATAGTGAAGGATAATTAGAGATTATCCATCATTTCTCTGCGGACCAAAGCGGCGTCAGCTGACAAAAGGATGCCTTTCGGGGTCACGTTCTGAATTTGAGATTTTCTCTGGGGTGCATAGCAGAAAGAACTTTCTTTTGTCGTTCAAAGCCCGCGTGGACATACCGCTCTGTCGTCTTGATGGAACTGTGCCCCAGGATCTCCTTCACCTCATACAGATCGCCGCAGGCATCCCACAGGTAGGTCGCAAACGAGTGCCGGAACATATGCGGTGTGAAGTGGCCGGGCTGGCCGGTCAGCTTTGTGCATCGGTCAATGATCCTCCGCACCGACTGCTCTGACAGACGGCGGCCGTCCCGATTCAAGAAAAAGAACGGTTCGCCATCCTTGCGGGGCGTCCGCACGGCCGAATAGGCCAGCAGCGCATTTATTACCGCCGCCGACGAGAGGTAAATGCGGCGCTCCTTATTCCCTTTTCCGTGGATCAAAACCACCTGTTCGTCCAGATTCAGGCGGTCGCAGGTGATGGAACAAAGCTCCGAAACACGCACACCGCTGGCGAACAAAAGCTCCAGCACGGCCACGTCGCGCAGCGCGATCATTCTGGCGGAGCGGGATCGAGCGGCCCGCAGTTCGGCATACGCGGCGGAAAAGATGGATGCCAGGGCTCCCCGGTCTATCGTGCGCGGCAAAAGCGCTTCCTGTCGGATCCGCAGCTGTATTTTGTCAAAAGGACTGTGTTTCAAAAAATCCTCATAGACCAGGTAGCTGTAAAAGGCTTTCAGTGAGGCGATTTTCCGCTTTACGGTGGAAACCTTCCAGTGGCGCATCAGCTGTTCGATATACCGCTCCATATCAGCGCGGGAAACGTCGACCAGATGGGGATGACAACCGGAAAACTGCTCCAGGTCGGTGCGGTAGGCTTTCAGGGTCTTGGCGTCCAGGTTCTTCTGCAATGCGCAGTACCCAAAATAAGCGCTCAGCAGGCTGTGATTGGTCATCATACTGTCTCCTTTTTTTATAGTGGGTAAATCTATGCTACCGCAAAAACGGCAGACAGCAAAACAAAATGGCGGGAGTGAGACTTGAAACATCAAGTCACACTCCCGCCATTTTGCGGGCCCGGCCGAATGATATGCCCGATGGCGCGCAGCAGCCCGAAAGGAGAAAGCGGATGCCGCAAAGGAACGGTGGTTCCCGGCCGCGTTCAACTGTCCTGGAACCGGCAGCTGCCCGATGGGCGGCCGTTTTTGGGGAAGGTCTGCCGGGGCAGAATACTGTGCCCGGCGCCGCCCGCTCAGGCCAGCGCCAGCCGGAAGCCCTCCGCGTAGAAGGCGCCGCCCATGGGCACCTCCCGCAGATCCAGCACCAGCCCTTCGCCGGTGGCGCGGAGGTGCAGCGGCTCGCCGGTGCGCATGCAGAACGCCTGTTTCACCGGCAGATCCAGGTGCAGGGCGAGCCGGTCCGGCAGGCGGGGGAGCTCATCGTACCGGAAGAAGGCAAAGGCCTCCCCGTCCTTTTGGGTGTAGAACAGCCGATCCTCGAAAAACGGGGCGCAGATGCGGGTGCCGTAGATCCCATCCCCGAAAAGGTTCAGCCAGGCGCCCATCTCCCGCAGCGAGCGCACGGCGGGGGCGGGCAGCGCGCCATCCGGCTGGGGCGCCAGATTCAGCGCCAGGTTTCCGCCCTTGCTCACCACGTCCAGCAGCAGGTGCACCAGCTCCCGGCCGCTCTTGAACCGGTCGGTGTAATGGAAGGAGAACTTTTCGCCCACCGTGGTGCAGGTCTCCCAGGGCACCGACAGCGCCGTGTCGGGCACGGTCTTTTCCGGGGTGATGAAGTTCTCATACTCGCCGCCGCAGGTGCGCTCGCAGACGATCATCTGCGGCTGCGGGCCGGCGCGCAATTCCTCCACGATCTCGCCCAGGCGGATGTCCTGGCCCAGGTTGTCCGGGCGCACCCAGCCGCCGTCCAGCCAGAGTACGTCGATCTGGCCGTAGCGGGTGCACAGCTCCCGGATCTGCCGGTGGGTGAACCGGACGTATTCCTCCCACAACTCCGGGTGCTCCTGCACGTCGTAATTGACATTGCGGGTGGGGGCGGGGCCGAACTGCGGCGCCCAGTAAAAGGGGCTGTTCCAGTCCGGCTTGGAAAAATAGGTGGAGATGGCCAGGCCCTGCCGCCGGAATTCCCGGTACAGCGCCCCCACCACATCCGCGTTGGGGTCGCTGTGGAACGGGCAGTCGGGCCCGGTGATCTTGTAGTCGGTGGTGTCGGTGTCGAACATACAAAAGCCGTCGTGGTGCTTGGTGGTGAACAGCAGATACCGGAACCCGCACTCCCGGGCCAGCTTCGCCCAGCCCGCCGGGTCGAACTTCACGGGGTTGAAGGTGCGGTTCGCCTGCCGGTACTGCCGCTTGCAGGTCTCCGCGTCGGCCCAGGTGAAGTCCTCCTGGCTCCAGGCGGCGTCGCCGTCGCTCAGCGGCCAGCTTTCATAGGTGCCCAGCTGGCAGCCGGGGGCCCAGTGCATCATAAAGCCCAGCTTGAGCCCCATAAACCATTCCAGGTGTTCCCGCACCCGCTCGGAACGGGGCGGAACGTACTCTTCCGGCGGAGTGTAATTGTGGATGCCGTTGGCCACGATCTCTTTTTTCATACGCGAAAGATCCTTTCCTGTGGGGTGTGTTTCCTCCCTTTTACTATACGGGAGGCGTCCGCCGCCGCAAAGGGGGAATTCTTTTATATCCGGTGCAATTTTTTGCCCGAAAACGCCCTGTCTCCCGGCCCCGCCAACAGGCGGCGCCGGGAGACAGGGCGTGAGAAAAGGGACGTCAAGTCAGGGACGTCAAGTCGGGGGAATCGGGGCAGGCAGCCCTTGGCAGGGTGAGACGGGCCAACAGCCGGCCATTCTCATAGTTGCTGTAGCGCAGATGGCTGCCGGCGCCAAAGCGCAGCTGCAGCCGCTCGTTCACGTTCCGGATGCCGAACCCGTGGGTCACGTTCAACTCCACGTCCCGGTAGTCCAGGTAGTCGTTGAGCAGCCGGGCGTCCGCCCCGCGGCCGGTGTCCGTCACCTCAACGCAGACCCCCTCCGCTGTCTCCAGCGCCCGGATGCGGATGACGATCCCCGGGTCCTGCCGGGTGATGCCGTGGCGGATGGAGTTCTCCACCAGCGGCTGCAGCGTGAACTTGGGGATGACCACCTGAGAGGCGTCCAGGCCGGGCAGCAGCTCCAGCCGGATGTCCTGCCGGAAGCGCAGCACATACACCGCGATGTATTCCCGGATATTGTCCAGCTCCGTGGCCATGGTCACGAGGCGGTCCGGCTCGGTGATGCTGTACCGCATCAGGCTGGCGATGGAATCCACCGTGGCGGCGATGTCGTCTTCGCCCCGGGCCAGGGCCATATAGTTCACCGCGTTCATGGCGTTGAGCATGAAGTGGGGGTTGATCTGCGCCTGCAGCGCCCGCAGTTCACTCTCCCGGCGCTGGTCCTCCTTGCGGGTCACCTCCTCGATCAGGGCGTTGACGCGGCCGATCAGCTGGCCGAAGCTGCGGTTGAGCTGGCGGATCTCCCGCGGGCCCCGGGGCTCGAAATTTTCCGGACGTACGCTGCGGGTATCCTGGATGGCCTCCAGCTTGCGGGTGAACCGCACCACCGGCCGGGAGACCTGGGCCGAGAGCACCAGCGACGTGAGGATGCCCAGCACCAGAAAGACGGCCGAACAGAAGATGTAGGGGGACATCATCTCCCACACCTGGCGGGTGATGTCGGCGTAGGGGGTCAGAAAAACAAGCCGCAGCCCCCACTCCAGATCGGCGGCGGTGCAGAGGAATTGCTGGCCGCCCAGGGTCAGTTCACTGCTGGCGGCGCCGGGCACCGACAGCCCGTCGGCGGAAGGCAGGTCTGCCAGGTCCTCGGAACGGAACACCTGCTGGCCCTGGCCGTTCAGCAGCAGAAACCCGCTGTTTTCGGTGAGGGGAAACAGGGAGAGCAGCCGGGGCAGCCGGTCCAGCGGAAGGCTGCCCAGCAGCACGCCCACACCCTCCTTGCGATGGGCGCCGGTGTAGGCGCTGTTCTGCAATTTGGAGGCGAAGCACAGCCGGGTCTGGTCACTGCTGAGAAAGATATAGCGTCCATTGCCCTCCCGCACGGTTTGGTACCACTCCTGGTCGGCTACCGCCGCGCCGCTGAACACCCGGCTCACGTTGGGGATAGTGTTGTCGGGCGCGAACAGCCCGCTCACCGGCAGTTCCGGGTCCAGATACAATTCCATGCGGAACCCGTTGTTCAACAGAAGGTTTTCCGCGTTCAGATGATATGCCATGCGACTGTTGAGCAGGACCTTGGTGTTCAGATCATCCAGCGGGTCCCGCCCCACGGCGCGGCTGAGCAATTCGCCCAGTTCGGCGTCGCTGGTGTAGCGATAGATCAGCTTGTCGGTGGTCTGGGTGAACACATAGCTCAATTGTACGTTGGCCTCCGTCACCGCCTCCTGGGAGGTGATCAGCTGCCGGGTGATGGAGAAGCGGAACAAAAGATAGGTGGCGGCGTTCAGCGCCAGCAGCACCAGGCAGAACAGCCCGCAGATGCTCAGAAAGGTCCGCTTGGTGATGCTCATGGCTGCTCCTCCCCGGCGGGCGGCGGGCCGCCCGCCGCGTACAGGTTGCGAAATTCACTGGGAGTCATGCCGGCGTGCTTTTTGAACAGCTTCGCAAAGTAACGGGGGTCGTCGTAGCCGCACAGGAAGCACACCTCCCGAATGGGGATGGAGGCGTCCCGCAGCAGCGTCTGGGATTGCCGCAGCCGCCGGGCGGCGAGATAGCTGCTCACGTTCTGGCCGGTGGCGTTTTTAAACACGGTGCTCAGATAGGGCAGCGAGAGGTGCAGCGTGTCGGCCAGATTGGAAATGTTGAAGTTGGAGTCGGCGTAGTTCTGCTCGATGGCCTGCAGGCAGAAGCTGACGATGGGGTTGGCGTACTCCCCTTTGCGGGCCGCAGCGTACTCCATCAGGTCATAGTAGCGGGCCGCCAGATAGGCCCGGCGCTCGCCGGCGGTGCTCAGCGCCCAGTATTCGGCCAGGGCCTTCTGACGCAGCGCGTCCAGGCAGTCCCGGTCCTTGCCCAGCTCTTCCTGGTAGACGAACAGGTAGTTCAGCAGCTGGATGCCCAGCACGTCCCGCCGGCCGCACAGCGCGCGGAACACGTCCGGCCGGATGAGCAGCTCCCCGATGGCGGCCATGTCCCCTTTGTACAGCGCCTCGCCCACCCGGGTGCGAAGCTCTTCGTCGCCGGCGTACCAGGGGGGCACGTCGGCGGTCATCTCCTTTTGGATGGCGGCCAGTTTTTCCTCCAGGCTGTTCAGCTTGGCGCGGGTGATGGGCTTGAGCAGGTAATCCGTCACCTGATATTGCAGCGCCCGCTGGGCGTAGGCAAACTCCCCGTGGCCGCTGACCAGGATCATCCGGGTGTTGGGGAAACGCTCATAAATATGCCGCGCCAGGTCCAGCCCGTCCATGCCGGGCATCCGGATGTCCGAGATCACCACGTCCGGCCGCTCCGCTTCCAGCAGCGCCAACGCCGCCTCGCCGCTGGCGGCGCAGCCGGCCAGCTCGCCGTCGAAGGCCTCCCAGTGCAGCATTCGCTGGATGCCCTCCAGCGCAAGGGGATCGTCATCCACCAGCAGTACCTTCATGGGCACATCTCCTTTCTCCGCAAAAACACGGACGACCTGGTCCGTTCGGCCCCAGTATATCACATTTTTCTCGCCGAAGACTATGACTTGCGCAAAAATCTCGTTTTTCGCTCCGCTGCCGGGCGAAAAACGCCCGGGGGCAAATCCACCTAAAAAAATTGCACACCACTTAAAATTTGTAGCGTTGTGGCGCCGCACAGGCGACGTTTATAATAAATTCGTAGCCAAAACCCGGCCGCGAGACACGGCAGTGAGGAGGAGCCTTTTATGAAACAGACCGCACGGCGCACCAAACCTGCGCGCAGAAGATCGGGATTCCTGCGAACGTTCCAAAAGAATCTGCCGCTCACCATCATGGCGCTGCCGGCGCTGGTAGTGATGTTCCTGTTCCGCTATCTGCC
Organism: Candidatus Allofournierella merdavium; assembly: GCF_944382735.1. NCBI lineage: Bacteria > Bacillati > Bacillota > Clostridia > Eubacteriales > Oscillospiraceae > Allofournierella > Candidatus Allofournierella merdavium. The sequence continues at coordinate 138,803 of NZ_CALWND010000003.1, read as the reverse complement.
CATGTCCGGCCTGCTGCTGGCCTTCAAGCGCTTCAGCGTGCGCAAGGGCATCTTCGGCAGCGACTGGGTGGCGCTGCAAAACTTCGAGTTTTTGTTCAAGACCTCCGACGCCTGGGTCATCACCCGCAACACGATCCTGTACAACGCGTTGTTCATCGTGATGGACCTGATCCTGGCGGTGGCCATGGCCATTGGCCTGAGCGAACTGCTGCGCAAGCGGCGGGCCAAGATCTACCAGACCATCTTCATGGCACCCTACTTTCTGTCGTGGGTGGTGGTCTCCTTCATGGCCTTCTCCCTGTTCAGCGTGGACGACGGCCTGTTCAACCACCTGCTGAGTTACTTCGGGTTCGCGGGGGTGAACTGGTACGCCGAGCCTGGCAAGTGGCCCTTCATCCTGACATTCTTCCAAATCTGGAAGACCGTTGGCTATTCCACGGTGATGTACATCAGCACCCTGACGGGCATCTCCAACGACTACTATGAGGCGGCCATCATCGACGGCGCGACCAAGTGGCAGCAGATCCGCCGCATCACCCTGCCCTGCCTCAAGCCCATGATGATCGTGCTGACCATCCTGGCCATCGGCCGCATCTTCTACGCTGACTTCGGCCTGTTCTTCCAGCTGCCCCGGGATTCCGGCCCGCTGTACCCCGTCACCCAGGTCATCGACACCTATGTGTATCGGGCGCTGAAGGAGACCGGCAACGTGGGCATGGCCGCGGCGGCCGGCCTGTATCAGTCGGTGGTGGGTTTTGTGCTGGTGGTGGGCGCCAACCTGGTGGTGCGCCGCATCGAGCCGGACAGCGCCCTGTTCTGACAAGGAGGAAAAACCATGCTGAAATTCAAACGGCGCCCGCGGGAGGAGGAAGATGGCGACCTTGCCATCAACCGCATCTCCAAGACCACCGACCGGGTGCTCAATGTGATCTTTCTGATCTGGACTCTGGCCTGTGTGCTGCCGCTGCTGCTGGTGGTGATCGTGTCCTTCAGCAGCGAGCAGAGCATCTTCCAGAACGGGTACAGCTTTTTCCCGAGCGGCTGGAGCCTGGACGCCTACCGCTTCTTCTTCCGCCTGGGCGACCAGCTGGTGCGCTCCTACGGCATCACCGTCTTCGTCACGGTGGCGGGCACCCTGTTCAGCCTCATCATCACCGCCATGTTCGCCTATGTGCTCAGCCGGTCCGACTACGCCTACAACCGGCTGTTCACCCTGCTGATGCTCTTCACCATGCTGTTCAACGGCGGTATCGTGGCCACCTATATGGTCAACACCCAGCTGCTCGGCCTGGGCGACAGCCTGGGGGCGCTGATCTTCCCCATGTCGCTGAACGCGTTCTATGTGATCGTGCTGCGCACCTTCTACAAGAGCATCCCCATGGAGATCATTGAGGCCGCCCGCATCGACGGCGCGGGGGAGTTCAAAACCTTTTTCCGCATTGTGACGCCCCTGTCCAAGCCGGGGCTGGCCACCATCGGGATGTTCACCACCATCGCCTACTGGAACGACTGGTTTTTGGGGATGCTCTACATCATCGACCAGAAAAAGTACCCGGTGCAGACGCTGCTGTGGAGCATGCAGAACAGCCTGGAGTTCATGAAGCAGTCCTCGGCCAACGCCCTGGAATACGCCGAGATGGCGGCCAACGCCCCCACCGACAGCGGCCGCATGGCCCTGACCGTGCTGGTGGTGCTGCCCATCCTGCTGGCCTATCCCTTCTTCCAGAAATACTTCGTAAAGGGCCTGACGGTGGGCGGCGTGAAGGGCTGAGCGATCCTTGGTTTGAAATTCGCGTCCCGCAGGGCGCGATGCACAGAGATACATATTGAAGGAGGCACATTATGAAAAAAGCGATCAAACGAATCATGGCGCTGGGCGCCGCCGCCGCGCTGGCGACCGGTATGCTGACAGGCTGCGGCGGCACGGGCGGCTCCGCCGCGGGCTCCGGTTCTGCCGCGGGCTCCGGCTCCGCCGCGGACCAGGAGATCACCACCCTGACCTGGTATATGTCCATCAACCCGGTGGCCGCCGATACCGACAAGGTCATCCAGGCGCTGAACGAGTACACCCGGGAGAAGATCGGCGTGGAGATCGACTACAAGGTCATGGCCAACCCGGACTACAAGGAGAAGATGCCCAACCTGATCAATGCGGGCGAGTACTTCGACATCTGCTTCACCTCCAACTGGACCACCGACTACCTGCAGTTCGTGGGCAAGGACGCCTTCATGGACATCACCGAGCTGCTGCCCCAGTACGCCAAGGAGACCTGGGACTTCATCCCCGAGGCCGAGTGGAACGCCGTGAAGGTGAACGGCACCATCTACGGCGTGCCCTCCTACAAGGAGATGGGCTGGCAGGGCGGCATCATCTACAACAGCGACATGGCGGAGGCCTACGGCATTGACATGACCGCGGTCAAGACCCTGGCGGACTACACGCAGGTGCTGGCCACCGTGGCCGAGAAGAGCAAGGCCGAAGGCAAGGACGTGGTGGGCGTTTCCGGCCTGACCAACGCCTGGCCCATGGCCGCTCCCTATGAGTCGCTCACCGGCAACCCGAAGCTGCCCGCCGCCGGCGCGGTGTCCGAGTTCGGCAACTTTGCCGACATGGCCGGCCAGACGGTGTTCAACCAGTACGCCAGCGAGGAGTACATGAACTATTGCCAGACCGTGCGCGGCTGGAACCAGGCCGGCTACCTGGGCGGCGACCCGGTGAACTACGACAGCGACACCGCCAACCGTGACAACGACTTCAACAACGGCGCGCTGTTCTCCTACTTCATCCAGTACGCCCCCGGCACCGCCGAGTCCATGACCGCTTCCAGCGGCCACGGCGTTGGCTTTGTGCCCCTGATGGACCCTCTGTTTGAGACCCGCAGCGCCATGGGCGGTCTGCTGGCCATCTCCTCCGCCAGTGAGTATCCCGAGAAGGCCCTGGAGTTCATCAACCTGCTGAACACCGACGAGTATGTGGGCACCCTGATCCGCCACGGCATCGAGGGCGTGCACTACACCGCCGTGGGCGACACCCAGGTGGACAAGACCATGGGCGGCACCCTGACCGAGAACGGCTACGATTACACCTACGGCTGGCAGTTTGGCACCCCCTTCAACCAGAAGTGGGACATCAGCTACCCCGACAACATCGAGGAACTGTTCCAGGCCTACAACGACTCCGCGATCATCTCGCCCAACAACGGCTTCACCTTTGACGCGGTGCCCGTGGAGACCCAGGTGGCCGCTCTCACCAACGTGATCAGCGAGTACGCCCCCTCCCTGGAGACCGGCTCGGTGGATCCCGCCGAGTACATCCCCAAGTTCCTGGAGGCGCTCAACGCCAACGGCGCCGAAGCCCTGGTGGCCGAGGTGAACAACCAGCTGACGCAGTTCAACGCGGCCGGCTGATTCCTCCGCTTTTCTGCCGTGGGCAGAGCCGCGGCGATTGAACCGACCCGCAGGGGCCGGCAGCTCCCCGGGGCTGCCGGCCCTTCCTATTTCACAGAGCAACGAGGCGATAGCATGAATCAACGACCCAATCTGCTTTTCATCCTGACCGACGACCAGGGCGCCTGGGCGCTGCGCTGCGCCGGCAACACCGACATCCACACCCCCAACCTGGACCGGCTGGCCGCCCGGGGCGTGCGGTTTGAAAACTTCTTCTGCGCCTCCCCCGTGTGCAGCCCGGCCCGGGCCTCCGTCCTGACGGGGCGCATCCCCTCCCAGCACGGCGTGCACGACTGGATCCGCAGCGGCAGCCTGGACAAAAAGGCCCTGGGCCCCCAGGCGGACCACCCCTACTTCGCCAGCGAGGATCGGCCCATCCGCTATCTGGAGGGCCTTGTCACCTACCCGGATCTGCTGGCGCAGCGGGGGTATGCCTGCGCGCTGTCGGGCAAATGGCATCTGGGCGACAGTATGCATCCCCAGCACGGCTTCTCCCGCTGGTATACCATCGGCCGGGGCGGCTGCCTGTACAACCAGGCGGACGTGATCGAGGACGGCCGGCTCCACTTTGAGGACCGGTACATCACCGACCTCATCACCGAGCGGGCGCTGGGATATCTGGACGAGCTGTCCGGCCGGGAGCAGCCCTTCTACGTCAGCGTGCACTACACCGCCCCCCACGACCCCTGGGACGAGGACCAGCACCCGAAGGAGTTCATCGATCTCTACCGGGACTGCGCCTTCACCGCCACCCCCGACGAGCCGCTCCATCCCAACCGCATCCCCACCGCCCCCGGCGGCACCGGGGAGGAGCGCAGGCGGTTGCTGCGGGGCTACTACGCCGCCGTCTCTGCCATGGACGCGGGGGTGGGCCGCCTGCTGGACCGGCTGGATCAGCTGGGCCAGACCGGGAACACGCTGGTGATCTTCACCGCCGACAACGGCATGAACATGGGGCACCACGGCATCTGGGGCAAGGGCAACGGCACCTTCCCCTTCAACCTGTTCGACACGGCGGTGAAGGTGCCCTTCATCGCCAGCTGGCCCGGCCGCATCCCCCAGGGGCGGGTGACGGAGAGCATGTGCAGCCACTACGACATCATCCAGACCCTGAACGAACTGCTGGAGCTCAAAGCGGAACTGCCCGCCGGCCTGCCGGGCCGCAGCTTTGCCGACGTGCTGCTGCAGGGGGCCGACCGGGACAACCATGTGGTCATCCTGGACGAGTACGGCAGCAGCCGGATGATCCGTGACCGGCAGTGGAAATACATCCACCGCTACCCCTACGGCCCCCACGAACTCTACTGCCTCACCCGGGACCCCGATGAGCGGGAGAACCTGGCCGGCCGGCCGGAGTACGCCGACGTGCAGGCGCGGCTGCTCAGCCGGCTGCAGACCTGGTACAATACCTACGCCGACCCGGCGGTGGACGGCACCCGGGAGGCGGTGACGGGCTTTGGCCAGCTGCGCCGCCCGGGCATCTATTCCGAGGGGCGGCCGGTCTACGCCGACAGCCCCAAATACCAGAAATGACCAGAGGAGACGAGGCGATACCATGGATATGCAAGCCCTGAAAGAACAGATGTGCGACGTCTGCCAGAAGACCTGGCAGCTGGGCTGGGTGGCCGCCAACGACGGCAACCTGTCCGCCCGGTTGGAGGACGGCACCTTCCTGTGCACCCCCACCGGCATCAGCAAGAGCTTCATCACCCCCGACAAGCTGCTGCGCATCGACGCCGCCGGCCGGGTGCTGGAGGGCGCGGAGGGGCTGCGCCCCTCCAGCGAGATCAAAATGCACCTGCGCTGCTATGAAAAGCGTCCCGACGTGGGCAGCGTGCTGCACGCCCACCCCCCCGGCGCCACCGGCTTCGCCGTGGCCCACAAGGCGATGGATATGTACAACATGATCGAGGACGTGGCGGTGATCGGCAGCGTGCCGCTCACCCCCTACGGCACCCCCTCCACCCCGGAGGTGCCCGACGCCATCGAGCCCTATCTGGAGGAGCACGACGTGATGCTGCTGGAAAACCACGGCGCTCTGGCGGTGGGCAGCGACGTCATTACCGCGTTCTACCGGATGGAGAGCCTGGAGCTGTGGGCCAAGATCACCATCAACGCGGTCATCCTGGGCGGCAGCGTGGACATCAGCCGGGAGAACATCCAAAAGCTCATCGACCTGCGGGGCTTCTACCGCGTCACCGGCCGGCATCCCGGCTACAAGAAGTTCGAAAACGGCCTGCGCTGAAAGGAGAGACCGGATGAAACGAGTTCTGGCCTTTGACTTCGGGGCCTCCAGCGGCCGGGCCATCCTGGCGGAATACCACGGCGGCCGCCTCGCCTGGGAGGAGGTCCACCGCTTCGACAACCGCCCCCGGGAACAGGACGGCCATCTCCGCTGGGACTTTGCCGGCCTGATGGCCCAGGTGTACCGGGGCATTGAAAAGGCGGGGCGCTTCGACAGCGTCGCCTTCGACACCTGGGGCGTGGACTTCGGCCTGCTGGACGAAACGGGCCGGCTGCTGGGGGACCCGGTGCACTACCGGGACGGCCGCACCGCGGGCATGGTGGAAAAGGCGCTGCGCACCCTGGATGCCGACGCCCTCTACGCCGCCACCGGCAGCCAGATCATGCCCATCAACACCCTGTTTCAGCTGCTGGCGGTGCGGGAGCAGGAGCCGGAGATCTGGGGCAGGGCAAAGCGGCTGCTGTTCATGCCCGACCTGTTCGCCCACGCCCTGTGCGGGGCGGACGCCTGCGAGACCACCATCGCCTCCACCAGCCAGCTGCTGGACGCGCGCACCGTCGGCTGGAGCCGGCAGGTGCTCAGCGCCTTCGCCATCCCTGAGACCCTCTTCGCGCCGCTGGTGGCCAGCGGCACGGTGGTGGGGGAGTACAAGGGGGCGAAGGTCATCGCGGCGGCGGGGCACGACACCCAGTGCGCCGTGGCCGCCCTGCCCGCCCCGGGGCGGGACGCGGCCTTTCTGTCCTGCGGCACCTGGAGCCTGCTGGGCTGCGAGCTGGACGAGCCGGTGCTCACCGGGCAGAGCCGGCGGCTGGCGCTCTCCAACGAGCGGGGGGCGAACGGCAAGGTGAACTACCTGAAAAACATCATTGGCCTGTGGCTGATCCAGGAGAGCCGCCGCCAGTGGCGGCGTCAGGGGCGGGAGCATTCCTATGCCGACCTGGAACAGCTGGCGCTGGCGGCCGCGCCGCTGCGCAGCTTCATCGACCCGGATGACCCGGCGTTCACCCCCCCGGGGGACGTGCCCGGCCGGGTGAGGGAGTTCTGCCGCCGCACCGGCCAGCCCGTTCCCGAAACGGAGGGCGAGGTGATGCGCTGCATCTACGAGAGCCTGGCCCTCAAATACCGCTTCGCCCTGGAGCAGCTGAGCCGGGCCACCGGCAAGACCTTCAGCAGCCTGCACGTTCTGGGGGGCGGCGCCAAGGACGGCCTGCTCTGCCGCATGACCGCCGACTGCGCCGGCATCCCGGTGATCGCCGGGCCGGTGGAGGCCACCGCCCTGGGCAACATCCTCCTCCAGCTGACGGCGCTGGGCGAGGTGAGAGACCTGACGGAGGGCCGCGCCCTCATCGCGGCCTCCGAGCCGGTGAAGCGGTCCGCCCCCGGCGGGCGGGCCGGCTGGGACCGGGCATACGAATTTTACAAGATCATCGTGAAGCCATAAGGAGGAATGAACAATGCTGTATCCCAAGATCGGCATCCGGCCCACCATCGACGGCCGCTGGGGCGGCGTGCGGGAGAGCCTGGAGGAACAGACCATGGCCATGGCCCGCAACGCCAAGGCCCTGATCGAGGAGAACCTGCGCTACCCGGACGGCACCCCGGTGCAGTGCGTCATCGCCGATTCCACCATCGGCGGCGGGGCGGAGGCCGCCGCCTGCGCCGACAAGTTCACCGCCGAGAACGTGGTGGCCACCCTCACCGTGACCCGCTGCTGGTGCTACGGCAGCGAGACCTTCGACATGGACCCCCGCACCATCAAGGCGGTGTGGGGCTTCAACGGCACCGAGCGCCCCGGCGCGGTGTACCTGGCGGCGGTGCTGGCCGCCCACGCCCAGAAGGGCCTGCCCGCCTTCTCCATCTACGGCCGCGACGTGCAGGACGCCGCCGACACCAGCGTGCCCGCCGACGCCGCCGAGAAGATCCTGCGGTTCGCCCGCTGCGCCGTGGCGGTGGGCTGGATGAAGAACAAGGCCTACGTCAATCTGGGCGGCGTGGCCATGGGCATCGCCGGCAGCTACTGCGACGCGGCGGTGTTCCAGAAATACTTCGGCATCCGGCCCGAGTGGGTGGACATGACCGAGATCCTCCGCCGCATCACCCTGGAAATTTACGACCACGAGGAGTACGATCGGGCCCTGGCCTGGGTGAGGGCCAACTGCAAAGAGGGCTTTGACTGCAACGCCGGCAAGAATTTGCCCGAGGTCATCACCCGGTCGAAGGTGGTGCCCGCCCACAAGGACTGGGAGTTCATCACCAAGATGACCATGGTCATGCGGGACATCCTGTACGGCAACCCGAAGCTGGACGAGATGGGCTGGCACGAGGAGGCCCTGGGCAAGAACGCGGTGGCCGGCGGCTTCCAGGGCCAGCGCAACTGGACCGACTGGCTGCCCAACGCCGACTTCACCGAGGCCATCCTGGCCAGCACCTTCGACTGGAACGGCCCCAAGCAGCCCACCCCCTTCGCCACCGAGAACGACACCCTCAACGGCGTGGCCATGATGCTGGGCACCCTGGTAACAGGCACCGCCCCCTGCTTCCACGACGTGCGCACCTACTGGAGCCCCGAGGCCTGCGAGCGGGTCACGGGCCACAAGCCCGCCGGCGTGGCGAAGGACGGCTTCATCCACCTCATCAACTCCGGCGCCACTGCGCTGGACGGCAGCGGCGTGGCCACCAACGACCGGGGCGAACACCTGATGAAGCCCTTCTGGGAGATGACCGAAAAGGACGTGAACGCCTGCCTGACCGCTACCGACTGGTGCCGCGCCAATTATGAATACTTCCGGGGCGGCGGCTTCTCCAGCCACTTCCGCTGCGCCGCCGAGATGCCCGTGACCCTGCTGCGGGTGAACATCGCGGAGGGCGTGGGCCCTGTGCTGCAGCTGGCCGAGGGCTGGACCGCCCCCCTGCCCGACGAGGTGCACACCCCCATCGACCTGCGCACCGACCGCACCTGGCCCACCACCTGGTTCGTGCCCCGGCTCACCGGCAGGGGCGCTTTCCGGGACGTGTACAGCGTGATGGCCAACTGGGGCGCCAACCACGGCGTGACCGTCTACGGCCATGTGGGGGCCGACCTTGTGACCCTGGCCTCCATGCTGCGCATCCCGGTGGCCCTGCACAACCTGCCGGAGGAGAAGCTTTACCGGCCCCACAGCTGGGCTGCCTTCGGCACCAGCGACACTGAGGCCGCCGACTTTGCCGCCTGCCGGCACTACGGCCCGCTGTACCGCTGACATCAACACCGACCGCACAGCCGGGCCGGGGCGCGCGCCCCGGCCCGCGCGCCGCGGCGCGAAAGGAGCGAGCCCATGCGGCATTGCCACGAATTTGAAGACCTTGCCCATCCTCACGCGGGGGTGGAGCCGGACCGCGCCTATTACATCCCCTTCGCCCCCGGGCAGGACCCGGACGCGCCCCGGGAGAGCTCGGAGCGGTTCATCCTGCTGAACGGCACCTGGCGGATGAAGCTGTACGACCGGATCAGCGCCGTGCCAGAGGAGTTCTGCCAGCCGGGGTTTGACGACGGCGGATTTTCCCCCATGCCGGTGCCCTCCTGCTGGCAGACGCAGGGGCTGGACCGGCACCAGTACAGCAACGTGCGCTATCCCATCCCCTACGACCCGCCCTTTGTGCCCCACGCCGACCCCTGCGGTGCCTACCGCACCGTCTTCCGGGCCGACGAGGCGCTGTGCGCCCGGCGGCTGTACCTGAATTTTGAAGGGGTGGACAGCTTCTACTACGTCTGGGTCAACGGCCGCCGGGTGGGGCACAGCCAGGTGTCCCACTCCACCAGCGAGTTCGACATCACCGCCTTTGTGCGCCCCGGCGAGAACCTGCTGGCCGTGCTGGTGCTCAAATGGAGCGTGGGCACCTATCTGGAGTGCCAGGACAAGTTCCGGATGTCCGGCATCTTCCGGGACGTGTACCTGCTGGCGCGGCCCCGCCGGCACATCCGGGACGTGGGCGTTCGCACCTGGGGGTGCGAGGGCTACACCAGGGCGGTGGTGCAGGTGGGCGTGGACTGGGCCGGCGGCACGGGCCGCCTGGAGTGGCAGCTGCTGGACCCGGACGGGGCGGAGGCGGCCCGAGGCGAGGCGGAGAGCGACCTCATCGTCCACCTGGACGCGCCCCGCTTCTGGAGCGCGGAATCGCCCGCGCTGTACCGGCTGATCCTGCGCACCGAAGAGGAGACCATCTGCCTGCCGGTGGGGGTGCGGGACATCGCGGTGAAGGGGCGGCAGGTGCTGCTCAACGGCCGGCCGCTGCGGCTGCGCGGGGTGAACCGGCACGACTCCGACCCCGTCACCGGCTTCACCATCTCGCCGGAGCAGGCCATGCGGGATCTGGTGCTGATGAAGCGGCACAACGTCAACGCCATCCGCACCAGCCACTACCCCAACGCCCCCTGGTTTGCCCGGCTGTGCGACCGGTACGGCTTCTACCTCATCGACGAGGCGGACATGGAGTGCCACGGCGTCACCGAGGTGTTCGGCGGCGGCGACGAGATCTCCTATGGCCTCCTCGCCCAGGACCCGGCCTTCGAGGGCCTCATCCTGGACCGGGTGCGCCGCTGCGTCATCCGGGACAAAAACAGCCCGTCGGTGCTGATCTGGTCGCTGGGCAACGAGTCCGGCTACGGGCCGGCCTTTGAAAAGGCGGGTCGCTGGGTGCGGGAGTACGACCCCACCCGCCTGGTCCACTTTGAGGGCGCCTGGCGCCAGACCGGCGGCCATGTGAACGACGACAGTATGCTGCACCTGTTCAGCCGGATGTACACCCCGCCGGACTTTGTGCGCCGGTGGCTGGCCGACCCGGCCAACGTCAAGCCGTTCCTGCTGGTGGAGTACTGTCACGCCATGGGCAACGGCCCCGGCGACCTGGAGGACTACGAGACCATGATGCTGGAAGAGCCCGGCGTGCTGGGCGGCTTCGTGTGGGAGTGGTGTGACCACGCCATCGACGCGGGCCCCGCCCCCGGCGGCGGGCGGCGGTACCTCTACGGCGGCGACAGCGGCGAGTTCCCCCACGACGTGAACTTCTGCGTGGACGGCCTGGTCTCGCCCGACCGCACCCCCCATCCCGGCCTGCTGGAACTGAAAAACGTCTGGCGGCCGGTGCGCGCCTGGCGGGAGAAGGAGGGCATCGGGCTGCGCAACACGCTGGACTTCACCGACGCCTCCCGCCTGGTGCGCTACCGGTGGGAAATGCGGCGGGACGGCGTGCCGGCAGGCGGCGGCGAGGGCGAATTGCCCGCGCTGGCGCCCCGGGGCCGCGCCTGGATGCCGCTGCCCTGCCCGGCGCCCCAGGGCCCCGGCCGCTGGGACCTGCGCCTGGTCTGGCTGGCCGCCCGGGACGTACCCCTGCGGCCGGCGGGGGAGGAACTGGGCTTTGACGAGATCACCCTGCAAGAGGACTTTCCTGCGCTGCCCCCGCTCTGTCCCGGCCGGGTGGACTGGCGGGAGACCGACGAGGAGATATGCCTCGCCGGCGAGGGTTTCCAATATCGGTTCGACCGGTTCACCGGCTGCTTCAAGAGCCTGGTGTGGGGCGGGCGGGAGCGGCTGAGCCGCCCCATGGGCTTCAACGTCTGGCGCGCCCCCACCGACAACGACCGCAAGATCCGCCGCGTCTGGGAGCAGGCGGGCTACGACCGGGCCCAGATCCGGCTGGCCGGCTGCCGGGCAGCCCGCGCCGCCGACGGCGCCGCCGAGATCCGCTGCGAGGCGGTGTTTGCCGCCAGCGTCCGCCAGCCCTTCCTGCGCTGCGCCGTCTGCTGGCGGGTGGACGCCCGGGGCGGGCTGCGCCTGACCGTGGAGGGGCGGCGCGACCCCGTCTTTCCCTACCTGCCGCGCTTTGGCGTGCGCCTGTTCCTGCCGGCGGGCTTCGAGACGCTAAACTACACCGGCTACGGCCCCGGCGAGAGCTATCTGGACAAGCGCCGCGCCAGCTGGTACGGGACGTTTTGCAGCACGGTGGACGGGGAATATGTGGATTACATCAAGCCCCAGGAGCACGGCAGCCACACGGGCTGCGCCGGCGTGCGGCTGAGCGGGCAGGACGCGGCCCTCTGGGCGGCGGCCTCGGCCCCCTTCAGCTTCCGGGCGTCCCACTATCCCCAGGAGGCGCTGGCGGCCGCCGCCCACGATTTCGAGCTGCGGCGGGCTGCGGATGTGGAGCTCTGCCTGGACTACAAGAACAGCGGCATCGGCTCCAACAGCTGCGGCCCGGTGCTGGACCCCCGCTACGCCCTGGCGGAGGAGCAATTCCGCTTTGAACTGGCGCTGGGCTTTGCCCGCCCGTGAGGCGCTTCGACCGGCAGACGAAACAGGAGGAACGCCCCGTGGGAAGGCCGCTGCCGCGGCCCCTCGCGGGGCGTTCCTGGCGCCGGAACAGGGGCTTTGGCGCCTTTTTCAACACAAGGCCGCCCGCTGAAAAAATTCCCCGGGCAATGGGCAAAAGGGGCTTGACATCTTCCTCGTATGCTGTTATAATAAATCACGCTGCACGACAAGGCAGCGTGCATATTCCTCCTTAGCTCAGTCGGTAGAGCATGCGGCTGTTAACCGCAGGGTCGTTGGTTCGAGCCCAACAGGGGGAGCCAAAAAAGAGCACGTCGTTTGACGTGCTCTTTTCTTTTTGCCCGGCCTCCGCCCGGTCCGGAGGCCGGCAATAAGGGCTGGCGGGCTTTCCTCCCTCCGCGGCTTAACGGCCCGAAGGCGCCACCCTTCGTGCGCCTCAGAACGGATACTTTCCGCCGTCCTGGGAAATGCCCGGGTTGCCGTGTGCGAGGGTGGGCGCCCCTCCGGTGAACGCGAAAAGGACGGCAGCGCCGCGTTTGGCACGGCCGACAGCGGAAGGGCAGCCGGGAAAAACAGGCCGGCCGCGTCCCTGCCTGTTTGGCCGCCCCGCCCGCCGCGCAAAAAAGCAGCGCCCCGGCCAGAATGGCCGGGGCGCTGCCCGTGTCCTGTGAAAAATCAGTCTTCCCGGTTGCCGAACTCGCTCAGCCGCAGCTGAGGGTTGTGCTCCTCGGCCCAGGTGATCGCCCAGGGGGAGGTGAACAGCAGCAGCTTGTTGCCTTTCAGGTCCTCGATGCGCCGGGTGTCGCTGGTCAGGTCCAGGGCCTTGGGGTCCAGGTCCTCGTTCTCGATCCAGCGGATGTGCTCGTAGGGCAGATTCTGCATCCGGATGTCCACGTTGTACTCGTTTTTCAGCCGGTACTCCAGCACCTCGAACTGCAGAACGCCCACAACGCCCACGATGACCTCCTCCATGCCGCCGCCCAGCTCCCGGAAGATCTGGATGGCGCCCTCCTGAGCCACCTGCTCCATGCCCTTCACGAACTGCTTGCGCTTCATGGTGTCCACCTGGGTCACCCGGGCGAAGTGCTCGGGTGCGAAGGTGGGGATGCCCGCGTAGCGGATGGGCTCCTTGCCGGTGTAGAGAGTGTCGCCGATGGAGAAGATGCCCGGGTCGAACAGGCCGATGATGTCGCCGGCATAGGCCACGTCCACGGTGGCCCGGTCCTGGGCCATCAGCTGGGTGGACTGGGCCAGCTTGATCTTCTTGCCCTCCTGCAGGTGGGTCACCTCCATGCCCCGCTCAAAGCGGCCGGAGCAGATGCGCATGAAGGCGATGCGGTCCCGGTGGGCCTTGTTCATATTGGCCTGGATCTTGAAGATGAAGCCGGAGAACACGTCCTGCGCCGGCTCCACCGGCACGCCGCCGCTGGTGCGGGGCAGGGGGGAGGGCGCCAGCCGCAAAAACTCCTGGAGGAAGGGCTCCACGCCGAAGTTGGTGAGCGCCGAGCCGAAGAACACCGGGCTTAAATTGCCGGTGTTCACCGCGTCCAGGTCAAAGTCGTAGCTGGCGCCGTCCAGCAGTTCGATGTCCTCGCTGAGCTTCTCGTGCAGCGGGGCGGTGAGCAGCTCGTCCAGCCGGGCATCGCCCAGTTCCGCCTCGATCTTGTCCAGAATTTTCACCCCGTTGGCCTTGCCGTCGCTCTGGAAGGCCAGGATGTGCCGGCTGTGGCGGTCGAACACGCCCTTGAACTCCTTGCCGCAGCCGATGGGCCAGTTCATCGGATAGGTGCGGATGCCCAGAATGTTCTCGATCTCCTCCATCAGGTCAAAGGGGTCCCGGGCCTCCCGGTCCATCTTGTTGATGAAGGTGAAGATGGGGATGTGCCGCAGGGTGCACACCTTGAACAGCTTGATGGTCTGAGCCTCCACGCCCTTGGCCGCGTCCAGCACCATCACCGCCGCGTCGGCGGCCATCAGGGTACGGTAGGTGTCTTCGGAAAAGTCCTGGTGGCCGGGGGTGTCCAGAATGTTCACGCACTTGCCGTCGTATTCAAACTGCAGCACGCTGCTGGTGACCGAGATGCCGCGCTGTTTTTCAATTTCCATCCAGTCGCTCACCGCGTGGCGGGCGCTCTGCTTGCCCTTCACGCTGCCCGCCTGCTGGATGGCCCCGCCGTAGAGCAGCAGCTTCTCGGTGAGGGTGGTCTTGCCGGCGTCCGGGTGGCTGATGATGGCAAAGGTGCGCCGCCGCGCGATCTCCTGCCGCAGATCGGCCATAGTTTCCTTCCTCCTCTGGTTATGCGCGGGGCCCGCGGGCCCCGGTCTCTTTAAAAAATCACAACATTTTAATTCTACCCGCTCAAAGGCCGCTTGGCAAGGGGAACAGGGCGTTTTTGCTCACTTTTTCAGCACAAAACAGGGCAGGGGCGCCGTGTCCGCCCAGTTGGCGAAGCGGCAGGCCAGCACCGTGTACCTTGTCAGCGGCAGGGCGGCGAAAAAGCCCTCCACCGCCGCCTTCTCGCCGCCGCCGTTGGGCCCGCCGCTGTACAGGCAGGCCGCCAGCACGCCCCCGGGCTTCAGGATGTCCAGCGCCGCCTCAAGGGCCGGCAGGCTGCTGGCCGGGGTGGTGAAGAGGGCGTGATCCGCCCCCGGCAGATACCCGAAGTTGAACACCACGCAGTCCGCCGAGGCGGGCGGTGCAAACTCCGCCAGCCGGGCGTGGTCCGCCTGCACCACCTGTGCTATGGAGCCAAAGCCCTCGGCCTCCAGCCGGGCGCGGGTGGCCGCCACCGCCTGTGGCTGCACATCCAGCGCCAGCACCCGGCCCTGCGGCCCCGCCAGCCGGCACAAAAAGGCGGTGTCGTGGCCGTTGCCGCAGGTGGCGTCGATGAAAAAGCCCCCGGGGGCAAGGCGCGAAGCCAGAAATTCGTGGGTCAGGCCCACGGCGCTGGGGTCGGGGGCGCGGCGGCGCAGCCACACATCCCCGGCGGGGGCAAAGCCGAATTTTTTCAAGAGGGCCGCGGCGGCCTCGCTTTCGGGGGGCGGCGCGGTGTGGAGGCTGGAAGTTCCAAAGCCCCCGGTGGCGTGCAGCGCCTGCTTGAGCAGGTAGCTGCCGTAGCCCTTGCCCCGCCAGCCGTCGTCGATGCTAAATCCTTGCAGTTCCACCCGGCCGGGGGCGAGGAGCAGGCGGCAAACGCCCACCGGGGCCTGTTCCTTGTAAAGGGTGAGGGAGAGACGGTCTCCCTCCCGGTGCTGGTCAATGCGCATGGGCGCCTCCTTCCGGGCAGTTGCGGCAAACGCGGTTTTGTGATAGCATATCCACGGGATGTCCTGTTCCGCGGGATATTCCCATTATAACGCGGGAGAGCGGGATTTCACAATTCTTTCACCCCCGCTTTGAAGGTTTTTCACCAATGGCCGCTATACTATGAATCAGAACGATCACAGAGGGCTTTTTTGAGGGCATATGTGCCCCGGCCCGCTGTTTCCGAAAGGATGAATCTGTATGGAAAACAAATGGGAATACGATTACTCCGGTCTGTATCAGAACGGATACACCCCCGCGCCCCCCACGGGGAGCGGGCCTTCCGGGCAGATGCCCGGTGAGGGCGGCATACCCGACGCCCCGGTGGGCGGCGGCGAGCCGCCCCGCAAGAAGCGGAGCACCGGCAAGCGGGTGCTGGCCGGCGTGCTGGCCCTGGTGCTGGTGGCCGCGGTGAGTTTTGGCGGCGGCTACGCCGGCTACCTGGTGGCCAGCAAAAACGGCGGCCAGGCGGTGATCTTCCAGTCCGCCGCCACCGGCAGCCCCACCTCCTCCACCGGCAGTTCCACCGGCAGCCTGGCCGACGTGGCCAGCGCGGTGAGCCCCAGCGTGGTGGTGGTCACCACCGAGCAGCTGGTCACCAGCAACTACTTCTGGGGCGGCCAGCAGGTGCTGAGCGGCGCCGGCAGCGGCGTCATCCTCACCACCGACGGCTATATCGTCACCAACAATCATGTGGTGGAGGGCGCCCAGCAGGTCACCGTCACCCTGGCGGATGACTCTACCTATACCGCCACCGTGGTGGGCACCGACGCCGAGAGCGACATCGCCCTGTTGAAGATCGAAGCCACCGGCCTGACCCCGGCGGTGCTGGGCGACTCCGACAACGTGCAGGTGGGTGAAGTGGTCATCGCCGTGGGCAACCCCATGGGCACCCTGGGCGGCACCGTCACCGACGGCATCGTCTCCGCCCTGAACCGGGATATCTCGGTGGAGGGCAACGAGATGACCCTGATGCAGACCAGCGCGGCCATCAGCCCGGGCAATTCCGGCGGCGGCCTGTTCAACACCAACGGCGAACTGATCGGCATCGTGAACGCCAAGTACTCCGATGAGGACGCCGAGGGCCTGGGCTTCGCCATCCCCATCAACGACGCCAAGGCCGTGGTGCAGGATCTGCTGGAGAACGGCTATGTCACCGGCCGGCCCGCCTTCGGCATCACCGTCATCACGGTGAGCGATGTGCAGACCGCCATGCAGTACGGCGTGAGCAGCCTGGGCGTTTATGTCAACAGCGTGGACGCCGGCTCCGGCGCTGAGGCTGCCGGCATGAAGGCGGGCGACCGCATCGTGAGCATCGGCACGCAGCTGGTGGAGACCACCGACGACGTGACCAACGCCCTGAAGGGCTATAACGTGGGCGACGTGGTGGAGGTCCAGGTGGACCGCGGCCGCGAACTCATGACCCTGCAGGTCACGCTGGGCGAGAAGACCGGTGCATAAAATACAACAGAATATGCAAAGGGAGGGCCCCGGCCGCATCGGCCGGGGCCCTCCTTTTTTTGTGCGCCATGGGCGGATTTCTTTGGGCAGGGGGGAGAAAAGAATCCACCAGGCGCCCGGCCCCGTTGTGCAACAAAACAAAAAAGAATAAAATTGCAAAAATATTCTTGATTTTCCGTTATTTATGCATTATTATTCAATTCAAACACAAACGCGGCGGATAAAGTACCGCACCACCGCCTCTGCGAAAGGGGAGCTTTGCATGCGACGACGACAACGGAAGGACCACTCTTTGTAGCTTCTTCACCCCGGGCCGCCCCGCGGCCCCCAGTCAGAGAAACGAGGTTTTGAACATGCATGGCAAAAAAATGATCGGCGCGCTCTGCGCCGCGTTGATGGCGCTGTCCGTTGCGGGCTGCGCCGCGACCCCCGCCTCTTCCGCGGCAGGCTCCGCCACCGCCATCACCACCGGCGCCAGCACGGCTTCCGGCTTTTCGGTCAGCGTCAAGGTGCCGGACGATTTTGAGGGCGAGCTGAACGGCCGCTGCCTGGTGGCCTTCGCCACCGACACCAGCGAGGCTCAGCCCTACGAGCAGATCGACCTGTACGGAGTGCCGGTGTTCGGCAAGACGGTGTACGGCCTGAAGGCGGGGGGCACCATCGACTTCACGGTGGACGACGAGGAGATCATCGGCTTCCCCTTTGAGATGGAGGAACTGCCCGCCCAGGAGTTCTCGGTGCAGGCCTTCTTCATCAAGTACACCAAATACGAGCGCAGCAACGGTTCTACCATCTGGGGCATGGAGGACATGGGCGGCGGCGGCAGCTTTTTGGATAACCCCGGCAACTACTACAGCGATGTGCAGACCGCCGCGGTGGACGTGACCGCCGACCAGAACATCCAGCTGACCCTCAGCGAGATGCTGCCCCTGCCCGAACTGCAGGAGGGCCAGGTGGCCCAGCAGGGCAACTATGAGGACACCGACCAGGTGAAGTACGTCAAGATCAAGAGCGAGCTGCTCAGCGAGTTCTGGGGCAGCGATGTGTACATCGGCGCCAACGTGCTGCTGCCTCACAACTACGACCCCGAAAAGGCCTATCCCACCCTCTACTACCAGGGCCACTTCCCCGGCGGCAGCGCGCCTCTGGGCTACGGCACCAACGAGGAGTTTACCGCCTG
The DNA here is from genome assembly GCF_944382735.1 of Candidatus Allofournierella merdavium. Classification (NCBI taxonomy): domain Bacteria; kingdom Bacillati; phylum Bacillota; class Clostridia; order Eubacteriales; family Oscillospiraceae; genus Allofournierella; species Candidatus Allofournierella merdavium. Next base: position 120,861 of record NZ_CALWND010000003.1, on the reverse strand, counting down.
GTGGGACAGCGGCGAAGCCCCGCAGATCGTGGCCATCACCTTCCGTGACGCCAACATGTTCTATGACACCTCCTACTCGGTGAACAGCGAGAACCTGGGCCCCTGGGGCGACGCCATCCAGCAGGAACTGATCCCCTATCTGGAGGAGACCTTCAACCTCATCCCCGAATCCTGGGCGCGGCTGTTGTCCGGCGGTTCCACCGGTGGCTGGGAGAGTCTGGCCATGCAGGTGTACAACCCCGACTTTTACGGCGGCACCTGGAGCCTGTGCCCCGACTCGGTGACCTTTGAGCATTACCAGGTGGTGAACCTCTACGAGGACGACAACGCCTACTACACCGACAACGGCTGGTACAAGGTGGCCCGCCCGGGCAGCGTGGCGCTGGACGGCAACATCAAGTACGCCATGAAGGACGAGAACCTCTATGAAGCCGCGGTGGGCGGCCTGCAGTGCCAGAGCCTTGGCCAGTGGGCCATCTGGGAAGCGGTGTATGGCCCCATGGGCGAGGACGGCTATCCCCAGCGTGTGTATGATCCCCTCACCGGCGACATCAACAAGGACGTGGTGGAATACTGGGGCGAGAACTACGATCTGACCAAGTACCTGCAGGCCAACTGGTCGGAGATCGGCCCGGATCTGGTGGGCAAGATCCACATCCGCGGCGGCGATATGGACGCCTACTACCTCAACCAGGCCCAGTATGTGCTGGGCGACTGGCTGGAGACCACCACCGAACCCTACTACGAGGGTTACAGCGTGACCTTCCCCCGCAAGGGCCACACCGGCAACATCACCAACCAGGAACTGCTCACCGAGATGGTGGAGCACCTGGAGAAGTACGGCCCCGCCAACGTGGACGACATCCTGTTCGGCTGATCCCCTAAAGCAAGCAGAGAGCCCCGGCACATGTGTGCCGGGGCTTTTTTGACTCCATGACATATACAAAATGGAATATTGCTTTTTGATATTACAAAATAGCAGGGGTCAACCGTCCCAGTGCGCAAAATCCTTGAGATACACCGCCGCGCTGCGGCTCATCTCCCGGGAAAAATCGCTCTCGTACTTGCGGGCGGCAAAGGCGCGCATCCAGGCGTCGAAATCGAAGTCCCGCTTTCCGGCAGCGGCGGCCCGGGCGCTGAAGGCGGCCCGGTGCTCGGCGGGGGTGCGCTCGGCGTAGGTGTTTTCACACACCACATACTCCGCCGGCAGGCGGGCGGGCTTGGGCCGGGCCTTCTGCTGGTCGGTGGGGCGGCCGAACACCAACATGGCGGCGGGCACCACCGCCGGCGGCAGGGCCAGCGCTTCACGCATGGCCTCGCACTGCTCGATCACGTCGCCGATGTAGCAGCTGCCAAGCCCCAGGCTCTCGGCGGCGGTCACGGCGTTCTGGGCGGCGATGACCGCGTCCGCCACCGCCAGCAGCAGGTCGCCGGGGCCGGGTTCGCGGGGCGAAAGCCCCGCCGCCCGGTAGCACTGGTTCCAGCGGCGGCAGTCCGCCAGAAACACCAGCACCAGCGGCGCGGCGGCGATGAAGGGCTGGTGGTCGCACAGGTCCGCCAGCCGCTCCTTCAGGGCCTGGTCGGTCACGTCGATGATGGTGTAAAACTGCTGGCAGCCCGCGGTGGGCGCGTCGAAGGCGGCCTGCAGAATGGCCTGCTTTTCCTCGGCGGTCACCGGCTCGCCGGTGTACACCCGCACGCTTTTGCGGGCGGCCAGATGACGCAGAACTTCGTTCATGGACAATCCCTCCTTGCTGCCTCCCATTATAATGCGCCGGCCCGGCGCGGGTCAACGGGGGAGGGGAGCATGAGGACGGATTTGCCCTTGCGACGGGCAACTCGCACAAACTGCGCGGCGCCGCCCCAGGAATGCACTACATAAGCCACAATCCAGTCTGCATGTTCAATCATCCATCGGTTGCGCTGGCAGACTGCAAAGCGAGGAGGTGATTTTTCCACTTCTTCCGGGAGCAGGCTGTGCGGGTCAAAATTCTTTCCAGGCGTTGGAAGGTAGGCTAACACAATCGTGTAACGAATGTGTGGGTAACAATCGGAAAGCTCCTGCAGAACCGATAAGACCAGGCAATCAAAGTTGCCGTGATTCCCTAAATAGAAATCCGAGACATGTTTGGTCTCTATCAAATCGCGGAGCGCATTCAATAGAGATGGCCGCAGAGAGTTAGGGCAGTCACGATGGCCGAAGAATGTGCAAGAGGACATATTCAAATTCACCCCCAATATTGACCAGTATAACGGTCAATATTTGCCTTCAGTATAGCATAGGATAATATTGGCTGCAACCAATACTGGTCAATTGCTGAGCGGAGGTGGGGAAGATGGAGCAGAAGATCCGGCGGGATCGCAACATGGGCGACAACCTGCGGGCGCTGCGTCTTGCCCGCAAGATCTCGCAGGAAAAGCTCTGCGCCGAACTGCAGCGGCGCGGCTGTGACATCGGCCGCACCACCTACGCCAAATACGAGGCGGGGGAGCTGAACATCCGCGCCAGTGTGCTCATAGAGCTGCGCAGGTTCTACGGCTGCCGGTACGACGACTTCTTCGCCGGGCTGGACGGCGAAGAATAAGCGTTTTCCAAAACAGAAAAAACGGGGAGGGGCCCCGGCGGATGTTCCGCCGGGGCCCCTCCCCCGTTTTTCGTCAAAAAGCGCCGCCCGCCGCGGGGTATCATGGCATCACGGGCGGTGTGCGAACGCTATTTTTCCCAGTCAATGACGAACAGTTCGCCGGGCGTGCAGTCCAGCAGCTGGCAGAGGGTCTCGATGCGCTCCAGTTTGATGGAGGAGGTCTCGTTGTTGACCATGCGGCTGAAGTTTTGATAACTCATGCCCAGCTGCTTGTAGAGCCAGTATTTTGTTTTGCCTTTCCTTTCCAGCAGGGGGAGGATGTTTAGTTTCACCATGACGCTTTGCCTCAAACAAACAGTTCTTCATAGGGCACGGCCAGAATATCCCGCAGGGCCCGCAGTTCATCGGGGTAGATGTGCCGCTGGCCCACCTCCATTTTTGCCAGGGCGCTGCGGGTCACGTCGCAGCCGCGCAGCTGCAGATGTGCGGCCAGCTGCTCCTGAGAAAATCCCTTTTTCCTGCGCAGGGCCCGGATGTTCCGCCCCAGCGCCCGCTCGTACTCCGCATTCATTGCCAACACCTCTCGCACTTATATTGGTGCAGTATGTTGTTGATTTTAGGCGGCCTGAAGAATAAAATTGCACTTATATAGGCGCAAACACGAAAGGGGTGGACCAAATGAAGGAAATCTTGAAAGAAAAAACCTGCTGTTTCACCGGCCATCGGGTCATCCCGGCCCGGGTGCTGCCGGCACTGGCCGGGGAACTGGAGCAAACGCTGCGGCGGCTCATCGGCGAGGGGGTGCGGTATTTTGGGGCGGGCGGCGCGCTGGGGTTCGACACACTGGCCGCCGAGACGGTGCTGCGGCTGAAAGGGGAGTACCCCGACGTCCGCCTCATCCTGGTGCTGCCCTGCCGGGACCAGACCCGGGGATGGAAAGAGACGGATGTGCGCCGCTACCGGGACATCGCGAGCCGGGCGGACAAAGTGGTCTACACCGCCGAGCACTATTCGCCCGGCTGTATGCACCGGCGCAACCGGCATCTGGTGGAGAACAGTTCCGTCTGCGTGGCCTGGTGCACCCGCGAGACGGGGGGCAGCGCCTACACGGCGGCCTATGCCCGCCAGCGGGGGCTGCGCCTTGTGATGCTGGGGGCGGGGGAGTGAGCGTCCCCCCTTGCGCCGGCGGGGCTTCTTCCTTATAATGAGGGAAAGACGCCGCCCTGCGGAAAAGAAAGGAAACGCGCCATGAAACTCATCAGCTGGAATGTGAACGGCCTGCGGGCTGTTTTGAAAAAGGATTTTGCCGCCGCCTTCGCGGCGCTGGACGCCGACGTCTTCTGCGTGCAGGAGACCAAGTGCCAGCCCGGCGAGGCGGACTTTGCCCCCGAGGGCTACACCTCGTATTTTTACAGCGCCGAGAAGAAGGGCTACTCCGGCACCGCCTGCTGGAGCCGGGTGCCGCCCCTGTCGGTGACCTACGGCATCGGGGTGGAGGAGCACAGCCACGAGGGCCGGGCCATCACGCTGGAATTTGAGAAGTTTTATCTGGTGAACGTCTATGTGCCCAACGCCCAGGAGGGCCTGGCCCGCATCGACTACCGCCTGCGCTGGGAGGACGACCTGCGGGCGTATCTGCTGGCGCTGGACGCCAAAAAGCCGGTGGTGCTCTGCGGCGACCTGAACGTGGCCCACAACGAGATCGACCTGAAAAACCCCGGCCCCAACCGGGGCAACGCGGGCTTCTCCGACGAGGAGCGGGCCAAGATGACCGAGCTGCTGGCGGCGGGCTTCGCCGACACCTTCCGGGAACTCTACCCCGACCGCACCGGGGCCTACAGCTGGTGGAGCTACCGCTTCAACGCCCGCAAGAACAACGCGGGGTGGCGCATCGATTACTTCATCGTCAGCCGCCGCCTGATGGACAAGGTGCGGGAGAGCGCCATCCACACCGAGGTCTTCGGCTCCGACCACTGCCCGGTGGAACTGGACATCGACCTGTAAAATCTCCGCAAAAGCCTTGCGCGGCGGGGCATGATAGGGTATAGTGTTACCATGCCCCTTTGCGGGCGGAAAAGCGAGCGGAAAAGGAGAATCAACGCATGAAAGCAATCATGGATGTATTGCGGGGCGTGGCCATCGGCGTGGCCAACGTCATCCCCGGCGTGTCCGGCGGCACCATGGCGGTGTCCATGGGCGTGTACGACAAGATCATCGGCGCGGTGAGCGGCCTGTTCAAGCACTTCAAGCAGAGCATCCTCACCCTGCTGCCCCTGGGCGTGGGCATGGGCATCGGCATCGTGGCCTTCGGCTACGCGCTGCGCTACCTGCTGGCCGAGCACACCCTGGCCACCTGCCTCACCTTTGTGGGCCTTATCCTGGGCGGCCTGCCGATCCTGTGGGTGCGCTTTAAAGACAGCTGGGCCAAAAAGGCCCGCAAGGGCGCGCCGGTGGGCGAGGTGATCTGCTTTGCCGCCCTGCTGGCCTTCGGCGTGGGCATGGCCCTGCTCCAGGGGGGCGACGAGGCGGTGAAGAGCCTCGCCCTCACCCCCGGCACCGCCGTTTTGCTGCTGGCCCTGGGCCTCATCGCCAGCGCCACCATGGTCATCCCCGGCGTGTCCGGCAGCATGGTGCTGATGGTGCTGGGCTACTACAACACCATCCTGGACCTGGTCACCGGCTGTGTGGACGGCCTGGTGGCCGGCGATTTCGGCCTCATCCTGCACAACGTCAGCCTGCTGATCCCCTTCGGCATCGGCGTGGCGCTGGGCATCTTCGGCATCGCCAAGATCATCGAGTACCTCTTTGCCAACTTCCCCAGCCAGACCTTCGCGGGCATCATCGGGCTCATCCTGTCCAGCCCCTTCGCGGTGCTCTACTCCTCCGGCGCGCTGCAGCGGTTCAGCCTGCCCGGCCTCATCGCGGGCCTCGTGCTGGGCGCCGCCGGCGCCTGGGTCACCCTGCTCATGGGCAAGGCCGACCCGGAATAAGCCCCGGTTTTCCACCGTGCCGCCCCCTCGCGGGGGCGGTTTTTTTGTGCTTTGCCCCGGCAAAGACCCCTTGAAACGGACCATACAATTGCCCGCCATGGACTGCCGATTGTATGGTCTGAATGTATGCATTTTGTATAAAAAACAATCTGTTTTTGTTTAAAAAATATAAAAAATATACAAAAACATTGGCGTTTTTACCTCTTGTAATCCAGCCGTTGTTGCCTATAATTGATTCTTGTCCGGATATTTCCTCGAGGAAATCCCAGAGGAGTTGAAAGGAGAGAAAGCATGAGCAAGCACATTGCGGTGATCGGAAGCAGCGGCGGCAATCTGTACAACCAGGGCGGCAGCGACCCGAAAGCCATGATGAAGGAGATCTTCACCCAGGCCGACTCTGCCGGGATCGAGGTTTCGTTTATTCAGTTCATCGGCGCCGAGGCCACGATGGACAACATTTCCATGGACACCAAAGCCCGGCTCTACACCCTGGAGGGCGGGCAGGTGGTGTGCGGCGAGGCGGCCGCCCTCAAGGAGATCAACCAGCAGGCGGCGGCGCTGGACGAACAGCTGGCGAAGCTGATCGACGAGGGTGCCATCGACGGCCTTGTGCTGATGAGCAGCGACCCCAAGAGGGTCAACAGCAAGGCGGTGGCGGCCGCGGCCCGCAAAAAGATCCCCGCGGTGGGCACCGGCGGCACCTCCATCGCCAACACCCAGGCGGCGGGCGTGCGGGTGGTCTCCGCCTCCGGCACCACCGGCACCACCAACCGCACCCGCGCGGTGGCCTTTGTGTCGGCGCTGGCAAAGGAGTGGGGGCTCAAGTACATGCCGGTGATCGGCTCCTCCGCCGCCGGAAGCGCCCAGGCCCAGGGCTCGGTGTTCAAGCGCATCAACTTCCGCGGCATCATGATGGCCTCCATGCCCGGCTTCATCGCCATGGCCCTGTGCCTGGCCCTGAGCAAGATCCCCGGCCTGGGCGGCCTGGAGGATGTGTTCAACACCCTCATCGGCATCCTGCCGGTGATCCTGGCGGCCATCGCCGCCAAGCAGGTGTCCGGCCTGGACGAGGTGGGCATCGTGGCCGGCGTCATCGCGGGCATCATGTCCGTGGACGGCGGCATCCTGGGCGGCCTGATCGCGGGCATCCTGGCGGGCATCCCGGCCTATTACATCATCACCTTCTGCTTCAAGCACAAGGTGCCCGGCACCACCGCCAACATCGCGGCGGGCGGCCTGGCCGGCCTGATCGCGGGCTTTGCCGGAATGTACGCCATCGCGCCGGTGGCGCTGTGGTTCGGCAACCTGGTAAAAACCATCATCGAGGCCTGCCTCACCTTCAGCCCGCTGCTGGCGGGCGCGGTGGCCGGCCTGCTGATCTGGCCCGCCATCATCGGCGGCGTGTACCGCGCGGCCATCCTGCCCATCGTGCTGCTGGAGATGGAGAGCACCGGCTTCTCCTTCCTGGGCGCCGTCGACATGACCGGCCTGGTCATGGTGTCCGCCGGCATCACCCTGGCCAATGTGCTGTTCCCCCGCCAGAAGAGCGACGCGGCGGTGGCTCTGCCCGGCTTTTTGATCAACCTGGGCTTCGGCACCTTTGTGGAGGCGTCCTATCCCTTCATGTTCTCCAACAAGCTGGTGTTCGGCGGCGCCATCCTGGCCTCCACCGTGGCCAGCGCGCTGGTGGGCCTGCTGGGGGTGCGGGGTACCGCCTACGTCCCCTCGGTGATGGCCCCCTTCCTGGCCAACGAGGGCCACACCCTGCAGTTCGCGCTGTGCATGCTGGTGGCCATGGCGCTGGCCTTCGTCATCACCGTGGTGGCCAACCGCCTGCCCGTCAAGACCAAAGAATAAACCGCCGCGAAACGGCAACAACTGAGAAAAGAGGTTATTTGAGATGTTTTCCAACGATATGGCCAAACGGATGAGCCTTGGCATGGCAAAGGTCAAGAAAGTGCTGGAGGAGGGCGGCGGCCACACCATCCTCAGCACCGGCATCACCGGGGACGACGCCCGCATGGCCCGCGCCGTGGTGCAGGCCGGCGTGAAGATGCTGGAGCCCAACCACCCCGCCGTGGCGCTGGCCCGGGGCCACAAGGGCGTCACCGTGATGCACGACGCCGAGGCCATCCGCCACGAGATCACCGTGGATCAGATGGCGGAGGTCACCCGGGGCGTGCGCAGCGTGGTGCCCTCGGATGTGTACATCACCGTGGGCATCCCCGGCGGCTTCACCGAGGTGGTGCCCCATCTCCTCACCGAGCAGGACTTCATGAAGATGGCGCTGGCGGGCGCCGACGGCCTGCACACCCACAAGTCCTCCCTGAAGGACCTGGAGGAGCTGGTGACCATGGCCCACCGCTACGGCCTGCTGGTGGACGCCTACATCGGCCGCCCCAGCGACCTGCACACCTTCGGCCTGCCCGCCGAGACCCCCGAAGAGGTCTACAAGGTGGCCAAGCAGATGGAGGAGATCGGCACCGACATGATCGGCATGATGACCGGCATGAGCTACGAGGGCGTGGCCGCCGGCGAGATCCCCTCCCTGATGAAGGAGCGGGTCATGGCCATGGTGGAGGCGGTCAAGGTGCCCACCCTGGCCGAGGGCGGCATCAACACCGTCAACTTCAAGGCCTTCAAGGACACCAAGGTGAACATCCTGGTGGTGGGCACCGCCATCGACAACATGGTGGAGGAGGCGGCCCAGAAGGCGGTCCGTCAGTTCCTGTAAAGCAGATCTTTTTGGGCTCCGCCCGCCGCGCTGTGCGCGGCGGGCTTTGCCCGTATCCGCGGCGGAGAAAGGAGAGCGTATGGAAAAGGGTAAAGACTTTTTGTATATGAAGATGTACAATGAGTTCAAGGAGAAGATCGACACCGGGCGGCTGCGCCCGGGCGAGCGTCTTCCGCCGGAGTGCGACCTGGTGAAGCAGTACGGCGTGAGCCGCGACACGGTGCGCCGGGCCTTTTCCAGGCTGGAGGAGGAGGGCTATATCAAGCGCAAGGTGGCGGCGGGCACCTTTGTGCGCATCGAAAAGGCGGACTACGGCCTCTCCCGCATGGAGAGCTTTTCCGAGCAGATGCGCCGCCGGGGGCTGGAGCCCTCGTCGGAGCTGCTGTCCATCCAGTTCACCGCCGACCTGCCCGCCCTGGTGCGCCGGGAACTGGGTTTCTCCCGGGGGGAGCGGGCCTATGTCATCACCCGGCTGCGCAAGGCGGACGGCCGCCCCATGGCCTACGAGGTGGCCTATGTCTCCAGCGAGATCTGCCCGGGGATGCACACCCATCTGGGGGAGGGCACCTCGCTGTACCACATCTACGAGGATGTGTATCACCTGCAGCTGGGCAACGGCCGCATCACGCTGGAGGCGGAGACCCCCGGCCCCCAGCTGCAAAAGATGCTGGGGCTCCACCCCGGGGTGCCGGTGCTGACCATGCGCTGCACCATGCACCTGCAGGACGGCCGCCCGCTGTACTACGTCACCTGCGATTACAGCGGCGAAAAATATGTGTTCAGCGTGAATCTCACCCGCTGAAACGCGCCCCGGGCCAAAGGTCCGGGTTTTTTTGCGCGAGGCTGAAGAAACCGGCCCCGCCGGATCGTTACATAGACACAGCGAGGGGAAAGGGCGGTGAGACGCCGGCGTGACAAATGCACAGTTTGCGGGGCTGGTAGAGCAATACCAGCGGCTGGTGTACACCGTGTGCTACCAGCTGGTGCAGGACCCTCAGCTGGCCGAGGACCTGACCCAGGACACCTTCGTGTCCGCCTTCACCCACATGGATTCCTGCCCGCCCGAGCACTACAAGCCCTGGCTGGCCCGCATCGCCACCAACAAGGCCAGAGACCACCTCAAGAGCGCCTGGGCACGGCGGGTGAGCGCCCCCGGCGACGAGGGGATGCCCCAGGCGCCGCCCCCCGGCGCGGCCGCCCCGCCCGGCCCGGAGGACCTCACCGTCACCCGGGACGAGGCCGAGGCCATCCGGGCGATGGTGCGCTCGCTGAAGGAACCCTATTTAAAGGTGTCGGTGCTGTACTTTCTGGAGGAGCGCAGCGTGGAGGAGATCTCCCGGGCGCTGCGCCGGCCGCCCAAAACGGTGCACACCCAGCTGTTCCGGGCGAAAAAGATGTTACAGCAAAAAATCAGGGAAAGGAGCGGGATGCAATGACCGAATTGTTCCGGGAAGACGGCCATCTCACCGACGAGGGGCTGCGGGCCCTGGTGGACGGCGGGCTGGACGAACTGGGCCGGCTGGAAGCGGCGGAACATCTCAGCTTCTGCGACGCCTGCCTGGTGCGCTACACCGGCCTGCTGGAGGAGGGCGCGCTCCAGACGCCCGCCGCCGACCAGACCCTGCCGGTGATGCGCCGGCTGCGCCGCCGGGCCCTGCAGGCGCTGGCCAGCCGCTACACGGCGGCGGCCGCCGCGGTGCTCATCACCGGCGCGCTGTGGTACACCGGCGTGTTCGCCAACGTGGCGGGCATCTTCGCGGTGGCCGGCGGCGAGTTCACGCCCCCCGCCGTCAGCCAGAGCCAGCGGCAGGAGGACGCGGGCAGCGCCATCCTGCGGGCGGTGAGCGACTGGTCGGAAAAGGTGCAGATCGCGCTGCGCCCCGCCTACCAGGCCCCGCTGACAAAGAGCGAGGCCGGCCGCGCCGGCCAAGGCGACGCCCCGGCCATGGTGGACGCCTCCACCCAGGCCGACGATCTGCCCGACCCCCAGAGCGACCCCACATCGACGCAAACCAAAGGAGTGGACTGATATGTATAAAAACGGATTCCTCACCCTCTGCTTCTCCTTCATCCCCGGCGCAGGCCAGATGTACCAGGGCTACATGAAGCGGGGCCTCACCCAGGTGATCTGCTTCGTGATCCCGCTGATGATCGGCGGGGTGTTCTTCCCCGTGGTGATGGTGCTCAGCGCGGTGGTGTATATGTACAGCTTTTTCGACAGCCTCAACCTGCGGGCCCAGCTGCACCAGGGCACCGCCCCGGCGGACGCCTTCCTGTTGGGCTGGGGCGGCGGCGAGGACCTGGCCCGCCTGGTGGCCGGCCGCCAGCGGGTGCTGGGCTGGTGCCTGGTGCTGCTGGGGGTGGCCGGGCTGTACCAGAGCTTTGTGGCCCCCTGGCTGTCCACGCTGGTGGACCTCATCGGCTGGGACACGACGCTGGGCCAGCTGGTGAACAGCATCGTCCGGGGCATCCCCGGGCTGGCGGTGGGCATCGTGTTCATCGTGCTGGGCCTGCGGCTGGTGAAGGGCGGCAAGAAGAACAAGTCCGCCGAGCCGGACTACACCGAATTCAAAGGGGAGGTGTGAACCATGAGCGAGGAAAACCGCGTGAACGGCCTGCCCCCGCAGCAGAGCGGGCAGGAAGATCCCGCCTTTGCCCCGGCGCAGGGGCTGAACGGCGCCGACAAGGCCCCCGGCGAAGCCGGCCCGGCCGCCCAGGACGCCGCCGGCGTCCGGACCCCCGCCGCGCCCTGTCCGCCGCCGTTGCCGCTCCGCCCGCCGGTGCGCCGGGTGGGCACCCTCACCCTGGGCCTGGCCCTCATCGCCACCGGCCTTGTGATCACCGCCGCCTTCTTTGTGCCAAACTTCGACGTGGTGTTCGCCGCCAAGCTGGCCCCGCTGGTGCTGGTGTTCCTGGGGGCGGAGGTGCTGTGGGCCACCGCCCACCCGGACGGGCGGCGCATCAAGTTCGACTTTCTCTCCGCCTTCGTGGGCTTTGTGCTCATCTGTGCCAGCCTGTGCGCCGCCACCCTGCCGGTGGTGTGGCGCTGGTACGGCCCCGACCGCGCCCTCACCCAGCAGCGGCTGGCCGGGGAGCTGGAAGACCAGCTCTTCGACCAGCTGGGCGACCAGGACCTGCTGCGCTGCAGCGTGTGGGTGAACCTGTCCACCGGCGATTTTGACCGCCAGATGACCGCCGCCGATCTGCGCCCCGGCGACCAGGTGGGGGCGAACATCACCCTGGGCGGCACGGTGGAAAGCGCCGACGACTTCGCCGCCCGGGTGGCCGCCCTGCTGCCCGCCCTGCGGCAGGCCGGCGTCACCCAGGTCTACTTCTTCTGGGGCGACGACGCCGACCAGTGGGACCTGGATCTTTACGGCGACTTTGCCATGAGCGCCAGCGCCGAAACCTTGGCCGGGATGGCCCGCCACCAGCTGTATCTCACCGACGCCGACGGCGACAGCTACTGGGCGGAGGAGGACGAGGCCGCCGCCCTGGCCGACGGGCAGACCGGGCCCGACTCCACGCCCGCGCAGGAACCGGCTGCCGCGCCCCCGGCGGAGACCGCCGCCGAGACCGCGCCCGCCGCCTGACAGGGCGTTTTGCGCAGGGCGGTGCGCCGCGTCGGTTCCCGCGGGTCCGCCGCGCCCCGTCCCGCGCCTTTGTAAAATCGCCGCAAAACAACTGACAAAAAGCTCCCGTATTTTTTTACGGGGGCTTTTGTTGTGTTTCGGAGAAGGACGTGTTACACTGAAATGTAAGAAATGTGTGAGGTGAGACCATGAAATTTTTGCGGGGATACACCAAAAAAGAGATCAGCTGGATGATGTACGACTGGGCCAACAGCGCTCACTCGGTGGTGGTAGTCACCATCCTGCCCATCTTTTTCAACACGGTGGCGGGCTATATGCAGGACGCCGCCTCCGGCATGACCGTCTGGGGCTACGCCACCAGCGCCGCCATGGCCATCGTGGCGCTGGCCGCGCCGGTGCTGGGCGTCTTCGGCGACTTTGAGGGCTTTCGCAAAAAACTGTTCACCGTGTTCATGCTGGTGGGCGTGCTCAGCTGCGCGGGGCTGGCCGTCACCCCTCAGCTGGATTTCGTCACCCCCGGCACGGCGGAGAAGGTGGGCCTGGCCATCCTGGTGCTGTATATCCTGTCCACCATCGGCTTTGCCGGCGCCAACCTCTATTACGACAGCTTTCTGAACGACGTCACCACCGAGGAGCGGATGGACAAGGTCTCCACCATGGGCTATGGTCTCGGGTACATCGGCGGCTCCACCATCCCGCTGCTCATCTTCCTGCTGCTGAATCTCATCCTGGGCAGCGACGCCATGCTCTTCTGCCTCTCCTTCGCCTTCGGCCTCACCGCCGTGTGGTGGTTCGTGTTCAGCTTCCCGCTGCTGAAAAACGTGGAGCAGGTGAGCTTCGTGCCCCGCAAAAAGGGCGCGGTGGCCGAGGCCCTCAAGGGCATCGGCTCCACCGTGAAGGAGATCTTCCGCTACAAGCAGATGTTCGTCTTCCTCATCGCCTACTTCTTCTACATCGACGGTGTGAACACCATCATCCATATGTCCACCAGCTACGGCGACACCCTGGGCCTGGACTCCACCAGCATGCTGCTGGCCCTCTTGCTGGTGCAGGTGCTGGGCCTGCCCTTCGCGCTGCTCTACATCAAGGCCAGCGAGAAGTTCGGCGCCCGGTTCATGGTGGGCGTGGGCATCTGCGTGTACATGTGCGTCACCGTCTTCGGTTTCTTCCTGCGGGAGGTCTGGCAGTTCTGGGTCATGGCCATCATGGTGGCCACCAGCCAGGGCGGCATCCAGGCGCTGAGCCGCAGCATGTTCGGCAAACTCATCCCCGACAAGAACCGCTCCGGCGAGTTCTTCGGCTTCTACGACATCTTCGGCAAGTTCTCGGCCATCATGGGCCCGGCGCTGGTGGGCTTTACCAGCGCGCTGGCGGGGGACGTGATGCTGAAAAATCAGGGCCTGGACCGGGTGAGCGCCACCGCCGAGCAGCTGGCCGCGGTGGACACCGCCGCCGCCCCCTGGGGCATCCTCAGCGTGCTGCTGATCTTCTTTGTGGGCGGCGGGCTTTACTTCTTTGTGCTGCCCAAATACCTGAAAAAGAAGTGAGCGGTTGTAACTTTCGGCCATTCGTTGTAGAATAAAGGGGCGGCCCCGGCCCGAGCGGTCGGCCGGCCGCCCCTTTTTTCACTCAAAACCGCAAGGGGGGAACCACCCATGCCGGAAGGCTACACCCATGTGCGCACCGCCAGGCGGGCCGCCGCCCTGGCCCAGCTGGAGATCGAGCACCCCGCCGCCTTCGCCTGCGGGGCCAACGGCCCGGACATCTTCTTCTGCTACCGGGCCTGGAAAAGCGGCGAAAAGCGGGGAGAAGACCTGCCCGCCCTGGGCGAGCGGATGCACCACGAGAACACCGGCGCCTTTCTGCGGGCGCTGGTGCAAAACGCCGCCACCCCGGTCCAGCGCAGCTATGCCCTGGGCTTTCTGAGCCACTACGCCGCCGACTGCACGGTGCACCCCTATGTGGTCTATGTGACCGGGGAGGGCGGCCCCTACGCGGGCCCCGGCGGCCACGGCTATTTTGAGATCGCGGTGGACAGCCACCTGCACGAACTGGACACCGGCAAGCTGGCGGTGCCGGTGGACGACACCACCCCGCTGCTGGCGGGGGCGGACCTGGCCGAGGTGGGGGCGCTGCTGCAAAAGAGCCTGCGCCAGGCCTACGGCCTAACCGTCAGCCGGGAGGCCCTGGCGGACACCTTCTGGCACACCCGGGCGCTGCGGCGGCTGTTCGTCAGCCGCTTTCACATCAAATACGCCCTGTTCTGGCTGGTGGAGCCGGCCTTCGGCGGGCGGGGGGCCGTCACCGGCCACATCACCCCCGCCCGGCTGGCGGGCACCGGCAGCCACCCCAAGGGCAGCCTGCCCTGCCCCTGGGTGGACCCCTTCACCGGCCAGCGGCGGATGGAGGACCTGAACGCCCTGCTCACCAAGGCGGTGCAGCGCTCGGCGGCCTACATGCTGGCCGCCCGCGGCTGGTGGGACGACCGCCTCTCCATGGACAAACTCTCCGCGCTGCTGGGCAGCGCCAGCTACCTGTCGGGCCTCGCGGACGAGCGCAGCTGCCCCGGCTTTGTGCCCCCGGAGGAGCCGCACGCCGGCCCCGCCGCGCGCAGGGAGGAAGCCCCGGCCAAAAAGCCCGCGCCGACGGAGGCCCCAAAACGGCCCGCCCGCCCCCGGCACAAGGCGCCCGCCCCGGCAGACGAGGCGGCCCCGGCGGAATAAACCACACAAAAGGGCCCCGGAGGCACGCGCCTCCGGGGCCCTTTTCGCGTTTGTTCACTTGATGCGCACATAGGCCTGGCGGGCGTTGTCCTTGCCCCGCTCGGTGCGCACCTCGAAGAGCCCCAGGCTCAGCACGAAGGGGGTCAGCTTGGAAAAGCCGAAGTTGCGCACGTCAAAGTCCGGGTAGCGCTTCACCAGCAGGTTGCCGATCATGCTCACCGCCAGCCAGCCGTCCTCGTCCGACTGCTCGGCCACGATGGCCCGGATGGCGCTGCGCATGGCGGTGAGCTCCGGGTCCTCTTTCGGGGCGGGGGGCTCGGCGGGCTCAGGCTGGGCGGCCTTCTTGCGGGCGGCCTTGGTCTTGGCGGGCTTCGCCTTCTCCTTTTCCTTGCCCTTGTCCGGCGCCGCCTTCTCCTCGGCGGCGGGGGCGGGCTCGGGCGCGGGGGCGGGTTCCGGTTCCGCCTCCGGCTGGGCGGCCAGCACGTCCAGATAGCGGAACAGGTTGCAGGCGGCGATGAAGGGTTTCGGGGTCTTTTTCTCCCCCATGCCGATCACCGTCATGCCCCCCTCCCGCAGCCGGCTGGCCAGGCGGGTGAAGTCGCTGTCCGACGAGACCAGGCAGAACCCCTCCACCTTGCCGGAATAGAGGATGTCCATGGCGTCGATGATCATGGCCGAGTCGGTGGCGTTCTTGCCGGTGGTGTAGCTGTATTGCTGGATGGGGGTGATGGAGTAGTCCAGCAGCACGTTCTTCCAGCTGGCCATGTTGGAACTGGTCCAGTTGCCGTAGATGCGCTTGTAGTTGGCTACCCCCTGGGTGGACACCTCGTCCAGGATGATCTTGATGTATTTGTCCGACACGTTGTCCGCGTCGATCAAAACCGCGAAACGGCGGTCTGCGGGCATGGGTGTGCCCCCTTTCTCAAAGGTGGGGCGGCCGGGCCGCCCGGGCGATCTCTCGCCCTTTCATTCTATCATACCACAAAGGAATAAAAGTGTAAAATTTGCGCCATCCTTGTGCCGGGCGTTGCCCCGCGCCTTGACAATCCGCCCCGCCGGCCCCATAATAAGAATGGTTGTCCGCAGGGAGGGCCCACGGGCCGCGGACAGCGCAAAAGAAAGCGAGGGAGAAATACCCATATGTTACAATTGGAGCATCTCGCCTGGTCCATCCCGGGCGGAAACGACATCATAAAAGACATCACCCTCCGGCTGGACACCGGCCGTCTGGTGGTGGTCACCGGCCCCAACGGCGGCGGCAAGACCACCCTGGCCAAGCTGATCGCCGGCATCCAGGCCCCCAGCGCCGGGCGCATTGTGTTCGACGGGCAGGACATCACCGCCCTGGACGTGACCGCCCGGGCCAAGGCGGGCATTGCCTACGCCTTCCAGCAGCCGGTGCGCTTCAAGGGCCTCACCGTGCGGGACCTGATGGAACTGGCCGCGGGCGAGACCCTGAGCGAGGCCGCCCTGTGCGATTTGATGGGCAAGGTGGGCCTGTGCGCCCAGGAGTATGTGGACCGGGAGCTGGACGCCAGCCTCTCCGGCGGCGAGATCAAGCGCATCGAGATCGCCAGCGTGCTGGCGAGGGGGGCGAAGCTGTCCATCTTCGACGAGCCGGAGGCGGGCATCGACCTGTGGAGCTTCGCGCGGCTGGTGGAGACCTTTGAGGAACTGCGCAGCAAGGGCACCGGCACCCTGCTGGTGATCAGCCACCAGGAGCGCATCCTCTCCATCGCCGACGAGATCGTGGTGGTGGCGGAGGGCCGGGTGCGCCAGGCGGGCCCGGCGGCCCAGGTGCTGCCCACCCTGCTGGCGGACGAAAAAGCGGTGCGCTGCCCGCTGGAAAAGGAGGACGCGAGAGTATGAACCAGATCACCGACGAACTGCTGCGCCTCATCAGCGGCATCAAGAGCGGCGACATGAAGGGCGCCTACAACATCCGGGAGGACGGCCAGTGCGCCGCCCGCCAGTCCAGCGAGAACATCCTCATCGAGTCCAAGAAGGACGCGCCGGGCCTGGTCATCCACATCAAGCCCGGCACCAAGGGCGAGACGGTGTATATCCCCGCCTGCGTCACCCACGCGGGCATCGACGACCTGGTCTACAACGATTTCTATGTGGGCGAAGGGGCGGACGTGATCATCGAGGCCGGCTGCGGCGTGCACAGCGAGGGCGAGGCGGAGGCCCGCCACAACGGCATCCACCGCTTTGTGCTGGAAAAGGGCGCCCATGTGCTGTACAAGGAAAAGCACATCGCCACCGGCAGCGGCACCGGCGGCAAGGTGATCGACCCGGTCACCGACGCGGAGCTGGCCGAGGGCGCGTGCCTGGAGATGGACACCGTGCAGCTGGGCGGCGTGAGCCACACCGACCGCAAGACCCGGGCGGTGCTGCAGAAGAACGCCCGCCTGCTGGTGCGCGAGCGCATCATGACCAGCGGCGACGAGTTCGCCCGCACCGACTTTGTGGTGCATCTGGACGGCGAGGGCAGTGCGGCCGACCTTGTGAGCCGCAGCGTGGCGCGGGGCCACTCCCGGCAGGAGTTCGCCTCCACCATCCGGGGCAACGCCCCCTGCACCGGCCACTCGGAGTGCGACGCCATCCTGGCGGAGAACGGCACCGTGCTGGCCCAGCCGGGCCTGGAGGCCGGCCATGTGGACGCCGCCCTCATCCACGAGGCGGCCATCGGCAAGATCGCCGGCGAGCAGCTGCTCAAGCTGTGCACCCTGGGCCTCACCCCCGAACAGGCGGAGGAGAAGATCATCCAGGGCTTCCTGAAATAAAAAAAGCGCCTTCCCCCCGGGGGGAAGGCGCTTTTTTGCGCTCACGCTTCGGTCAGCGGCGCCAGATACTTCTGCTCGTAGGTGTTCAGCCGGGCGTTGAAGGCCGCGTCCTGCCCTGCCAGCAGGCTGTGCTTGCGGGCGTGCACGTCCGGGTCGTCGGTCTCGTCGCCGATGAGCCGGGCGGCGATGTTGGAACAGTGGTCGGAGATGCGCTCGGCGTTGGTGAGCATGTCCAGGAACAAAAGCCCCGGTTCGATGGCGCACTCGCCGCCCTTGAGGCGGGCGATGTGCTCCTCGCGCATCACGTCGCACATCCGGTCCACCGTCTCCTCCAGCGGCTCCACCTGGGCGGCCAGGTCGGCGTCGGTCTGCACAAAGGCCAGCGAGGCGATGCGCTGCACCTCGTCCACCGCTTCGAACAGCAGCGCCGCCTGCTTTTTGGCGGTGGGGGAGAGGCTCCACTCCTGCTCCGACAGCTGGCGGGCGCAGTCCATCAGGTTCACCGTGTAGTCGCCAATGCGCTCGTACTCGCCCACGAACTTCAAAAACTCGCTCACCGCGTGGCTCTCGCTCTCGGTGAGTTCCTGGTCGCTGATGCGGATGAGGTAGTCGGTGATGGACACCTCCATCTTGTCCAGCAGTTCCTCCCGGTGGGAGACGTTGGCCGCCACATCGGCGTCGAACCGGTTGAACAGGCCCACCGTCTTGGCGAAGTTGGTGTGGGTGCGGCTGGCCATCTTCTCCACCGCGTTCTTGGCCTGCTGCAGCGCCACCGCCGGGCTCTGGAGCAGGCGCTGGTCCAGCACCGGCATGGACAGGTCCGCCGCCTCGCCCTCCTTCTCGGGGATGGTGCGCTCCGCCAGCCAGGCCAGCGCCCGGGTGAAGGGCATGAACAGCAGGGTGACCACCACGTTGAACAGGGTGTGGAAGTTGGCGATGTCGCCCTTGGTCATCACGTCGTTCCAGAAGGGGAACAGCCCCGCGGCCTTCAGGCCGTAGACCGCCGCCAGGAAGATGGCCGAGCCGATGACGTTGAAGTAGAGGTGCACGATGGCGCTGCGCTTGGCCGCGGTGGAGGCCCCCATGGAGGCGATCAGCGGGGTGGAGCAGGTGCCGATGTTCTGGCCCAGGATGATGGGGATGGCGCTGCCCCAGGTGACGACGCCGGTGCTGGACAGCGCCTGCAAAATGCCCACGCTGGCGCTGCTGGACTGGATGGCCACCGTGACCAGCGCCCCCGCCAGCACCCCCAAAAAGGGGTTCTGCAGGCTGGTGAACAGCCGCACGAAGAGGGGGCTGTCCTTTAAGGGCGCCACCGCGTTCTCCATGGTGAACAGGCCGGTGAACAGGATGCCGAAGCCCATGCAGATCTGGCCGATGTTGCGCTTTTTGGGGCTTTTTAGAAAGACGAACAGCACTGCGCCCACAAAGGCCACGATGGGGCTGAAGGTGCTGGGTTTCAACATGGTCAGCAGCCAGCCGGAGCCGGAGATGTCGCTCAAACGGATGAGCTGGCCGGTGACGGTGGTGCCGATGTTGGCGCCCATGATGATGCCGATGGCCTGGGACAGGGTGAAG
This sequence comes from Candidatus Allofournierella merdavium, assembly GCF_944382735.1. Classification (NCBI taxonomy): domain Bacteria; kingdom Bacillati; phylum Bacillota; class Clostridia; order Eubacteriales; family Oscillospiraceae; genus Allofournierella; species Candidatus Allofournierella merdavium. Next base: position 101,872 of record NZ_CALWND010000003.1, on the reverse strand, counting down.
ATGCCGCTGTTCACCAGGCCGATGCAGATGACGGTGGTGCCCGCGCTGGACTGGATGAGCCCGGTGAGGATGGCCCCCAGCAGCACCGCCTTCCACACGCTGCTGGTCAGCCGCTGCAGAACGGCCTCCATTTTGCCGCCGGCCAGCTTCTCCAGCCCGGTGCCCATGATGGACATGCCGTACAAAAACAGCGCGATGCCTCCCGCCAGGTTGATCACATTGAAGATGGTCATACCGTCCTGCCCTTTCGCGCGGCCCGCGCCGCCTCGTTAAATTTTGGTTAAAACAAGGTAAAAAATCCGTAATCAAGTTGATTATACCATCAAAGGCGGGGGCGGGGCAAGAAAAAACCCCGCGAAAGCGAGGCTTTCGCGGGGAAAAAAGGCGGGATCGGGCAAAACAGGGCGGGAAAAGGCCGGGCGGCTCAGCCCTCCGGCGAGATGCCCAGGGGCGCAAGATAGGTCTGGCGGGCGGCGTCCAGCTGGCGGTTGAACTCGTCGTCGTGGCCCGCCAGCAGGCTGTGCTTGCGGGTGTGGAAGTCCAGGTCGTCGGCGCTCATGCCCACGATGCGCCCGGCGATGTTGGAGCAGTGATCGGAGATGCGCTCGGTGTTGGTGAGCACGTCCAGGAACACCACGCCCCCCTCGATGCTGCACTCGCCCCGCTTGAGCCGGCCGATGTGCCGCTCGCGCAGCGCGTCGCACATCTCGTCCACCGCCTGCTCCAGCGGCTCCACCTGGGCGGCCAGCACCGCGTCCTCGGCGGCGAAGGCGTCGTTGGCCACCCCCAGCGCCTTGCCGGCGCACTTCTCCAGCTGGTCCAGTTCGGCCCAGGCGTTTTTGGACAGGGTGATCTCCTCCTCGTGGATGCGCTGGGCGCACTGGAGGATGTTGATGGAGTAGTCGCCGATGCGCTCGTACTCCGAGATGAACTTCAGCAGTTCGCTCACCTGGCGGCTCTCGCCCTCGTTCAGCTCCTGGTCGCTGACCTGGATCAGGTAGTTGGTGATGGACACCTCCATCTTGTCCAGCAGCTCCTCCCGGTGGGTGATGGTGCTGGTCACCTCCGGGTCGTACCGGCGCAGCTGGCCGAAGGCCAGCTGGAAGTTGCGCTGGGCCCGGCGGGCCATCTTCTCCACTGCGCCCCGGGCCTGCTGCAGGGCCACCGCCGGGCTGGAGAGCAGCCGCTGGTCCAGCACCGGCATATCCAGATCCGCCGCCTCGGCGGGCTTGTCCGGCACGGTGTGCACCGCCAGCCAGGCCAGCACCTTGGTGAAGGGCAGAAACAGCAGGGTGACCACCACGTTGAACAGGGTGTGGAAGTTGGCGATGTCGCCCCGGTCGATCACCTCGTTCCAGAAGGGGAAAAAGCCCAGGGCCTTGAGACTGTAGATCACCGTCAGAAAGATGGCGGTGCCGATGATGTTGAAGTAGACGTGCACCATGGCGCTGCGCCGCGCGGCGGTGGAGGTGCCGATGGAGGCCAGCAGGCTGGTGGAGGTGGTGCCGATGTTCTGGCCCAGGATGATGGGGATGGCGCTGCCCCAGGTGACCACCCCGGTGCTGGACAGCGCCTGCAGGATGCCCACGCTGGCCGAGGAGGACTGGATGGCCACCGTGACCAGGGTGCCCGCCAGCACCCCCAGGAAGGGGTTTTGCAGGCTGGAGAACAGCTGCACGAAGAGGGGGCTGTCCTTGAGGCTGCTCACGCCGGCCTCGATGGTGAACATGCCGGTGAACAGGATGCCGAAGCCCATGCAGATCTGGCCCACGTTGCGCTTTTTGGGGCTTTTGAAAAAGACGTAGAGCACCGCGCCGATGAAGGCCACGATGGGGCTGAAGGTGCTGGGCTTGAGCATGGTGAAGATCCAGCCGGAGCCGGAGATGTCGCTCAAACTCAGCAGCTGGCCGGTGACGGTGGTGCCGATGTTGGCGCCCATGATGATGCCGATGGCCTGGGGCAGCGCCAGGATGCCGCTGTTCACCAGGCCCACCACGATGACGGTGGTGCCGGAGGAGGACTGGATCAGCGCGGTGATCACCGCGCCCAGCAAAACGCCCTTCCACACGCTGCTGGTCAGCCGCTGCAGAATGGCCTCCAGCTTGCCGCCGGCCAGCTTTTCCAGGCCGCTGCCCATGATGGACATGCCGTAGAGAAAGAGGGCCAGGCCCCCGGCCACGTTGATCACGTCAAAAACGGTCATAAAAACACCTCAAAGCTCGATTCCCCGCAAACGTCATTTTCCGGTGCGGCCCGGTGCCGCACCGGCACGATTATACCATGGGATTTAACATGCCTTCCACAGCCCGGCGGAACATTTTACATACATTTTACCCAAACCGGGCGAAAAACCGCGCCCGAAGGGGCTTTTTCCGGCAGCATCTCCCGGCGGTGTTAAAAAAAGGGAAAGCGGGGCGGCGGGCGAAAAGGGCGCAAAGAAGCCGCCCCGGCAGGGGGCGGCGAGGCACCGGCGGAACCGGCGGCAAAGAGGGCACGGGCCGCGGCCCCGCAGCGGGGCGGGAGCCGGGGGGACAGGGGCGGGGCAGAAGCGGCAAACCGCCCGTTTTTACAGGGCGGCAAGGGTATAGCCGGCGGCCCGCAGCCCGTCGATCAGATCGCCCAGCAGGGCGCTGTTGGTGGCCATGGGGTGCAAAAGATAGATGGCGTCCGGGTGGGCGGCGGCCAGCGCCTTTTCCAGGCTCTCGGCCACCTCCGGCTGGTCATTTGCGTCCCAGTCGGCGTAGGCGTAGCTCCAGAAGACGCTGCGCATCCCCTCGTTGGCGGCCAGCGCCAGCAGCCGCTGGCTGAACACCCCCTCCGGGAAGCGGAACAGGGTGGGGGCCACCCCGAACTGCGCCGCAAATTGGGCGTTGAAGTCGGTGATCTCCGCCCGGGCCTCCTCGTCCGGGAGGGCGGTCATGTCCTTGTGGCTGGCCGAGTGGCTGCCCACCGTGTGCCCCTCCGCCAGCATACGCTCCACCGTGTCGGCGTTGTTTTTGGCGTAGCTGCCCACCACAAAGAAGGTGGCGGGGGCGTTTTTCTCCCGCAGCGTGTCCAGGATGGCGGCGGAATATCCCGTCTCATAGCCGAAGTCAAAGGTGAGGTAGATGGTGGGCGTCTCGGCCGCGGGGGCCAGGAACGCCCCGCCCCACGGGCCGTATTTCTCCTGGTAGGCCACCGCGCCGATGGGCTGGTTGCGCTCGTTCACCTGCCTGCCCTGGCCCCAGCCCAGGCGCTCTGTGTCCAGACCCGCCAGATCGAAGGGGGTGGCCAGCGGCTGCCAGGCCGGCCCTGCCGGGGCGGGGCTGGCCGTGGGCGCGAGGGTGGGGGAGGGCGACGGGGCAGGGGTGGGCGCGGCGCTCACAGCGGCGGGCGCGGCCGGCGCCGCGGGCGCGGAGGCCGGCTCCTCGTTCCGGGCGCGGCCGGCGAACACCGCCACCGCCAGGGCGAGGCAGCACACCGCCGCGAAGATGCACAAAAGGGCGAGCCTGCGCATAACAGCGCTCCTTTCCGAGGGTCAGCCACCCTCGCTCATCACCACCACGTTGGCCCGGGCGGGCAGGCAGGCGGCCCAGTCGTCCTGCCGGCTCAGCCAGCCGTAGCCCTCGCACAGGTGGTCGGGACAGGGGGAATCCACAAAGGCGATGGCTCCGTCCTTCACCTCCAGGTGGATGGTGTAAATGCCGGTGTCCACGTCGTAGCGGGCGTCCTTGTCCAGCGGGATCTCCATGGTCTTGCCGTCCTCGCCGAAGGTCAGCAGGGCGGTGCCCCCCGACGGCCGCAGCTGCAGCAGGGCAAACAGCGCCAGCGCCGCCGCCAGCAGCACGCCGGCAAAGATCAGGTTGGTCTTCAGGGCCTTTTTGTCCTTCATGAACGAGTCCTCGCGTTTCTCTGAATTCCCCTTCATTATAACAGAAAATACCCGGCGGGCAAATGGTTTTCAAGGCGGCGCGCCGGTGGTATAATAGACGGGAGAACTGCCGCGGCCCCCGCGGCACAGAGAGTATCGACCGATCCAAAAGGAGATAAACAACTATGCTGATCGAACAATACCGCGCCGCGGCGGAGGCCTTTGTGGCCCAAAACCGCGACAACGTCGTCCGCGACATCAAGCGCCTGGTGGATGTGCCCAGTGTGGAGGGCGCGCCCGAAGAGGGCAAGCCCTTCGGCCCCGGCCCCGCCGCCGCCCTGGCGGAGGGCCTGGCCATTGCCGGGGAGATGGGCCTTGCCACCCACAACTGCGAAAACTACATCGGCTGGGCCCAGCTTGCGGGCGCCACCGACGCCCAGATCGCCACCATCACCCATCTGGACGTGGTGCCCCAGGGCAACGGCTGGACCGCCGACCCCTTTGATATGCAGGTGCGGGACGGCTGGCTCATCGGCCGCGGCGTGGCGGACGACAAGGGCCCCAGCGTGCTGTGCCTGTACGCCCTGAAGTTTCTGAAGGAGAACAACGTCCCCCTGAAGTACACCGTGCGGGCGCTGCTGGGCGCCAACGAGGAGACGGGCATGAAGGACGTGGACTACTATCTGGAGCACTACGCCGCCCCCGCCTTCTGCTTCTCGCCGGACGCCGAGTTCCCGGTGTGCAACGGGGAGAAGGGCGGCTTCAACGGCGAACTGGTGAGCGGGCCGCTGGCGGGCAACCTGCTGGAGTTCGAGGGCGGCGTGGCCCACAACGTCATCCCCGACCGGGCCAGCTGCCTGGTGAAGGGGGACATCGCGCAGCTTTCCGAGCGCCAGGGCATCACCCTGGAGGCGGAAAACGGCGCGGTGCGCATCCGGGGCTGGGGCAAGGGCGGCCACGCCGCCATGCCCGCCGGCACGGTGAACGCCATCGGCCTCATCGTGGACTACCTGCTGGACAACGGGCTTTGCACCGAGGCGGAGAACGAATTTTTGAAGGTGCTGCAAAAGCTGCACCACGCCACCGACGGCAGCGGGGTGGGCATCGCCGCGAAGGACGAGGCCTTTGACCCCCTCACCATCATCGGCGGCATGATCACGATCCGGGACGGACGCATCCGGCAGGATCTGGACTGCCGGTATCCCACCAGCATCACCGGTGAGGAGATCGCCCGGCGGCTGGCCGACGCGCTGGGCAAGGCCGGCACGGTGGAGGACGCCCGCTGGAAAAAGCCCTTCTACATCAGCGCCGACGACCCGGCCATTCAGGCCCTGGTGGACACCTACAACCAGGTCACCGGCGAAAACGCCAAGCCCTTCACCATGGGCGGCGGCACCTACGCCCGGCACTTCCCCCGGGCGGTGAGTTTCGGCCCCGAGCGGCTGGACACCGTGCTGCCGGAATTTGCCGGCCCGATGCACGGCGCCAACGAGGGGGCCAACATCGACCAGCTGATGCAGGCGCTGAAGATCTACATCCTGGCGCTGCTGCGGCTGCAGGACATCGAACTGTAACTGATTTTTGAGGGAAAAACAGGGTCAGGATCCGCGGGCGTGTACCGGGGATCCTGATACCTTGACAGAAAAAGTCGGCGGTTTTGTGTGCACAGTGCGTAAAACCGCCGGCTTTTTCGCCGGCAGAGGGGTGCCGTTCGCTTTAGGGGTGGCGCCCCGGGGCCGTGGGGCAGAGGGCGCGCTGCCGGGACAAAGGGCGCGGCCTTACTGCGGCCGCGAAGCCCGGATGGGCAGACCAAAAAGCGGCCCCCGCGCTGTTGCGGGGGCCGCTTTTGTGCGTTTCAGGCCATCAGAAGAACAGGTCCTTGCCGGGATACACCGGCTCCATCGTGAGGCGCACCCCCAGCTTGCGCAGGGTGCCCTCGTCGCCGCTGTGCAGCATCTGGGTGGAGTGCATGTCGCAGTCCCGCAGGTCCTTGAGGGCGGCCAGGGCCCGGGCGGCGGTCTCGTCGGTGGCGGCGCTCACCGCCAGGCCCGCCAGCACGTCGTCCACCTTCAGCACGCTGGCCCGGCTGTGGAGGTAGTCCACCTTGAGGCGCAGCAGCGGCACCAGCACCTGCTGGCTGATGAGCAGCACCTCGTCGGGGATGCCCGCCAGCGCCTTGATGCTGTTCAGCACGGTGGCGCTGGAGGCGCTCATCAGATCGCTGGCTTTGCCGGTGACGATCTGCCCGTCCGGCAGCTGCAGCGCCGCCGCGGGGCTGCCGCTGGCGCGCTGCTTTTCCAGCGCCGGGGCCACCACCGCCCGGCTGTCGGTGCCCACGTCCAGCTGCTGCAGGATGCTCTCGATCTTGCGCAGAGCCGCCTCGCTGGCCTTGCCCTGCTTTGCGTCGCAGGCGGCCTTGTAGTAGCGGCGCAGGATCTCCTGGGTGGCGGCCTCGCGCACCACCTTGTCGTCGAAGATGGCGTAGCCCGCCATGTTCACCCCCATGTCGGTGGGGCTGCGGTAGAAGTTTTTGTCGCCGGTGATGCGGGCCAGGATGTTCTGCACGATGGGAAAGGCCTCCACATCCCGGTTGTAGTTCACGGTGGTCTCGCCGTAGGCCTCCAGGTGGAAGGGGTCGATCATGTTCACGTCGTCCAGGTCGGCGGTGGCCGCCTCGTAGGCCAGGTTCACCGGGTGCTTCAGGGGCAGGTTCCAGATGGGGAAGGTCTCGAATTTGGCGTAGCCCGCCATCACCCCCCGCCGGTACTCGTGGTACACCTGGGAGAGGGCGGTGGCCAGCTTGCCGCTGCCGGGGCCCGGGGCGGTGAGCACCACCAGGGGCTTGGTGGTCTCGATGTAGGGGTTGGAGCCGTAGCCGGCGTCGGAGCAGATGTGGTCCACCGCCATGGGGTAGCCGGCGATGGGCCGGTGGACGTAGTTCTTCACCCCCCGGCTGGAAAGCTTCTTGGCGAAGGCGTCGGCGGCGGGCTGGCCGGTGTACTGGGTGATGACCACGCTGTTCACCGCGATGTCCATGGCGGTGATGTCGTCGATGAGGCGCAGCACCTCCATGTCGTAGCTGATCCCCAGGTCCGCCCGCATCTTGGTCTTTTCGATGTCGCCGGCGGAGACGCAGAAGATGATCTCCGCCTTGTCCCGCAGTTCGTGCAAAAGGCGGATCTTGCCGTTCACGTCAAAGCCGGGCAGCACCCGGGCGGCATGGTAGTCGTCGAACAGCTTGCCGCCGAACTCCAGGTACAGTTTGCCCTTGAATTTGTCGATCCGGGCCAGGATGTTCTCGGTCTGTTTTTGAATGTAAAGATTGTTGTCAAATCCGATCTGCATACACATTACCCTCGCCATGTTTCAGAGTGAGTTCAATACTTATACAGGATACCACGCGCCCCGGCCCAATGCAAGAAAAACCGCGGCTTGAGGCGCAAAAGGGCCTGCGGCCCGCCCGCGAAAATGCCGGCGAAAAAAGTTCGAAAATTCCCCCTTGCATTTTGGCGCGGACCGTGCTATAATAAACGTCGTCGCGGAGGATTAGCTCAGCTGGTTAGAGTGCCTGCATCACACGCAGGAAGTCTGGGGTTCGAGTCCCTAATTCTCCACCACAACAAACAGATCCGAACCTTGTGCCGGTTGGCAATGGGTTCGGATTTGTTGTTTATACGGGCTGGCATCGCGGATCGCATGCCGCCAGGATCGAATTTACGGAGGAACTGTTATGGAACGAATCGCGAGCTTTACGATCGACCATCTGCGGCTGCTGCCCGGCTTGTATGTCTCCAGGCGGGACCGGCAGGGGGACTGTGTGGTGACCACCTTTGATCTGCGGATCACGGCCCCCAACCGCGAGCCGGTCATCGACGTGCCGGCGCTGCACACCATCGAGCACCTGGCGGCCACCTACCTGCGCAACGCGCCCCGCAAAGACGAGATCGTGTATTTCGGGCCCATGGGCTGCCGCACCGGCTGCTACCTGGTGATGTTCGGGGACCTGAACCCCCAGGATGTTCTGGAGATGGTGCTGGACATGTGCGACTTTATCCTGCGCTATGAGGGGGAGATCCCCGGCGCCCGGCCGGAGGAGTGCGGCAACTACTCCGAACAGAACCTGAACATGGCCAAATACTACATCAGAAAGTACAAAGAGGAACTGACGGCCCACCGGCGGTTCACATACCCCGCCTAAAGGCCGCGGCGGCGGGCCCCGGCCCCGCCGCCGCGGCAAAAATTTTTTCGGCGCCCGCGCTCCCGCCCGCCCCGGCTGGAAAAAAATGGGGGCAGTGTGCTATACTGATGGTATCGGCGGGCGGAAAACGCCGCCAAAAGCCTCAAGCCGCTTGAAGGGTGGGACGTACCGGATGTATCAGAAATACAGCATCGGCAAGATGGCCTCGCTGCTGGGCATCTCCGCCGAGGCGATCCGCTACTACGAGAGCAAGGGCATCATCCGCCCGCTGCGGGACCCGGAAACCGGCTACCGCTACTACAGCACCTGGGACCTGCACATGCTGCTGCGGGCCCGCCACTACCAGCGATACGGCTTCTCCCTGGAGCAGGTGAGCGAGTTGTTCCGCAGCCGGGAACTGGGCTTCATCCAGGACCGCCTGCGGGACCAGGAGGCCGCGGTGGAGCACGAGATCATCTTTCAGATGAACATGCTCAAGCGCATCCGCCAGAGCCAGGCCATGATCCAGGACGCCCGGGAGAGCGTGGGCGTTTTCAAGCTGGCCCAGCGGCCCGGCATCTACCGCATCAACACCCAGCAGAACTACACCCTCTTCCGGGACAAGGCCCAGCTGGGCCTTGTCGCCGAATGGGCGGAAAAGGAGCCCTTTGTCTACTCCTGCGCCGTCTTTTACGAGGACCGCATCCGGGCGGGGGACTCCCACTTCGACTTCGGCATGGGCCTCAACGAGGAGTACGCCGAATTTCTGCAGGTGAAACAGGGCTCCGGCGTGCAGTACTATCCTCCCTGCCCCTGTGTGCACACCTGCGTGCCCTCCCGCTCGGGCCAGTACCTCACGCTGGACAGCCTGCGCCCCGGCTTCGACTGGCTGCGGCGCAACGGCCTGGACCTGGCAGGGGACGTGGTGACCCAGGTGGTGTGCATGACCAAACCGGAGGAGGAGTATTTCAACTGGCACATCGTGTGGTATCCCGTGGCCCCGGGCTGACCGGGGCCGGACGGCCCGGCGAAAGCGCATCCCCCGCTGTCGGGGGCCCCGCCCCGGGCGCCCGCCTCGCCGACGGAAAATCGCCCGCCGCGCCCCGGCGGAAAAATGCCTGCCGTACCGACGGAAAATCGCCCGCCGCGCCGACGGAAAACGCCCGCCGGCCCCGGCGGAAAAACGCCCGCCGCCCGCGGAAAAGGCTCCCGTCCTGCCGCCTGCGGGCCTGCCAAAACGAAAATCAGCGCCGTCCCTGTTGTTGTTTTTCACAACGGGGGCGACTTTTTTTGTGGCAAAATGCCGGATTGACATTAAAATAACTTGAATCCCTATACTGTTGTGCGGAAACAAAAAAGATCCTTTTGCCGGCGGGCCCCCGGAAAAGGATCTCTTTGTTACCCGGGATCGTTAAATCCACAACGTTATAAATGCAACGATATGCTTTGAAGGAGCGAGGAACGATGAGTGAGGAAAAGAAAGTCGTGCTGATCACCGGCGCCGCCATGGGCCAGGGCCGTGCCCACGCGGTAAAGTACGCCCAGAACGGGTTCAATGTGGTGGTGGCGGACATGCTGGACGTGGAGGACGCCCGCTTCCAGGAGACCATCCGTGAACTGGAGGCCCTGGGCGCCGAGGTGCTGGCGGAGAAGTGCAACGTGTGCAGCACCCCGGATATGGAAAAGCTCTTTGCGGACACCTGGGCCAAGTTCGGCCGGCTGGACGTGGTGATCGCCAATGCGGGCGTGATCAACTTCGGCAACACCTGGGAGCTCACCGACGCCCAGGTGGAGAAGGTCATCAACATCGACCTGATCGGCACCTGGCGCACCGACAAGTACGCCACCCAGTACATGCTCAAGCAGGGCTTCGGGCGCATCATCAACATCTCCTCCACCAGCGGGCTGTACGGCACCCCCAAGCTGGCCACCTACTGCATGGCCAAATGGGGCGTGCTGGGCCTGACCAAGACCCTGGCCAAGGAAGTGGGCAGCAAGGGCATCATCGTGAACGCCCTGTGCCCCACCAAGGTGAAGACCCCCATGTGCGAGACCCAGGACTATGTGGAGTTCATCAACGAACTCACCGGCAAGCACTTCGCCGACTACAAGGAGATGTACGCCGGCGTGCCCTTCCTGGAGGTGGAGGACATCTCCGACATGGTCTACTGGCTGGGCACCAGCCGGGCCGCCGGCAAGTTCAACGGCCGGGACGTGGCCCTGGACCTGGGCACCCTGCAGTGCTGAGCACCCGACGAGAGAGGAGTTTTTGACATGACCGTTACCAAATCTACCCGCTGGCGGGTGTTCGCGGGCGTGTGGCTGCAGAGCCTGTTCACCTCCGCCACCGCCTTTTTCAGCCTGTTCTGCATCCCCCTGACCACCCAGTTCGGCTGGAGCGATTCCGACTTCGCCCTGGCCTACACCATCTACATGTTCGTCTACTGCGCGGTGGGCTTCATCGGCGGCTCGCTGGCCGAGAAGCTCAGCCCCCGCATCACCATCTACATGGGCCTGTGCCTGTTCGCCGGCGGCTGGTTCCTCACCGGCTTTGCCACCAGCATCCCCCAGCTGTACATCTTCTACGGGCTGCTGGCCGGCGCGGGCGGCGGCCTGATCTACCCCGCCTGTCTGCCCACCGCCCTCAAGTGGTTCCCGGACCGCTCCGGCTCCATCTCCGGCCTGGTGCAGGCCGGCGCCTCCTGCGGGCCCTTCATCATGAGCCCCATCGCCCAGGCGCTGATCGACTCCCTGGGCGCCCAGATGACCTGCCGTGTGCTGGGCATCGTGTTCCTGATCGGCGTGGGCGCCGTGGCCTGGATGATCGTGCCCTGCCCCGAAGGCTGGATGCCGGAAGGCTGGAAGCCCTCCGCCTCCCAGGCCAAGGTGCTCTCCACCCGTGACTACAACATCGGCCAGATGGTGCGCACCCCGGTGTTCTGGGTGCTGCTGCTGATGTTCATCTTCGCCAACGCCGCCGGCACCATGATGGTCAGCTTCACCAGCCCCATCGCCCAGCGGCAGGTGGGCCAGGACGCCATGGTGGCCGCTCTGTGCGTGTCCATCATGACCCTGTCCAACATGTGCGGGCGCATCGGCTTCGGCTTCATCTACGACATCCTCAAGGGCTGGAAGAGCCTGGTGCTGCTGATGGTCATCAACGGCGCGTCCATGCTGCTGCTCACCCAGGCCACCAGCCTGCCCTTCTTCATCTTCTGCGTGGTGCTGGTGGGCTTCTCCTTCGGCGGCCTGCTGGTGGTCTTCGCGCCGATGGTCCGGCTGATCTTCGGCTCCAAGAACTACAACAGCAACTACGGCCTGATCTTCATCGGCTACGGCATCGGCGCCTTTGTGGGCCCGAAGATCAGCGCCTACTTCTACGACACCACCGGCCGGTACACCATGGGCTTTGTGGGGTCCGCGATCCTGGCGGTGGCCGCCATCGTGCTGATCCTGGTGGCTCAGAAGCTGGCCGAAAAGATGATGGCGCAAAAGTAAAAACGCCCGCGCGGCGCGGCAAACAAAAGCGGGGCGGCATGGCAAAGGCCATGCCGCCCCACTTGTTTTGTTGTGCGGCGCAGCGGCCGGCAGGCCGATGCCCGCCGCCCCCTCGGCACCCGGGCCGCGGGTGAACGCGGCGGGGTTTACTCCGGCGCCTTCATGCTCTCCACCATGCTGATGTTCTTCAGCTTGCGGTACATCACCGCGTTCACCAGCAGGCTGAACAGGATGGTCAGCAGGGCCGACCACACAAAGCTGGGCGGATAGATGGAGCGGCCGAACATCACCATGTCCACCTCGGCGGTGCGGATGACGAAGGTGTGCAGCGCGATGCCGAACACGAGGCCGCAGGCCGTGCCGATGAGGGTGAGGATGGAGGTCTCCCGGTAGATGTAGGCGCCCACCTCGCCGTCGTAGAAGCCCAGCACCTTGATGGTGGCCAGCTCCTTCGAGCGCTCGGTGATGTTGATGTTGGTGAGGTTGTACAGCACCACGAAGGCCAGCGCCCCCGCCGCCACGATCAGCACCACCACGATGTAGTTGATGCTGTCGAGGCTCTGGGAAAAGCTGGCGGTGATCTCGTGGGTGAACTGGGCGCCCGCCACATCCCGGCACTTCAGCAGCGCGGTGGCCAGGGCGTCCTCCCCCTCGGGGGTGTCCACGCCGTCCGCCAGGCGACAGTAGAGCAGGTTGGGCTCCGGGTCCTTGCCGAAGGCGGCCCGGTAGACGTCCGCGCTCATGTAGACGTAGTGATACACATAGTTCTCGCAGATGCCGGTGATGGTGAAGGTGGCCTCGTCGCCGTCGGCGTTCTCCACCGTGATGGCGTCGCCCACCTCCAGCTTCTGACGCTCCGCCAGCTTTTCGGTGATGATCACCGAGCCCTCCTCAAAGGGCACCGTTCCGCCGCCCACCCGGTGCCGGAAGGTGAAGTACTCGTTCATGGCCTGGGTGTCGGTGGGCACCGCCAGATAGACGTTGTCCTCCGGGGTGTCCTCCCGGGGCACCACGGTGGCGTCCTCCTGGGTCACCGCCAGGTAGCCGGTGATCTGGTCGCCGCTTTGCAGCAGGGCCTGCAGGTCCCGGCCCTCCAGGGCGCTCTCGTCCTGCAGCGACACCAGCAGCTGATAGTGGGCCAGCTCGTTGAACTGCTTTTCCACGATGTCGGAGATGGAGTCGTGCAGGCCGAAGCCGGTCACCAGCAGGGCGGTGCAGCCGGCGATGCCCACCACCGTCATGAAGAAGCGCTTTTTGTAGAGGAACAGGTTGCGGGCGGTGACCTTGTGGGTGAAGCGCATCCGCCGCCACACCGGGCCGATGTGCTCCAGCAGGATGCGCTTGCCCGCCTTGGGGGCCTTGGGCAGCATCAGGCTGGCGGGCTGCTCCCGCAGTTCGGCCCAGCAGGCGTTCAGGGTGGCCAGCAGGGTGCAGGCCAGCGCCGCGCCGGTGGCCAGCAGCCCGAAGCCCCAGTTGAAGGGGGTGAGCAGTTCGGGCAGGTCATACATGATGTTGTAGGCGCTGAGGATGATGCGGGGGAACAGATGCATGCCGATGAGCATGCCCACCGCGCTGCCCGTGAGGCTGGCGGTGAGGGCATAGAGGATGTACTTGGCGGCGATCTGCCAGCGGGAGTAGCCCAGCGCCTTCATGGTGCCCACCTGGCCCCGCTCCTCCTCCACCATGCGGGTCATGGTGGTGAGGGCCACCAGCGCCGCCACCAGGAAGAAGAACACCGGGAACACCGTGGCGATGGCGGCGATCTTGTCGGCGTTGTCGCCGTAGCTGGAGAAGCTGGTGTTGTCGCTGCGGTCGCCCAGGATCCACTTGCCCTTCTCGATCTGGCGCACCTCGCTCTCGGCGTCCAGGATCTCCTCCTTCGCGTCCGCCAGTTCTGTCTCCGCCTCGGCCTTGTTGTCCTCATATTCCTGCTGGCCGTCGATCAGCTCCTGGCGGGAATCCTCCAGCTCGGCCAGGCCGTCGGCGTACTGCTGGCGGGCGTCCAGCAGCTTTTCGTCCGTCTCCGCAAAGGTTCTCTCGGTGGAGGCGATGGTGTCGTTCAGTTCCTGCTCCTTCTGCTGCAGTTCGGCCCAGCCGTCGCTCAGCTGTTTGCGCCCGTCGTTGATCTGGGCCTGCTGGGCGTCCAGCGCCGCCAGCGAGGCATCCAGAGTGGTGCCCTGGTCCGCCAGCGCCTGCAGGCCGGTCTTCAGCTGGGTCAGCTGCTCCAGCAGCGCGGCGCTCTGCTCGGGGGTCATGGCCGCGCCGGCGGGCACGCCCGGAAGCGCCCCGGTCCCGGCGGCCGTGCTGTCCCCGGTGGCGCCGCTTTGGGCGGTGCCGCCCTCGGCAGCCGTGCCGCCCTGGGCCGTGCCGCCTTCCGTTGTGCCGCCCTGGGCCGTGCCGCCGCCGGCGAGAAGCTGCTCCACCGTGGCGATGGTCCGCAGGGTGGCGGCGTCCGACTGGTCGGAGGCGTCGATGGGCAGGCCCATCTGCTGCAGCATCGGCACGATCTGCCCCCAGAAGGCGGTCTTGCCCGTCTGCAGCTGGTCCAGCTGCGCCCGGCCCTCGTCCAGTTTGGCCTGGGCGTCGTCCAACTGGGCCTGGTTGCTCAGGATCTTGTCCTTGCCGTCGGCGATCTGCTGCTTGTAGCCGGGCAGCAGCCGGTAAAACTCGTCCTTGCCGTCGTCCAGTTCCGCCTGGCCCCGGTCGATCTCCAGCTTGGCGTCCTCCAGCTCCGCCTCGCCGTCCGCCAGCTTGGCCCAGCCGTCGTCCAGCTCGTCTTTCGCGTCCGCCAGTTTCTGCTCCGCCTCGGCCTTTTTGTCGTTGTATTCCGCCCAGGCGTCGTCCAGTTCGGCCTGGGCGTCGTGGATGATCTGGTCGTAGCGGGCCTGGACCCGCCCGTCCTGAATGGCCTCCAGCCCGTCCATCACGCCGGCCACCTTGTTCTCATAGGCCGCGGAGAAGGAGTTGAGTTCGCTCGCCCCCTCCACCGCGATGTAAAAGGTGGTGTAGTAGTCCATGTCAAAGCTCGCCTCGGGGGCGTAGGCGAACAGGTCGATGGTGCCGCTGCCGGTGTTGGTATACTCCGCCTCCACCGAGAAGTAGGCGGCGGAGCGCACGGTGCCCACCACCGTGAAGGTGGCGGGCAGCGCGCCGGTGATGTCCTCGTCGTTTTCGGTGGCGTTTACCGTCAGCACGTCGCCGATCTCAGGGGTGTCGCCGGAAAAATCCTTGGTCAGGCCCACGGCGATCTCGCCGGGGGCGGAGGGCATCCGGCCCTCCACCAGCGTGAGCCGGTTGAGCCGGTCGGCCTCGGGCAGGTCGTCCCCGGGGATGCTCTGCAGCCGGGTGGTGAGGCTCTCGCCGGAGGACTTGGTCAGCACCAGGTCCATGTCCCGGGCGGGCATCACCGTCGCCACGCCCTCCACGGCGCGCACGGCGGCCAGGTCCTCGTCGGTGAGGCCCTGGGTGGACTGGATCTTGATGTCGTAGAGGTCTGCCTCGCGGCAGTAGGTGTCGGTGGACAGGCGCATGTCCACCGGGGCGGCCAGCAGGCCGGACAGAAAGCCCACCCCCAGCGCCACGATGGCGAAGATCGCCAGAAAGCGGGAGAGGCTGGAGCGCACCGTGCGCAGGATGGACTTCCAGTAAGTACGATTCAACAACTCATATCACCACTCGATCTGTTCCACCGGCGTGGGGGCGGGGTTGGTCTCGTTGGAGATGGCCTGCCCGCTCTTGATGCGGATCACCCGGTCCGCCATGGCGGTGAGCGCGCTGTTGTGGGTGATGACGATCACCGTGCGGCCGGTGGTGCGGCAGGTGTCCTGCAGGAGTTTGAGCACCTGTTTGCCGGTGTTGTAGTCCAGCGCGCCGGTGGGCTCGTCGCACAGAAGGATCTTGGGGTTCTTGGCCAGCGCCCGGGCGATGGACACCCGCTGCTGCTCGCCGCCCGAAAGCTGCGCCGGGAAGTTGGCCATCCGCTGCCCCAGGCCCACATGCTCCAGCGTCTCGGCGGCGGGCAGGGGGTCGCGGCAGATCTCGCTGGCCAGCTCCACGTTCTCCAGGGCGGTGAGGTTCTGCACCAGGTTGTAGAACTGGAACACAAAACCCACGTCGTGCCGGCGGTAGCCGGTGAGCTGCCGCTGGGTCATGGCGCTGATCTCGGCGCCGTCCAGCCAGATGTGGCCCTCGTCGCACACGTCCATGCCCCCCAGCATGTTCAGCACGGTGGTCTTGCCCGCGCCGGAGGGGCCCACGATGACGCAGAACTCCCCCTTGTCGATGTGGAAGCTGATGTGGTCGGCGGCGGCGATGCGCACTTCCCCCATCTGGTAGTACTTGCACACCTTGTCGAATATCACAAAATGCTCCCGGCCGTCCATGCCAGATCCCTCCGCCCTGCAAAGTTGAAAGAAGGGCGCTGCGCGCGCCCGGTCCTTTTACCTCATATTATAAAGAAAAGTGTGGCGTTTGTGTGGGCTAATTTGTAAATTATCTATGAAAAAAGCCCCTTTTTTGGCCCTTTTTCCTCCCCGCGCCGCCCGGCGGCGAAAAAGAGGAGCGCGGCGCGGGCAAAAGGCCCGCCGCGGTCTTTTTTTGGCGGGGCGGGTGTGATACAATAAAGCAGAGCGCGTGCCCGGCACGCCGCCGCCCCAAAAGGAGGAACGACCCGTGATCGATCTTGTGACCCTGCGGGAATTTTTGTTTCGGGAAAAATACCTGCGCCAGGTGCGCCACATCACCCTGAACCCCGGCGGGCCGGGGGTGGTGCGGCTGCACATGGTGCCCCCCGCCACCCGGCTGCGGCGCAGCGTGCCCTATGTGGTGATCCTCAACGGCCGCGACGTGCTGCCGCTGAACATCTCCTGGGCCATCCTGCTGGCCTGCCTGATGGACGCCCTGGCCCCTTACGCCGACCGGGAGGTGCCCGACGAGGCGCTGGAGGGGGTGGCCGCCAAAGCGGTGGACGCCGCCCGGCGGGTGTACCCCGGGGTGAAGCCCGCCCGCATGCGCGCCGAACTGGACCGGATGCTGCAAAGCTTCATCGCCATCGCCCGGGGCCAGCAGCCGCCGGAGGAGGTGGCGCCCATCAGCCTGGGGGACTATGCCCCCCAGATGACCGCGCCGCACCGGATGGACCTGATGATCAGCGCCATGGAGAAGGAGGGCCGCTGGAACTGCAACCAGAAGTGCCTGCACTGCTACGCCGCCGGCCAGCCGGAGGCGAGCCTGGAGGAGCTGGACACCGCCGGCTGGAAACAGGTGCTGGAAAAACTGCGGGCCGCGGGGGTGCCCCAGGTGACCTTCACCGGGGGCGAGCCCACCATGCGCGCCGACCTGGCGGAACTGGTGGACGCCGCCCGCTGGTTTGTCACCCGGCTGAACTCGAACGGCCGGCTGCTCACCCCCGCGCTCTGCAAGGCCCTCTATGAGGCGAGCCTGGACAGCGTGCAGATCACCCTGTACAGCGCCGACGCCGCCGCCCACAACGAACTGGTGGGCGCGCCCGGCTTTGCCGACACGGTGGCGGGCATCCAAAACGCCCTGGCGGCGGGCCTCTCGGTGAGCGTGAACACCCCGCTGTGCAGCCGTAACGCCGACTACGCCGCCACGCTGGCGTTCCTCCACGGCCTCGGGGTGCGCTACGTCACCTGCTCGGGGCTCATCCCCACCGGCGGGGCCCTCACCGAGGGCAGCCGGGCCACCCGCCTGTCTCCGGAGGAACTGGAAGCGCTGCTGAAGCAGGCGGTGGAATACTGCGCCGCAAACGGCATGGAGATCGATTTCACCAGCCCCGGCTGGCTGCCCCCCGAGACGCTGCTGGGCCTGGGGCTGCCCATGGCCCCCACCTGCGGGGCCTGCCTGAGCAACATGGCGGTGGCCCCCGACGGCACGGTGGTGCCCTGCCAGAGCTGGCTGACCGATGACGGGCTGGGCAACATCCTCACCGATGACTGGAAGGCCATCTGGCACAGCCCCCGGTGCGCCGCCATCCGGGCCGAGAGCGCCAGGATGGACCACATCTGCCAGCTGCGGGAGAAGGAGGGCGCGCAATGAAAAAAGCAAAACGCTTCGCCCTGGCCTTCGCGGCGCTGGCGCTGCTGACGGCGGTGCTCTTCTGCCCGGCGACCCTGGCCGCCGATCTGGATCGCATTGACGACTACAACATCGTGGTGACGCTCCAGGAGGACGGCAGTGCCGTCATCGACTATGAGATCACCTGGACTGTGCTGGACTCCACCACCGCCGGCCCGCTGGAATGGGTGAAGGTGGGAATGCCCAACAATAATATTGAGCCGGTGATCTGGATGCGTAAGCCCATCACCGTAGCCTACCCTTACAACGAAGGAGGCAGCTATGTACGGCTGGAACTGGATCGCCCCTATCAGGCGGGGGAGACGGTGCAGTTGGACTTTTCGGTGCAGGTGAGCCACCTGTATGAGGTCTACGACGACGGGTCCGTGAATTTCGAGTTTACTCCCGGCTGGTTCGACGAGGCTGAGACCCGCCACCTCTCCCTCACCTGGAAGGACGGCGCGGGTAACGCCAGCTATGCCGCCAGCCTGGATGGCGTGCCCGTTACCGGCGACCTGGTGGACGTGGAGGGCGGCGTGCAGGGCGAGTGGACCGACCTGCCCAGTGGCGCGCGCCTCACCTTTACCGCCGACTACGCGGACCAGTCCGCCTTTGCCGCCGCCCCGCTGGACGCCACCATGGACCGGAACAGCGCCGACACCGGCGGCTGGGAGATGGGCGACATCGTGGTGCAGCAGAGCAGCGTGGACGTGGACGCCCTGATGACGATGGTGCTGGTGACCATCGTGATCCTCTGGATCATCGTGCGCCGCGCCTCCGGCAATTATTTCCTGGGCGGTTTCGGGGGCTGGTTCTGGCCCCACCACCACGGCGGGCCCCGCCCGCCCCATGGCGGCGGGGGCGGCGGCGCTTCCGGCGGCTTCGGGGGCTTTGGCGGCGGCTCCAGCCGGGGTTCCGGCGCGGGCCGGCGCTCGGGGGGCGGCTGCGCCTGTGCCTGCGCCTGCGTCTCCTGCGCCTGCGCCTGTGCCTGCGCGGGCGGCGGGCGGGCCGGCTGCAGCGCCAAGGACTTTAAGGGCGCGGTGAACGCCGCCGCCCTGCACGCCATTCTGGAACAGAACAAGGAGGAGTGACCCATGGCCGGCAGCACCGACTGGGAGGACCTGATGAACGGGGTGTTCGGCCCCGGCGGGCGCTTTCGGGGCGCGGCGGGCGGCAAAGGGCCGGAAAAGGACCTGGCCGACGCCCAGAAGAAGCTGGAGGAGGCGGCGGCCCGCACCGCCGCGGCCGCCGACGCGGCCAAAAACACCGACGGCGCCCGCCTTTTGCGCAACAGCGAGGAACTGACCAGGCAGCTGGAGGAACAAAGCCGGGAGATCAGCCGGCTGGGCCAGGGCCTTGCCCGGGAGATGGAGCGGGACGGCCTGCTCACCCCGGCCCAGGCGGCCGCCGCCGCGCCGGCGCCGAAGGACAGCGACGCCGCCTTTGAGCGGGCGGCGCAGCGCCAGCGTGCCGCGCTGGCGGGCCGGGAGGATTTCTCCGCCGCGCTGCTGGCGGCCTTCCGCCGGCCCTTCGTGCTGGGCGAGGCGGGGGAAAAACCCCGCAACGTGATCGTGCTGGCGGGCAAGGCGGGCCGGGGGCGGCACTACGCCCTCACCGAGACGGTGAAGGCCCTGAAGGAAGAGGGGCTGCTCACCGGGGGCGTGGCCTGGATGGACCTGGCCCTCTACGGCAGCCCGGCCCAGGAAAAACTCTTCTTGCAGGACCTCTACGCCGCCCTGGCCGGCCCCGACCCGGTGCTGGCTTTTGAGAACGCGGAGAGCTGCCACCCCGGCTGCCTGGCCCTGCTGGCCCAGCTGGCCGAGACCGGCAGCGCCCGGCTGGCCAGCCGGTATGTGGTGCAGAAGGGGATGCTGGTGGAGACCGGCACCGCCCTGGCCCCCGGCGCGGTGGGCACTCTCAGCGCCAGGGGCAAGTATCTGGTGTTCCTCTGCCCCGGCGGAAAGCGAGCGCTGGCGTCGCTGCTGGGGGCGGCCTTCGCCAGCGCGGTGGGGGACGAGTGCGAGGCGCCGGCGTTCTGCAAAGAAGAACTGCTGGCCATCGCAGGGCGGCAGCTGAACGGGCTGGCCCGCAGGACAAAGGAGCGGCTGGGCTGGACCCTCACCGCGGCGGGCGAAGGGCTGGCGGACCTGGTAGCCCAAAAGGGCGAACAGGGGGTGGGCCGGCTGGCGGACTTCTGTGACCGGTGCTTCGCCGCCCTGGCGGAGCACAAGCTGCGGGGCCGCAAAGCCGCCGCCGTCACCCTGCAGGCGGGGGAGAACGGGCAGGTGCTGGCCGCCTTTGACGGGGGCGAGCCGGTGGACCTGCTGGCCGTGCTGCCCGCAGAATACACCGGCGACCTGGCGGAGGTGAAGGCCGAACTGGAAGGCATCATCGGCCTTCGCGAAGTGAAGGACTATGTGCTGCGGCTGGAGGACGCGGTGGCCGTGCAGCGCCGCCGGGCGGCGGCGGGCATGAAGACGGCGGGCGTGTCCATGCACATGATCTTCACCGGCAACCCCGGCACCGGCAAGACCACCATCGCCCGGCTGGTGGGCAGGTATCTCAAGGCCATCGGGGCCCTCTCCGGCGGGCAGCTGGTGGAGGTGAGCCGGGCGGACCTGGTGGGCCGCTATGTGGGCCACACCGCGCCGCTGACCCAGAAGGTGATCCAGTCGGCGCTGGGGGGCGTGCTGTTCATCGACGAGGCTTATTCCCTCTACCGCGGCGAGCAGGACACCTTCGGCCTGGAGGCCATCGACACGCTGGTGAAGGGCATGGAGGACCACCGGGACGAACTGGTGGTCATCCTGGCGGGCTACACCAAAGAGATGGAGGAGTTTTTGCAGGCGAACAGCGGCCTGCGCAGCCGCTTCCCCAACAAGATCGAATTCCCCGACTACACCGGCGCCGAACTGCTGGCCATCACCAAACTCACCGCCAAGGGCCGGGGCTACCGGCTGGCGGCGGAGTGCGACGGGCCGCTGCTGGCCTTCTACGACCGCAAACAGGCGGAGAACGCCGCCGAGAACGGCAATGGCCGGCTGGCCCGCAACACCCTGGAGGCGGCCATCCTGAACCAGGGGCGGCGGCTGGCGGCGGAGCCGGACGCGGCGCTGGACGAACTGCGCCCGGGGGATTTCCAGCTGGACGAATAACAACAAAACACAAACAAAAAGCGCCCCCACCGGGCGGAGGGAAGCCCCCGCCGCCCGGGCAGCCGGGGGCGCCTCTTTGCGGAAAAGAGAGTGGGAAGGAACAAATGAAAAAGTATCTTGACCGGGCGCTGGCCTTCGCGAAGAGCGAGGTGGTGCTCTGCGCCGCCGCGGTGCTGGCGGTGCTCTCCATGGCGGCGGTGCCGCCGGACAGAGGGTATCTCGACTATGTGGACTGGGACACCCTGGCCCTGCTTTTCAGCCTGATGGCGGTGAGCAAGGGCCTGCAGGGGCAGGGGGTGTTCGACGCGCTGGGCGCGGCGCTGCTGGGGCGGCTGTCCACCACCCGGCAGATGCTGCTGGTGCTGACCTTTCTGCCCTTTTTCGTGAGTATGCTGGTGACCAACGACGTGTCCCTCATCACCTTTGTGCCCTTCGGGCTGGTGGTGCTGGAGATGGCCGGCTGCGAGCGGCTGGCCATCCCGCTGGTGGTGCTGCAGACGGCGGCGGCCAACCTGGGCAGCATGCTCACCCCCATGGGCAACCCCCAGAACCTCTACCTCTACAACCGGTCGGGGATGGCCTTCGGCAGCTTCTGCCTGCTGCTGGCCCCCTACGCGGCGGCCTCGGCGGCGGGCATCGCTCTGCTGGCCCTGGTGCCCAAAAGCGAAAAAATGCACGCCGAGGTGAAGCCGGAACAGCAGGGCAGCCCCCGGCGCATCGCCCTCTTCGCCGCCCTGGGGGCGGTGTGCCTTTTGTGCATCGCCAAGCTGCTGGCCCCGCTGGCCGCGGCGGGGCTGACGCTGGCGGTGCTGCTGGTGGTGGACCGGCCCCTTTTGAAAAAGCTGGACTACGCCCTGCTGGCCACCTTCGTGGCCTTCTTCCTCTTCATCGGCAACATGGGCCGGCTGCCCGCCTTCTCGGCCTTTCTGGCCGGGGCGCTGGCCGGCCGGGAGGTGGAGGTGGCGGTGCTGGCCAGCCAGGTGATCAGCAACGTGCCCGCCGCCCTGCTGCTGGCGGGGTACAGCTCCAACTGGCCCGCCCTCATCGTGGGGTGCGACCTGGGGGGCCTGGGCACCCTCATCGCCTCCATGGCCAGCCTCATCTCCTACAAGTTCTTCGCCCGTCGCTACCCCGCCCAAAAGGGGAAATACCTGCTCTGGTTCACCCTGGTCAACGTGGGGCTGCTGGCGGTGCTCATGGTTTTGTATTATTTGATAAGATAATACATATAGTAAAATCACTGGATGAAAAAGTGCCCGGCGCGGGGGATCTCACCGTGCCGGGCACTTTTTGTGGAAAGGAAAAGCCGCCGCGGGAACGGGAGCCCGGGGCGGCAAAAGGGAACGGATCTGCGGGCAAAGGCCGCCGGGGCGGACCGGTCGTCCGGCCCGACGCGGCCCGGCATGGACCGGCGGGAATCGGGGCGGAGAGGCGCCGGGGCGAAGGCCGGCTTCCGCCGCCGGGCGCCGGGGCCAGGCATATGCCGGGAGAGAAGGGGAGGGATGCCGGCCCTCAGCCCTGCCACATCAGGGCGCCCTGGCCGCGCCAGGCCTCCCAGGGGCTGATGGGGATGTCGTACAGGCGCATTTCGCAGGTGATGTGGCCCTGGGTGGTGCCCAGCACATCGTTCTGGGCCACATACTCGCCCTCGCTCACGTCGATGCGGCCCAGCAGGTAGAGGATGCTCTTGAGGCCGCAGCCGTGCTCGATGACCACCGTGCGGCCGGCGCTGCCGGCGATGCCCGCGTAGACCACCCGGCCCGCCGCGGGGGCCAGCACCTTCTTGCCGGGGGTCACCGCCATGGTCACGTTGACGCTGCGCCGGGGAACGATCTGCTCGTTGAGCACCGCCAGTTCGGGATAGATGGAGAGGGTCAGCTCGTCGATGCGGTCGGTGTATTCCATCACCGCGTAATCCCGCACCACCTTGCCGCTCACCGGCTGGGTGAAGGCGCCGTTCCAGTAGATGTCGGGGTCGCAGATGGTCATCACATCCTCCAGCTGACCGGGCACCGACCCGATGTAGGGGATGGCGGCCGTGCCGTCGATGGTGTAGGTGTCCAGTTCCCGGATCTCCCGGCCGTAGACGTTCACGGTGGCGCTCACCGTCTGGTCGCCCGCCGTGGCGGTGATCTCATAGTCGCCGCCGAACTGGTTGTAGTCCACCGGGATGTAGCTGATCCAGGCGCCCTCGTGGAAGGTGAACACCGCCGGCGCCAACTCGCAGGAGAGGGTGGGGGTCACATCCCCCATCACGCCGGTGAGCCGCACCCCGATCACCCCGCCCTGCACCATGCTGGTGTGGGACAACGTGAGGGTGGGCCGGGCGTTCAGCCGGAAGGTGAATTCGTAGAGACAGTAGCCCTCCATCCGGGTGGTGGGGTTGAACTCGTTCACCTGGGGGCTCACCGTCAGCCGGGCGGTGTAGACGCCGTTCTGCCCGAAGGAGAAGGAGGCGTACTCGTCGGCGGTGCCCTCGAACACCGTCTCACCCGCCTCGTCGGTGATGGTCAGCCGGCCCTCGGTGCCGGCGGGCAGAGTCAGGGCGGGGCGGCCGTCGGTCACCTCGCCCAGGTCGGCGGCTTTGTCCTCCTGGCTCAGGGTGCGGTGCAGCCAGTCGCCGGCGATGGGCACCGACCAGTGGTAGCCGGTCTGGGGCAGCTGCTCGTCGCCGAAACTCACGGCGTAGGCGGGCAGATCGCCCGGTTCCACCTGGGTGTACATGAAGCCGAGAGCCCCACCCAGCAGCACCACCACCAGCACCACCACCAGCGCCAGCCATTTGCCCACGGCTTTCAGGATATCCAGCAAAATGGTTCACCTCACATCGATCGCGCCCCGCGCGGGCGCGTCAAACCAGTGCCACGCCCGGCGTGACACTGGTTTTGTATCGTCCAAAGCAGCCGCGGGGCGCGGGCCGCGTTGACGCCGCAAAAGGGGGATCAGCGAAGCGCGTCCCCCACCGGGCGGTAGAACAGCCCGTCGCTGCCGCCTCGGGTCAGTTTCTGGGGATCCACGCTCTTGTTGCCGATGCGCACCTCCCAGATGAGTTTGCGCCCGGCCACCCCCAGCCCCTGCCCGGCGCTCACCTGGTCGCCCGCGGCGACGCCGGCGATGCTTTGCAGGCCGAACAGGTAGCTTTTCACGCCGCATCCGTGGTCGATGACCACCGTGTTGCCGGTGAGCTGCAGCTGGCCCGCGTAGGCCACCCGGCCCGGGGCGGGGCTGGTCACCAGGGCGTTTTCAGGGCACAGCAGGGTCAGGTTGGCGGCCCGGCCGGCGGAAGTTTCGCCGTCGTAGAGATATGCGCCGTAGGCCTGGAAGATGCTGGCCCCCTGGGCGGGGTATTGAAACGCGCCGGACCAGCTGGCCTGGTTCGAACCCTGGTCGTAGAGGCTCCAGATCACCCGGCGGAACTCCTCGTTGGCCGCGTCGGTGGCCGGGGCGCTGTCGGAGGCCTGGGTGGTGGGGAACTCGGTGCTGCGCACCGACAAGGTGGCGGTGAGGGTGGTGTCCTCCAGCGTCACGGTGACGGGCCAGTCGCCGCCCTCGGCGTTGTAGGTCACCGGCAGATAGCCCAGCCACCCGTTTTGGGTGGGCCGGAACCACACCGGCCCCAGTTCACACTGGGCGGTGGGGGGCACGCTGCCCCCGCCCAGCGCGCCGGCGACGTACACCGCCACCACATCCCCCTGTGCCGCCTCGCTGGTGGAGAGGGTGAGGGTGGGCTGCACGTTCACAAAAAAGCGGCACTGGTACTGGTAGTAGCCCACCGGCTTGGCGGGCCGCTGGCCGGAAGCCTGCCGCCCCGCCCGGATGGTGAGGCTGTATTCGCCGCTGGCGGGAAAGGTGAAGTCCTTCCACTGGGCGGCGGTGCCCTCAAACACCGTCACGCCGCCGGCGCTCTTCAGCTGCAGGGTGGTGCCGTCGGCGGTCATGTCCTCGGCCAGGGTCAGCGCCGCGGCGGGGGTGGTGATGGACTGCAGTTCCACACTGGCCAGGCTGGGGCTCAGATCGAATTCCCGCCAGAGCACGCCCCCCAGCACCGGCAGTTCCCAGTGGTAGCCGGCGGCCTCGGTGAGCGGCTGCCCCGCCAGGGTCACCCCGGCGGGAGGCAGGTCGTCTTCATCGGTGGAATAGTAGAAAAAGCCCAGCGCACCGCCCAGCACCAGGGCGGTGAACAAAAGGACCATCAAAAGCCAGAGCAGCGCGCGCTTCATGCCCTGCGCCTCCTTCCGAGGGCGGGCCGGGCGGCCCGCGGTGTGCGCGCCTCCCGTTTGGGGCGCGTATATACCCGCATTATAGCACAAACGGGGCAAAAGGGCAAAACCGGCGGGGAAAGACGCCCGCGGCCGCGCAAAAAAAGCGCCCGGCGGCGGGCGCGGGCAGGGCGTTTCGCGGGTGGGGACGCGCAAAAAGGGGCAGGCCGGCCTTGTAAGGAAGGGCGAACAAAAAACAGGGGGCAGGCTTGCCCGCGATGGAGGGCGGGCAAAAACAGGGGGGCAGATGTGCCCGCGATGGAGGGCGGGCAAAAACAGGGGGGGCAGATGTGCCCGCGATGGAGGGCGGGCAAAAACAGGGGGGGCAGATGTGCCTGCGATGGAGGGAGGGCAAAAACAGGGGAGCAGATGTGCCCGCAATCGAGGGCGAATAAAAACATGGGACAGGCTTCCCTGCGATGGAGGGCGAACAAAAACAGGGGACAGACTTGCCCACGATCGAGGGCGAACAAAAAACAGGGGACGGGCTTCCCTGCGATGGAGGGCGAACAAAAACACGAAAAAAACCGCGGGTGGGAAAACTCCCGCCCGCGGTCCAAAGCCCACGATTTATTCGGCGTCGGGTTCGGCGTCGTCCTTGGCAGAGGCGGCGGCGTCCTCGGCGGGCGCTTCCTCATCGTCCATGTCCTCGCTGAACAGCAGCTGCTCGTACTCGTCCAGCTCCTTCTCCCGGCGGCGCACATACAGCCAGGCGGCGGTGAGCGCGCCCACGCCGGCGGCCAGCATCAGCACCAGCGCGACAAAGGTGGATTGTTTCATGAGATGACCTCCTTTATTTTGGGTTGCCCCGGTGAGGGCACAAAATCCAATGCGATTACCCTTATTATAGCCCGCCGCGGTGCGGATTACAACCGCAATTTGCGCGTCAGCGCCCGGCGGTGAGCAGGGGGCGGTATGCCTTGAAGGCCCCCGGCAGGGCGTAGCGCTCCGCCGCCTGCTCCGGCGCGGCCCACACGCAGCCGGCGGGGGCGGGCCCCGCCGCTTCCAGTTCCCAGCCCGTCATGTGCCACTCCACATGGCTGAAGATGTGTTTTGCAGGGTGCAGGGGCCGGGGCGGCACGTCCCCGCGCACCGAAAGGCCCAGGCCGGCCAGCCTGGCCAGCGCCTCGTCCAGTGTCAGCTGCTCCTCAAAGAGGAAGGGCTGCCACAGCCCCGCCAGCAGCCCCTTTTCCGGCCGCTTTTGCAGCAGGCACCCGGCCGCCGAGCGCAGGATCAGCACCGTCACCGGCTGCACCCGGCGGGCCTTGGGAGGCGTTTTCACCGGCAGGTCGTTCTGGGTGCCCGCCGCGTTGGCAAGGCATTGGCCCGCCAGCGGGCAGGCGCCGCACAGGGGCGCGCCCCCCGGCAGGCAGACCAGCGCCCCCAGTTCCATCAGCGCCTCGTTGAAGGGGCCCGGCGAAGCGGCGGGCTGCTGGTCCATCACCCGGCGGGTGAAGACCTTTTTCACCGCCGGGTCGGCGATGTTGCCGGCGTCGTTGTACAGCCGGGCAAACACCCGCAGCACGTTGCCGTCCACCGCCGGCGCGGGCAGGCCGAAGGCGATGGAGGCGATGGCCCCGGCGGTGTATGCGCCGATGCCCGGCAGCTTTTGCAGCTCCTCATAGCTTGCGGGCAGCTGCCCGCCGTACTCCTCGCACACCCGCTGCGCCGCCTTTTTCAGGTTGCGGGCCCGGGAGTAGTAGCCCAGCCCCTCCCACAGCTTGAACAGCTCCTCGTCGGGGCAGGCGGCCAGGGCCTGCACGCTGGGCAGCGCCGCCATAAAACGGCGGTAGTGCTCCAGCGCCGCCGCCACCCGCGTCTGCTGCAGCATGATCTCGCTGACCCAGATGTGATAGGGGGTGGGGTCCTGGCGGAAGGGCAGCGCCCGGGCGTTTTGCCGAAACCAGGCCAGCAGCGCCGGCGCGATGGGCCCCGGCCCCTTCACAGCGCCTCCTCGGCGGCGGAAAGGCGCGCCAGGGTGCGGCAGAATTCCTCCTTCACCCCGGCGGGGCCCACAATGCGCACCTTGCCGGAAAAGCCGCACACCCACCCGAAAAAGGTGGGGCTCACCGCCACGTCGGCGTAGAGGTGGAAGGTGGCGCCGTTCGGCTGGGGCACCACCGTCACGTCGGTGCCGAACCGGTCCAGCAGGGGGCCGATCACCGCGTTGTCGCACTCCAGCTGCACCCGCTCCACCGGGCCGGCGTACATCTGGAACATGGGCTTTGCGTAGTCCTGCATCTTTTTGGGGTCGTAGTCCGCCGCGCCCTGGCGGGGGCGGTCCAGCAGGGTGATGGAGGCCATCTTGTCCACCCGGTAGTGGCGCAGCCCCTGCCCCTCGGCCCAGGCCACCAGATAGTAGTTCTCATCCTCCCACAAGAGGGCCCAGGGGCTCACCTGGTAGGCGCTGCCGCCCCGGCGGGCCACCTTGCGCTTGGCCAGGTCCCACTCCTGGTAGACAAAGCGCACCTGTTTGTCCTCGGCGATGGCCCGGTGCAGGGCGTCCACATTGTAATAGATGCTCTCATTCATGGTCTTCACCCGGCTGGAGGCGAACACCTGCCGCTTTAAGTCCGCCGCCTGCCAGTCGCTGGCAAAGCGGGCCAGGGTGCGGATCAGCTGGTCGCTCTTCTTGCGGGTGATGAACCGGCTGGCTTGCACCGCGTCCGCCAGCAGCTTTAACTCCGGCAGCTGGAACTGCCGGCTGGCCAGGTAGTACCCGCCGGAGCGCCCCCGCTGCTGCACGATGTCGTAGCCCAGCTGCTGCAGGGTCTCGATGTCGGAGTAGACGCTCTTGCGCTCGGCGTGCACCCCCTCGGCCTCCAGCAGCTCCAGGATGCGGGGCACGCTGATGCGGTGCTCCTCGTCGGTGTATTTTTCCAGGATGCGCAGCAGAAGCAGGATCTTCCCCTTCTGCCCTTCCACGCGGGGCATTCCTCAGCCCTCCTTCTCTTTCTTGTCAAAGGCCGCGCGGGCCGCCGAGGAGGTGCGGAACATCTCCTCCAGCTCCTCCCGCCGGCCCTCCTGCAAAAAGGTCTTGAGCCGCTGCAGCCGGGCGGTGAAACCGTCGATCTCCTCGGTCAGGTATTCCCGGTTCCACAAAAACAGCTCCGCCCACATGGGGGCGTTCAGATAGGCGATGCGGGTCAGGTCCCGGAAGGAGTCGCCGGTGTAGTCGGCAAAGCGCTCCGCGCCCGGCGCGCACATCAAACTCACCGCGATGGCGTGGGTCAGCTGGCTCACATAGCCGATCATCCGGTCGTGTTCCTCCGGGCTGATGACATGGATGCGGGCAAAGCCCAGCGCCTCGGCCAGTTCGCGGGCAAAGTCCAGCCCCCGCCGGGTGTTCCTTTCGGTGGGGGTGATGAGGAAGTTCGCCGGGGCGAAATCCACCAGATGCGCGTTTTCCACCCCGCTGCGCTCCTTGCCCGCCATGGGGTGACTGGCGATGAACTCCACCCCTTGCGGCAGCAGCGCCTGCACTTTGTCCACCAGGCCCTTCTTCACGCCCGACACGTCGGTGCACAGGCAGCCGGCGGGCAGGAGAGAGCCATATTGTTCTACCCACTGTATAAAAGTGGTGGGATACAACGAGAAGATGATATAGTCCGCCCGGGCCAGCAGGTCCTGAAACTCCCCGGTGCGCCCCTCCTCGATGTAGCCCTTTTCTTTTGCGAAGGCCAGGGCCTCCTTCTTCAGGTCGAGGGCGGCCACATGGACATAGCCCGCCCTGCGCAGGCCACGGGCGTAGGCCCCGCCCAGCAGGCCCAGGCCCACGATGACAAAACGGCTTTCTCTGTTCATTCCTTTTCCACCTCGATGCCCGCGCCCAGCTGTTGCAGCACGGCAAAAAATCCCGGCCAGCTTTTCGCCACCGCCTGCGCGCCGGAAATGCGGGCGGTGTAGCCGGCGGCCAGCGCCGCCACCGACAGGGCCATCACCACCCGGTGATCGTTGTGGCCGTACAGAAGGCCCGGCAGCACCAGCGGCCCGCCCTCCACCGTGACGGTGTTCTCGTCGCTCTGCAGCTTGCCGCCGAACTTTTTCAGCTCCTCCTCCATGGCGGCGATGCGGTCGCTCTCCTTGAGGCGCAGCCGCCCGGCGTTGCGGATGACCGTCTGCCCTTCGCAGAACAGGCCCAGCACCATCAGGATGGGGCCCAGGTCCGGGCAGTCGGCCAGGTCGATGTCCGCCGCGCGCAGCTCGCTCTTTTCAAAGGTGACCGCGTCGCCCGCGCGGGTGAACTTCGCGCCGCAGCGCTCCAGGATGTCCAGGATGGCCCCGTCGCCCTGGGCGGAATTTTCCTTCAGGCCCCGTACGGTCACCCCGCCCAGAACGGCCCCCAGCACCGCCAGGAAGGCGGCCTGGCTGTAGTCGCCTTCCACGGTGTAGCCCCGGTTGTGGTAGCGCTGGCCGCCGGGGATGAAGAGGGTGTTCTCCCGCTCGTCGTCCCAGTCGGCCCGGATGCCGAAGTCGTGCAGCACGTCCAGGGTCAGCTGCACATAGCTGCGGCTCTCGAAGGGAGGCACGATCTCCAGGCGGCTGGCCTTGTGGAGCAGGGGCAAAGCGTAGAGCAGGCCGGTGATGAACTGGCTGGACACATCCCCCCGCACCCGGTAGTCGCCGGGGGCAAGGCGGCCCCGGATGACCAGGCCCTTGTCGCTCTGGGAGAACAGCAGCCCCTGGGCGGCGAAGATGTCCCGGTAGACGTCCATGGGCCGCTGGAACAGCCGCCCCCGGCCGGTGAACTCCACCTGCTGCCCGGTGAGGCTGAGCACCGGCACCAGAAAGCGCAGGGTGCTGCCGCTCTCGCCGCAGTCCACCGGGGCCAGGATGGTGGCAAAGCCGCCCCGGCCCTCGATGTCGGCGTACTGTTCGGTGAGTTTGACCCTGGCCCCGAAGCCCCGCACCGCCGCCAGGGTGGCGGCGATGTCCTGGCTGGGGTCCAGGTTGTAGATGCGGGACAGGCCCTTCGCCAGCCCCGCCGCCAGCACCGCCCGGTGGGCGATGCTCTTGGAGGGGGGCACGGTCACCGCGCCCCCGATGGGGCCGGGATGGATGGTTGCCAGCATGGTATCAGCTTCCTTTTTTGTGTGAGTTCATTCCTTGAAGGCGGGGGGCTCCTGCCAGCCGGGCAGCAGCAGTTTGAACAGCAGCCGGAACCGGAAAAACCAGGCGCTGCGGCGGATGTCCCAGTCGTAGAAGCGGCGGATGAAGGCCGCGCTGCCCAGCCGGAAGGGCAGGTAGTAGGGCACAAAGACGCGCTGGCGGCGGCAGAAG
Organism: Candidatus Allofournierella merdavium; assembly: GCF_944382735.1. NCBI lineage: Bacteria > Bacillati > Bacillota > Clostridia > Eubacteriales > Oscillospiraceae > Allofournierella > Candidatus Allofournierella merdavium. The sequence continues at coordinate 71,578 of NZ_CALWND010000003.1, read as the reverse complement.
TCCAGCATGGTGCGGGTGACGGGGGTGTCCCAGTCCCGCCGGGCCAGCGGCTCGCCCAGCCGGTCGGCGCTCCACATCCCGAAGGCCAGGCTGCGCAGGTAGATGCGCACGGTGCAGGCCGCGGCAAAGGGCTCGCCCGCCAGCAGGTCGGGGGCGACCCGCAGCTTCTCCTCATACTCCGCCCGCAGCCGGGCGCAGTAGTCCGGTTCGGGCGGGTCGGGCTCGTCCGAACCGGTTTGGGGCGTGGCGGTCATGGAGACCGGGTTGTTGTAGTAGTGGTACAGCGGGTTTTGGATGTGGGCCAGCGGGAAGTTCTCGCCGGGATACACCCGCTCCAGAAACTCCGCCATGAATTTCCGGTCTTCACCGGTGGCCCCGGCGTAGCCGATGGAGCAGTCGAAGGAAAGGCCGTGGCGGCGCAGGGTGTCCAGCGGGAACAGCTTGTTCCACACCGCCACGAACACCAGCGTGTAGTCCGACGCCGTCTCCTGGGCGGCGCGGCTGGTGCGCTCCCACTGCAGCGGCGCGTCCTTCTGCCGGGCAAAGAGGGCCGGGTCCCGGGTGTACTCCCACCAGACCAGGGCGTCAGGGGCCTCGGCCTGCACCCGCGCCGCGTATTCCAGCGCCCGGGGCGCCAGCTCGTCGTCGGCGTCCAGAAAGAGCACATACCGGCCCCGGGCGGCCTCCAGCCCGGCGTTGCGGGCGCTGGACACCCCGCCGTTGGCCTTGTGGATCACCCGGGCAGCGGCAAAGCCGGCGGCGAATTGGTCGCACAGCGCGCCGCTGTCGTCGGGGGAGCCGTCGTCCACCAGGATGCACTCGAAATCCCCGAAGGTCTGGCCGCGGACGCTGTCAAGGCAGGCGGGCAGCCGCTCGGCGGCGTTGTAGACCGGCACGATCACCGAGACAAGAGGGGCCGTTTCCATGGAAAAACTCCTTTCACGCCTGCTGCCAGCGCTTGCCGCCGCAGGCAAACAGGATGTAATAGGTGAGGGTGTACAGCCGGCGGTAGAGGGTCAGCCGGCCGCTCTCCTCCGATTCGTAGCACCGGGCGATGAGCCCCTTGCACCGCAGCCGGAACAGCAGGTAGTAGGGGGTGAAAAAGCGGTGGCGGCGCAGCAGTTTTAGCAGTTCCGGCACAGCGCCGGCGGTGAAGAAGTCCGCCGGCAGCACCTCACCCAGCTGCCCCGCCGCCCACACCGCGAAGGCGAACCGCCGCAGGTAGGTGCGCAGCTGGGGGGCCAGGTCCGCCTCGGCCATGCCCTGCCAGCCGTGCATGGCGGCGCGGGTCTCGGCGTATTCCTCCGCCAGGCGGCGGGCGTAGTTCCGGTATTCCTCCGGCTCCCATTCCACCTTGCCCCGGCGGTCGCCCCGGGCCTTCCGGTTGCTGACGCTCTCCGGATTCATCCGCCAGAAGTACAGCGGCGCCTCCAGCTGGCGCACCAGGGCCCCGGGCCGGGCGGCAAAGAGGGCCTGCAGATACGCCCCGCCGAACACATAGTCCTCCGCCTTGGCCAGGGCGGTGTCAAAGCGCACCCCGGCGGCGCGGAGGAGGGCGGCGTCGAACAGCTTGTTGGTCACGGCGTGGCCGTCCACGGTGGTCATGTACACCCGGCTCTGGGCCTGGGTGTAGAGGGTCTGGCCCAGAGCGGCGCAGTCGGGGGCAAAGTCCGCCTTGGCCAGTTCAGCCTGCCGGCGCACCCGCCGCCAGCAGACAAGGTCCCCCGGCCAGCGCCCGGCGGCGTCCAGGGCCAGGGCCAGGGCGCAGGGGGCCAGGGCGTCGTCGGCGTCCGCAAAGAGAAGATAGTCGCCCCGGGCGGCCTCCATGCCGCTGTTGCGGGCGGCGGAGACCCCGGCGTTCCGCTTGTGGATCACCGAAAAACGGACGTCGGCCGCGGCGGCTTCGTCGCAGAGGGCGCCGCTGCCGTCGGGGCTGCCGTCGTCCACCAGGATGCACTCCCAGCCCGGGAAGGTCTGGGCGCGGATGCTCTCGATGCAGGCGGGCAGGAACTGCTCCACCTTGTACACGGGAACGATGATGCTGATGACGGGTCTTTCCATGGTGTTACAACCTGTTCCAGCGGCGGCCCAGCAGCAGGTCCCCGATCAGGAAGACCTTCCAGTACAGCCGCTTGGATTCGCTTTCGTCGGATTGATACACCGCCGCGATCAGGCCCTTCCAGCCCAGGCGCAGCGGCCAGTAATAGGCGCAGTAAAGCCGGTAGCGCCCCATGGCGGCCACCAGGTCGCCCACGGCGCCGCCGCCCCAGAAGCCCCGGGGCAGCGCCTCGCCCAGCTGCCGCGCCGCCCACACCGCAAAGGCGAACCGGCGGGCGTACTGGTGGGCCATATACAGCCGCTCTTTGGGGGTGTAGCCCTCCCAGCCGCCCATGGAGGCCAGCAGGCCGGCGTACTCGTCCATCAGCCGGGCGGCGTAGCCCCGGCTGGCCTCAGGATCCCAGTCGATGGCGTGGGCGGCCACCTTTTGGCTGCTGGCCCGGCCCGCGCCGTTGTCGGCGTAGACCACATACAGATGCAGCTCGTACTGCCGCACCGCCGCGCCGGGGCGCAGGGCGAAGAAGGCGTCCAGATACCGGAAACAGAAGTCCTGATCCTCCCCCCGGGCCAGGGCCGGATCAAAGGCCACGCCGCCCTCCCGGATGACGGCGGCGCTGAACAGCTTGATGGTCACGTTGCTGCCGAAGTTGCCGGCCATGTAGGCCTGCTTCTGGGCGGCGGTGTAGCTGCGGGGGTCCCCGGCGGCGGCCGGGTCGTCGGGGGCGTCCCGGTCGCTGCGCATGTGAAAGCCGATCAGGTCGCCGGGCCACTGGGCGCGGCGGGCGGCCAGCCACTCCAGGGCGAAGGGCTCCAGCGCGTCGTCGCCGTCCAGAAACAAAAGGTCTTCCGCCCGGGCGGCGCGGATGCCGGCATTCCGGGCGCAGGACACCCCGCCGTTCGCCTGGTGCAGCACCACGAAGCGGGGGTCTTTGGCGGCGTAGGCGTCGCACACCCCGCCGGTGCCGTCGGCGGAGCCGTCGTCCACCACCACGCACTCCCAGTCGGGCAGGGTCTGGGCCAGCAGGCTGTCCAGGCAGCGGGGAAGGAGATGTTCCAGGTTGTAAGCGGGCACGATCACCGAAAAGCGCGGCGTCGGCATGGCGCGGGGCCCCCTTTGTGTGTTATTTCTTCCAGCCGCGGAAGAACAGGCGATGGGTCGCCTCATAGAACCGCCAGTAGTTGATGTGGTGGCTCTCGTCCCAGGCGTAAAGCCGGGCGCAAAGCCCCGCCAGCCCCAGCCGGAAGGGCAGGTAGTAGACCGAGAAGACCTTCTGCTCCTTCGTCAGGTCCAGCAGGCGGCGGATCTCCGGGCGGCGGAAAAAGCCCCTGGGCAGAGGCTCCTTCAGCTGCCGGGCGCTCCAGACGCCGAAGGCGAAGCACCGCAGATAGTGGCGCAGATAGTCCTGCAGGGCCTTTTCCTGCCCCAGGTCGCACATGGAGGGAAAGGTGGACGCCATGTCCGCCAGGAGCACCTCGCAGTAACGAGGTTCCGGCGGGGGCAGGGCGACAGAGTCGGCGGACCTGGCCCGGGCCGCCTGCTTCATGAGGGAGTTTTCGTTCTCCTGGGCGTAATAGTACAGGGGCGCGCCGATCACCAGCAGGGGAAGGTCCCGCCCGCCCCGGTCCAGGGCACAGTAGCGGGTCACAAAATCGTGATCCTCGCCGATGAGGGCGCCGCGGCCCATGGCGGTGTCGAACCGCAGGCCGTGGGCGCGGATGCGCTCCAGCGAATAGGTCTGGGTGTAAACGTTGGCGAACAGGGCGCTGTTCCAGCTCATAGCGCGGAGGGTGGACCGGGTCACCGGACGGGGGGCGGACAGGGAGGCGGCAAAGGCCTCCGGGTCCATGGTCAGGCCCCAGAGGACCATGGCCTCCGGCTCCTGCTCCAGCAGCCCCATCGCCAGTTCCAGCAGGTCGGGGGCGACGGCGTCGTCCGCGTCCGCAAAGACCAGAACGTTTGCCCGGGCGGCGTCCATGCCCGCGTTGCGGGCGCTGGACACCCCGCCGTTTTCCTTGTGGATGACCCGGAAGCGGGGGTCCTTCGCGGCGTAGCCGTCGCAGATGGAGCCGCTGTCATCGGCGGAGCCGTCGTCCACCAGGATGCACTCCCAGCGGGGATAGGTCTGGGCGGCGATGCTGTCCAGGCAGCGGGCGAGCCAGCGCCCGGCGTTGTAGACCGGCACCACCACGCTCACCGCGGGCAAATTGTGATCCATAAGCCGCTCCTTCCTGCCGGGGATGTTATATATCCCGGCCTACCACATGGGCGATGGCCCGGCACTTGTCCACCACCTGACGGAACTTCTCGGGCTTTAAGGTCTGGGCGCCGTCGCTCCAGGCGTGCTCGGGGTCGGTGTGCACCTCGATGATGAGGCCGTCCGCCCCGGCGGCCACGGCGGCCAGGCTCATGGCCTCCACATAGCGCCAGTTGCCGGTGGCGTGGCTGGGGTCGATGACGATGGGCAGGTGGGTCTTCTCCTTGATGATGGGGATGACCGACAGGTCCAGCGTGTTGCGGGTGTAGGGCTCGAAGGTGCGGATGCCCCGCTCGCAGAAGATCACGTTCTCGTTGCCGCCAGCCATGATGTACTCGGCGCTCATGATCCACTCCTCGATGGTGTTGGCCAGGCCCCGCTTGAGCAGCACCGGCTTTTTCATCTTGCCCACCGCCTTCAGCAGCTGGAAGTTCTGCATGTTCCGCGCGCCGATCTGCACCAGGTCCACATACTCCTCGAACTCGTCGATCTTGTCCTCGCTCATCAGTTCGCTCACGATGGGCAGGCCGGTGGCCTCCCGGGCCTTCACCAGGTCCAGGATGCCCTCGGTGCCGAGGCCCTGGAAGGCGTAGGGCGAGGTGCGGGGCTTGTAGGCGCCGCCCCGCAGCATCCGGCCGCCGGCGGCCTTCACCGCTTTGGCGATGTCCACCACCTGCTGCTCGCACTCCACGCTGCAGGGCCCGCCGATGACCACCACGTTTTCCTGGCCGCCCACCTTTACCCCCGCCACATCCACGATGGTGTCGGCGGCGTGGAACAGCCGGTTGGCCTTCTTGTAGGGGGCGGACACCCGGGTGACGCTCTCCACCCAGGGGTTCGCGGCCACCACCTTTTCGTTGATCTTGGTGGTGTCGCCCACCAGGCCGAACACGTTGTAGTCGGTGCCCCGGATGAGGGTGACCTCAAGGCCCTGGGCCTCGAACTCGGAAATGATTTTTTGCAGCTCCGCCTGGGGCGTGCCTTTTTTGGTGGAAATGATCATGTGTTGTTCTCTCCCTTATCGCGATGTCCCTTTGATGGTTCGCTTATTGTTCGCTGCCGCCGGCCAGCCAGCGCACGGCGTTCAGATAGCCGGCGAGGCCCTGGCCGATGAAGTGGGCCTGGCAGGCCATGCCGGCGTAGCTGACCTTGCGGAACTCCTCCCGCTGGTTGATGTCGGTGATGTGCACCTCGGCGGCGGGCAGCGCCACCGCCTTCAGCGCGTCCAGGATGGCGATGCTGGTGTGGGTGTAGGCACCCGGGTTCAGCACGATGCCGTCGCAGTCCAGCCGCGCGGCCTGGATGGCGTCCACCAGGTCCCCCTCGTGGTTGGACTGGTAAAACCGCACCTGCACCCCCAGCGCGTCGCACTCCTTTTGAATGAGGGCCACAAGGCCGTCGTAGTCCACGGTGCCGTAGAGACCCGGCTCCCGCACCCCCAACAGATTGAGGTTGGGGCCGTTAAGAACCAAAATACGCATGCAATGCCTCCTGTGCGGCCTGGGCCGCCCGTCGAAATACATCGCCGTCGTTGGCGATGCGGATGTCCGCCGCCGCCTGATACAGCGGGCGGCGTTTCCGCTCCATGGCGGCCAGGGCCTCCCGGTCGGTGGAGAGGGGCCGCCCGCCCCCGGTGCAGAGCAGTTCCAGCGGCCGGTCGATGAACACCACCGGCCCGTTCTGGCGCAGGGCGGCCACGTTTTCGCCCCGCAGCACCACGCCGCCGCCGCAGGAGAGCACCTGCCCGCCCTCCTTGGCAAAGCGGGCGGTCACCTGCTGTTCCAGGTCCCGGAAGCCCGCTTCGCCTCCCTCGGCGAAGATGTCCGGGATGCTTTTGCCCGCCGCCTTGGCGATCTCGGCGTCCAGGTCCACGAAGGTCTTGCCCAGGGCTTTGGCCAGCATCCGGCCGATGGTGGTCTTGCCGCAGCTGGGCATGCCGATGAGGCTGATGTTGGCCCGGTCGGCGAAGATGGCCTTTGCCAGCGGGGCGATGCGCCCTGTCTGAGGCTCGGTGCCGGTGAAGAGGGCGGCGGCGTACACCGCCTGGGCCACCAGCATTTCCAGCCCCCCGGCGGCCTTGGCCCCCGCCGCCCGCCCGGCCTGCACCAGCCGGGTGGAGAAGGGGTTGTACACCGCGTCCAGCACCGCCTCGAGGCCGGGCATTTTTGTCACGTCCATCGCCAGCGCCTCGTTGTTCGGGTACATGCCGGCGGGGGAGGTGTTCACCACCACCTGCGCGCCGCAGGAAAGGGCCTCGGCGTAGGACACGCGCCCGGCGCCGGGGGTGCGGCTGGCGTAGAGCACTTCGGCCGCGCCGCCCGCCTTTGCCACGGCGGTGACGGTTTTGCTGGTGCCGCCGGTGCCTAAGATCAGCACCCGCCGGCCGGCGAACTGCACCCCGTGGGCCGCCGCCAGAAAGGCAAAGCCGTCAAAGTCGGTGTTGTAGCCGTGGAGCGTCCCGCCCTGGTTCACCACCGTGTTCACCGCGCCGATGGCCCTGGCCTTGTCGTCCAGCACGGCGCAGTAGGGGATGACCAGCTGCTTGTAGGGGATGGTGACGTTGATGGCCTTGAAGGGCCGCTTTTCCATGAATTCCCGGGCATCGGCCTCGGTGGGCAGCTCGGTGAGCCGGTAGTCGCAGGGATACAGCTGCTCGTGGATGAGCTTGGAGTAGCTGTGTTTGAGGGTGGCGCCGATGAGTCCGTACTCCATCTTCCGCGCCCCCTTACCGCCCGGCCTGGCGCTGCTCGCCGCCGTTTTGGGTGAGCAGGTCCAGCAGGCCGAAGGCCGTGGCCGCCGTCTGCACGATGGCCGCCCGGTGCAAAATGCAGGGGTCGTGGCGGCCGTGGATCTGCAGGGTGGCCGGCTCATTGGTGGAGAGGTCCACCGTCTGCTGCTGTTTGTAGATGCTGGAGGTGGGGCGCACGCAGGTGCGGAAGACCAGGGGCATGCCGCTGGTGATGCCGCCGTTCACCCCGCCGCAGTGGTTGGTGAGGGCCTTCACCCGTCCGTTTTCCACCGTGAGCGGGTCGTTGGCCTCGCTGCCTTTCATCTCGGCAAAGCCGAAGCCCGCGCCGAACTCCACCGCCTTGATGGCCGGGATGGAGAAGAGCAGGTGGGACAGCTCGCTCTCCACACTGTCGAAGAAGGGCTGGCCCAGGCCCGCCGGCAGGCCCACCGCCGCCGTCTCCAGAATGCCGCCCACGCTGTCGCCCTCGGCGGCGGCGGCGCGGATGGCCGCCTGCATTTTTTCGCCGGCGGCCTCGTCCAGCACGGGGAAGCCGGGATTCTTCTCCACCGCTTCCAGCTGGGCGCGCAGCGCCGCCTCGTCAAAGGCATAGGGCGCGTCGGGCAGGCCCGCCACCCGGGCGGCGTGGGTGGCCAGCAGGATGCCCTGCCCCGCCAGGATGCTCTGGCACAGCGCGCCGGCGGCGGTGAGGGCCGCGGTGATGCGGCCGGAAAAATGCCCGCCGCCTCGCCAGTCCTCAAAGCCGGCGTACTTCACATGGGCGGTGTAGTCCGCGTGGCCGGGGCGGGCCAGGCCCGCCGTCTTGGCGTAGTCGCCCGAGCGGGTGTTCTGATTCTCGATCACCAGCGTCACCGGGGTGCCGGTGGTGCGGCCATTGAACACGCCGCTGAGGATCTTCACCTTGTCCGCCTCGGTGCGGGTGGTGGAAAGGCCGCCTCCCCGGGCCCGGCGCTTGTCCATCTGAAAGGCGATGTAGGTTTCATCCACCGGGTGCCCGGCGGCAAGGCCGTCCAGCACCGCGCCGATGGCCGCGCCGTGGCTCTCGCCGAAGATGGTCAGCTTCAACGCCCCGCCAAAGGTATTGCTCATCTCGTCACTTCCCCATCACAATGGTTTCCAGCTGGCTCAGCGGCACCTTGTCCAGCCGCCAGCACCCCAGGCCCGGCACCTTCACCAGGGTGATCTGGTCGCCCCGGGCCTTTTTGTCGTGCAGCATGTAGGCCAGCACCTTTTCCTTGTTGTAGGCCGCCCGGCAGGGCAGCCCCAGCTTGCGGAAGACCGCCCGGGTGCGCTTTTGCAATTGCTTGTCCTCGATCATGGGCAGCATGCCCAGGGCCACGCACTCGCCGTGGTACAGCCCCGTTTTGCGCCGCCCACCGATGCCCTTCACCGCCTCGATGCCATGGCCGATGGTGTGGCCGAAGTTCAGGATGGCCCGCAGGCCCTGCTCCGTCTCGTCCCGTTCCACCACCCGCTTTTTGATCAGCAGGCTGCGGTGGATGATGGTCTCCAGGTTTTCGTCCACATCGCCCGTCTCGAACAGTTCGAACAGTTCCGCGTCGCAGGTCAGGCTCATCTTCACGCTCTCGGCCAGGCCGTTCACAAAGTGGCGGCGGGGCAGGGTGGCCAGGGTGTCCGGGTCCACCACCACCAGTTTGGGCTGCCAGAAGGCGCCCACGATGTTCTTGGTGCGGTCCAGATCCACCGCCACCTTGCCGCCGATGGAGGAGTCGATCTGGGAGAGGGTGGTGGTGGGGCAGTTGATGAAGTCCACCCCGCGCATGTAGGTGGCGGCCACAAAGCCCGCCAGATCCCCTACCACGCCGCCGCCCACGGCCACCACCGCGTCGCCGCGGCCGAAGCCCGCGTTCAGCATGGCCCGCAGCAGCTGCTCATACACCGCCAGGCTCTTGCTGGCCTCCCCCTGGGGCACGGTGTACACCAGGCCCTCTTTGCACTGGGCGCGCACGGCTTGGGCATACTCGGCGGGCACGCCGCTGTCGGTGACGATGAAGACCTTGCGGTCCAGATTGATGAGGGCGGAGAGGTTGTTCAGCGCCCCCCGCTTTAAAATGATGTCGTAGCTTCGCCTGCCCAGGCGCATGGTCAGTTTCATGGTTTATTCCCTCTCCTCCCCGGCGCTGCGGGTGTAGACCCCCAGCAGCCGCAATGTGTCGCACACGCCGGACAGCTCGTCCAGCAGGGCCCGCGTGGCGTCGGTGTCGGTGCTGCCCACCAGTTCCACATAAAAATAGTATTCAAAGGGCACCCCGGGCTTGGGGCGGCTCTTGATGCTCTCCATATTGTACCCCGCCGCCCCGATGGCCTGGATGACCCGGGCCAGCATGCCCACCTTGTGCTCCACCGTGAACAGCAGGCTGAACCGGTCGCCCCGGGGGGGCAGCGCGGTGCCGATGACGATGAAGCGGGTGGTGTTGTCGCCGTCGGAGTTGATGTCCGCCGCCAGCACCGTGAGGCCGTAGAGGGCGGCGGTCTCGGCGCTGGCGATGGCGGCCAGCGACACATCGCCGCTCTCCGCCACCTGCTTTGCCGCCAGGGCGGTGTTGGCGCAGCTTTGGGCGGGCAGGGAGAGGCTCTTTAAAAACCGGTCGCTCTGGGCGATGGCCTGGGGGTGGCTGTAGACCAGCCGGATGTCCGACAGCTTCGCCCCCGGCAGCCCCAGCAGGTTCTGGCGCACCGGCAGGTCGTACACCGCCGTGACGCAGATGTTCTTGTGGGCGTAGCACAGGTCCAGCACTGCCGCCACGTCGCCGGCGTGGCTGTTTTCAAAGGGCAGCACGCCGAAGGCGGCCCGGCCGCTCTCCACCTCCTCGAACACCCCGCTCCAGGCGGGGCAGGCCACCGCCTTTGCCCGGGGAAAGAGCTTTTTCAGCACGATGTGGGAGAAGGCGCCCTCCACCCCCTGATAGGCCACCCGGTCCCGCCCCAGCACCCGGGCCTGGTACTGGCGGGAGAGGGACATCTGGTATTTGATGTAGTCGGTGTAATAGGGGGCGAGAGCCTCGTCGTTCAACAGCGCCAGATTCTTTTCGATCACCTGGGCCTCCCGCCCGGCGTCCAGCACCGGCAGGCCGTGGGCCTCCTTGTAGGCCGCCACCTGCCCCACCGCGGCCATCCGCTGCTTGAACAGCGCGGCCATCTGCCGGTCCACCTCGTCGATGGTCCGGCGGGCCCTGTCCAGTTCGTTCATCCCCGTTTCCTCCCTCCGGCGCGGCCCCGCCGCGCACTCTGTCGCAGTAAAGTATACCATAAACAGTGCTTTGGTACAAGGCGGGAAAACGACAAAAATCCCGGCCTCCGCAGGAGGCCGGGAAGGGTGCGGCGGAAAAGCGCGGCGCCCTGGGGCGGGGAGCCGGGCGGGCAGGAACAGGGCGGCCGGCCGCCGGGTAAAAGGCCGGTTTCAGCCCCTGCCCCGGCCGCCGGGCCGCGTTTCGGGCCTGGTCGGGGCCGCCTTGGGGCCGGTGAGCTCCTCAAAGCGGCGCTCGCGGCCGTAGACGGGCCGGTAGGGGTTATCCAGCTGGGCGCTCAGGGGGCGGGGCCGCTCTTTGCCGGCCCGGCGCAGGAAGGCCGGCAGTTTCATGACGGCGTCTCCTGTTCCAGTTCCGCCTCCCGCCGGCGGCGGAACTGCTCCTCCAGGCCGAACACCCGGTCCATGATGCGCCAGGCGATCTGCTGGCAGAACAGCGCCACCGGCACAAAGCCCAGCACCGCCAGCAGCACCACCGACAGGGGGAACAGCAGCAGCATGGCCACCCAGTAGGCCGCCTGCACCAGCGCCATCAGCAGCGCCCAGGGCGCGTTGCTCAGCGCCAGGAACAGGCTGTTCTTCAGCAGGGTGGCAAAATTCATCTCCATCAGCACCAGCTGGCCGAACACGAAGGGCAGGCACATGCCGGTGAGCAGCAGGTTCAGCGTCAGCATGGCCGTGGAGAGCAGATCCGCCCGGATCGTGCCCATCAGCAAAAAGCAGATCAGAAAGGCCTGGCCGGCGGTGAGGAAGCCCAGCAGCGCACCGGGAGCCAGGGCGGCCCGCCAGTTGTTTTTGAAGGCGCGCTTGTAAACGTGCCACCAGTAGCCCGGTTCGTCCCGCAGCGCGCGCAGCACCGTGTCGTGCAGCCCCGCCAGGGCGGGGCCGGCGATGGCGCCCCCCACCAGGCCCCCCGCCAGGGCGAAGAGCAGGCTGCCGGTGAGCAGGCCGACGCCGGTGAGCAGCCCCCAGGGAATGTAGCCCAGCAGGCACAGCAGGCTGGCCTTCCAGAAGCTGCCCCAGTCCCGCCCCAGCACCTCAAAGTAGCGGGCAGCGCCTTTTTTGCGGGGGGCGTCCTTGGAGACGCCCGGGCCCGGCCGGTCAAAGTTGCGGTTGAAGATCCCCATTGGGTCAATCCCCCTTTGCGCGGCCCGTCGGCCGCTTTTTTGTGATGCGCCGCGTCACTGCGGCAGGGCCCCGGCGATGAGCTGTTCGTAGAGGGCCTGGTTCTCCGCCGGGTATTCCGCCAGCGTCTGCCCCTCCACAAAGCCCCGGTGGGCCAGGAAGAAATCGTTCAGGTAGGCCCGCGTCTCCTCGCTCAGGGGCAGCCCCGCCAGCGCCGGGCAGCCCGCGAAGGCGTAGAGTTCCACCCCGGCAAGGCCCGCGCCCTCTTCGGGCAGGCTGCCGTCCGCGGCCGCCAGCAGGCCGAAGGATGCCTGGAGGTCCTCCGGGTCGTCGGTGAGGAAGATGAGGCTGGAGCGGGCGGTCACGTCGCCGGTGAGGGTGGTGAGCCCCGCCATCTGGGTGTAGGCGTCGGGCGCCAGGGCGCTGCCGGACGCGGACGCCGACCCGGATGCGGGCGCGCTGCCCGCCTCCGCCATCCCGCCCAGCGCCAGCTGATAGCCGGTCACCTGCACCACTGTTTTGCCGTCGCCGTTCAGGTCCTGGCCGAAGGCGGCCAGGGCGTCCCCCAGTTCGGTGGTCACCGAGTCCGGGACATAGCGGCTGGTGACCAGGGCGATCTGGTAGTCCGGCAGGGTGCGGCCCAGCATGTCCGCCGCCAGCCAGACCAGAATGACCAGCACGGCGGCGGCCAGGGCCACATGCACCCGGTGGTACCACCACCAGTTGGCCAGCTTCTCCTTGCGGGTCAGCTGCCGGGGCTGGTCGGGCTTCAGGTCCTCGGGTTTGATGTTCAGGGTGTAGCGGGCGCTTGCCATGGGGCGTACCTCCCAAAAAACGAAACAGCGAAACAGCCCGCCTCAGCGGTTGCCGCTGTGATCGGGCAGATGCCGGGCGATGATGTCCGCGGTGCGCTGGGGCAGCGCGCGGATCTCCTCTTTGGTGAGCCCCTCGGTCTCGATGGGCTCCAGCACCCGGATGGTCACATGGGCCGGGTGCATGAACATATGGTGGTTCTCCATGATGTCCCGGCTGCCGGTGATGGCCACCGGCACCACGGGAGCCTTGGCCTTGGTGGCGATGCGGAAGGCGCCGCTCTTGAACTCCAAAAGGCTCCCCTCCGGCCCCTTGTTGCGGGTGCCCTCGGGGAAGATGGTCAGGGAGTAGCCCTTTTTCACAAGATCGATGGCCTCGTTCAGCGCGGCCATGGCCTTGCGGGGGTCCTCACGGTCGAGAAAGACGCAGTGCAAAAGGCGCATCCAGCCCCGCACCAGGGGCAGTTTGTCCACCTCTTTTTTGGCCACGAGGCCGTGGGGGGCGTCCAGCCGGGTGAGGGCCAGGGGGATGTCGTAGTAGCTGCGGTGGTTGGCGGCAAAGACGCAGGGGCGGCCTTTGGGAATGTTCTCCAGCCCCTCCACCGTCACCGTCACGCCGGCCAGCCGCAAAAGATGGTTGGCCCAGTGGGGCACATGCTCGGCGGCCAGCGCGTCGGAGGTGGCCCAGTCGCCCGCCTTCAGCGCCCTGAGGCCCCGGCGCAGATCGCCCAGATGGAGCAACATATAGCCCCAGAAATAGATGAACCAGACCAGCGTGCGCATAAAAAAGCCTCCGAAGGGTGCGAATTCGACCGCGAAATGCCGTTGCAAACTATTTTACCATGGAATTGTGAAAATAGAAAGACAAAAAAACGCCCCGACCGCCGCTGCCCCGCCGCCAAAGGAACAAAAAAAGCGCCCCGGCCGCGGGCCGGGGCGGGGAGAAGCGCACGAAAAAGGTCAGCGGCCCTGCCGCTGGTAGAGTTCGGCGAGGGCGCGGATGCGCTTTGCCAGGGCGGGGCTCGCCGCCCCGGGGGCCATCCGCCACTGCCAGTTGCCCTCGGCTTTGCTGGGGGTGTTCATCCGGGCGAAGGCGGGCAGGGCCAGCCAGTCCTGCATGGGGATGATGGCGGTGTCGCTCACGCTGGCGTAGGCGGTGCGGATGAAGGCGTCCACCAGCGCTTCGTCCCTGCCGCAGGCCATGTAGGCCCGGGCCAGCGCCACGTCCTCCGGCGCGGCGTCGCCCTCCCAGGCGGCGGTGGTGGTGTTGTCGTGGGTGCCGGTGTACACCACCGAGTTCGGGGTGTAGTTGTGGGGCATGTAGTCCCCGGCCTCCCGGCGGTCGAAGGCGAATTGCAGCACCTTCATGCCCGGGTAGCCGCTGCCCGCCAGCAGCGCCTTCACCTCCGGGGTGAGGTAGCCCAGATCCTCGGCGATGATGCGGGCCGCGGGCAGCCGGCTGTGCAGCGCGTCCATCAGGGCCATGCCCGGCCCCTTGCGCCAGACGCCGTTTTTGGCGGTGGTGTCGCCCGCGGGGATGGCAAAGTAACTCTCAAAGCCCCGGAAGTGGTCGATGCGCACCACGTCGTACACCGTGCAGGCATAGGCCATCCGCCGCACCCACCAGGCGTAGCCGGTGGCGTGGTGGTAGTCCCAGTCGTAAAGGGGGTTGCCCCACAGCTGGCCGTCGGCGGCAAAGGCGTCCGGCGGGCAGCCCGCCACCGCGGACATCCGCCGGTCGGCCGTCAGCTGGAACAGCTGTGGCCCGGCCCAGACGTCCGACGAGTCGGGGGAGACGTAGATGGGGATGTCGCCGATGATGGCCACGCCCTTTTCATTGGCGTAGGCCTTGAGGGCGGTCCACTGCCGGTGGAAGAGGTACTGCACGCCCTTCCAGTAACGCACCTGCCCCGCCAGCCGCTCGGCGGCCCGCCGCAGGGCCGAAGGCTCCCGCAGGCGCACCGGGTCGGGCCAGTCCAGCCAGCTTTTCTGGCCGTTTTCACCCTTCAGCGCCATGAAGAGAGCATAGTCCTCCAGCCAGAAGGCATTTTGCTCGCAGAAGGCCGCCAGCCCCTCGTCCTCCGGGTCCAGCCGGTCCACCGCCCGCTTGAGCAGGGCGTGGCGGCCCCGGTAGAGCGCGCCGTAGTCCACCCTGCTTTCGTCCTCGCCCCAGGCAAAGACGTCCGCCTCGCCGGGGGCCAGCAGGCCGTCCGCTTCCAGCAGGGCGGGGTCGATGAAGTAGGGGTTGGCCGCGAAGGCGGAAAAGCTCTGGTAGGGGCTGTCGCCGTAGCCGGTGGGGCCGATGGGCAGGATCTGCCAGCAGCTCTGGCCGGCGGCCTGCAGAAAGTCCACAAAATGCCGCGCCTCTTTGCCCAGCGTGCCGATGCCGAAGGGGCCCGGCAGGCTGGACAGGGGCAGCAGGATGCCCGCCGCTCTCATCCCTTCACCGCGCCGGCCACGACGCCCTCGATGATGTACTTCTGGCAGGCCAGGTAGAACACGATCACCGGCAGGATGGTGAGCAGGATGCAGGCCATCATGGGGCCCATCTCCACCCGGCCGTAGCTGCCGCGGAAGTACTGGATGAGCATGGAGATGGTGCGGTACTTGCGGATGTCCAGCACCAGGGTGGGCAGCAGGTAGTCGTTCCACACCCACATGGCCTGGAGGATGGCCACCGAGATCAGGGTGGGCTTGAGGATGGGCAGCACCACCAGGCCGTAGGTCTGCAGCGGGTTGCAGCCGTCGATGGTGGCGGCCTCCTCGATCTCCAGCGGGATGCTCTTCACAAAGCCGCAGAACATGAACACCGCCAGCCCCGCGCCGAAGCCCAGGTAGATGATGCAGATGTTGTAGGGGGTGTTCAGCTTGAGGCTGTCGGCGGTCTGGGCCAGGGTGAACATCACCATCTGGAAGGGCACCACCATGCTGAACACGCACAGGTAGTAGATGGCCTTGGAGACCGGCCCGTGCACCCGGGTGATGTACCAGGCGCACATGGAGCAGCACAGAAGGATCAGCGCCACCGAGGAGACGGTGATGAACAGGGTGTAGAAAAAGCTCTGCAAAAAGCCTTGGCTCACCACGGCGGCCACGAAGTTGGCGGCGCCGGCAAAGGTGTCGGCGGTGGGCAGCTGGAAC
This sequence comes from Candidatus Allofournierella merdavium, assembly GCF_944382735.1. Lineage (NCBI taxonomy): Bacteria > Bacillati > Bacillota > Clostridia > Eubacteriales > Oscillospiraceae > Allofournierella > Candidatus Allofournierella merdavium. The sequence continues at coordinate 56,170 of NZ_CALWND010000003.1, read as the reverse complement.
ACGGTGCTGGTGCTGATGGCGGTCTCCATCTTGAAGGAGTTGATCAGGATCATGAACACCGGGTAGACGTACAGCACCGCCAGCACGGCGAACACCAGGGTAAACGCCATGTTGAGGGAGTTTTTGGCTTTCAGGCTGTTCATTGCTGCACCTCCTTGGAGCGGGTGGCCTTCAGCTGCACCAGCGCGATGACCACCACCACGATGAAGAACACCACGGCCTTGGCCTGGCCGATGCCCTTCCACTGGGGCCCGGAGCGGGCGTAGAAGGTGTTGTAGATGTTCAGCGCCAGCATCTCGGTGGCGTGGTTGGGCTCGCCGCCGGTGAGGGACAGGTTCTGGTCAAACAGCTTGAAGCTGTTGGTGAGGGTGAGGAACAGGCAGATGGTGATGCTGCTCATCACCATGGGCAGCTTGATCTTCACCAGGGCCTGCCAGCTGTTCGCCCCGTCGATGGCGGCGGCCTCCAAAAGGTCCGGCGAGATGTTTTGCAGCCCGGCGATGTAGATGATCATCATGTAGCCCACCTGCTGCCAGGCCATCAGGATGATGAGGCCCCAGTAGCCGGCGGAGGTGTTCAGCCCCAGCAGGGGCTTTTCCACGATGCTGAGCACGCAGTTGATGAGGATCTGCCAGATGTAGCCCAGCACGATGCCGCCGATGAGGTTGGGCATGAAGAACACCGTGCGGAAGAGGTTGGTGCCCTTGATGCCCCTGGTGAGCACCAGGGCCACCGCGAAGGCCAGCAGGTTGATGGACAGGGTGCTCACCACCGTGAAGGCCACCGTGAACCAGAACGAGTGCAGGAACGTCTCGTCCGAGAGGGCGGTCACATAGTTGGAGAGGCCCACCCACTTGGCGTTGTTGACGGTGGTGAACTTGCAGAAGGACAGATAGATGCCCTCCGCGAAGGGAACGATAAACCCGATGGTGAAGGCCGCCAGCGTGGGCAGCACAAACAGCGGGAAGTATTTTCTCAGGGTCTTTTCCATGCCGCGAAACTCCCTCCTTCCAGGGTGCGGACCGGAAAAATGGGGGAGCGAGAGGCTCCCCCATTTTCAGGTCGGTCAGGCCGTTCAGCCGTTGGCCAGCTGATACTCGGTGGCCCAGTTGTCCACGAAGGCGGAGACCACGTCGTCCCAGCTGCCGGTGCCGGCGGCGTAGGCGGTGAGGGCGGTGCCCAGCATGTTCTTCCACTCCTCAGAGGGCATGGTGGTGAAGTTCCAGGACACAGGGGTCTTGCCCGCAGCGGTCATGGCGGCGTCTTCCTTCACAAACAGGTTGGGAGACTCCTGCGCGGCCTTGAAGGGGATGACGAAGCCCATGTCGTTGGCCATGGCGGTGGTGCCTTCCTCGCTGGTGACACACCAGTTCATGAAGTCCAGGGTGGCCTGGATGTCCTCTTCAGGAGCCATGTTGTTCACGCACCAGTAGTTCTCGGTGCCGGTGCACAGGCCCTGGTTGGCCTCGTCGCCCACGCCGATGTAGATGGGGATCATGGCCAGCTGGTCGTCGGTGTACTTGCCTTCGCCGGTCACGTTGCCGTACTCCCAGGAGCCGTTCTGATAGAACACGGCCTCGCCGGCCAGGAACTCGTTCAGGCTGTCGTCCGCGGTCTTGGCGGCCAGTTCAGTGGGGGCGCAGGTGGAGTTGTTGATGTACAGGTCCCAGATGTTCTTGTAGTTGTCCAGGTAGGTGCCCTTGATGGCGTCAGTGCTGGTGATGCCCTCGTCCTTGTACTCGAAGTAGATGGGCAGGTTGGCCAGATGGGTCTTGAAGCGCCAGTCGGAGGAGGAGTCCATGCCGGCGGAGGTGAAGGCGGCAAAGCCCAGTTCGTCCTTGCGGGCGGTGATGTCCTCGGCGACCTTCTTCAGGTCGTCAAAGCTCTGGATGTCCTCCACGGTGTAGCCGGCCTGGCCCAGCAGTTCGGTGTTGGTGATCAGGCCGTAGCTCTCGATGACGTAGCCGATGCCGTAGACCACGTCGCCCTCCTTCAGGGCGTAGTCCTCGCTGGTCAGCTGGCCGTAGATGTCGCTGCCGGCCAGGTCATAGCAGTAGTCCTTCCAGTTGGCCAGGCCCACGGGACCGTTCACCTGGAACAGGGTGGGCGCCTCGGACTTGCCCATCTCGGCCATCAGGGTGGTCTCGTAGGTGCCGGAGGCGGCGGTGACCACGGTCACGGGCACGCCGGTCTGCTCGGTGTACAGGGCCGCCAGGTCCTGCCACTGCTGATCCTGCTCGGGCTTGAAGTTCAGGTAGTAGACCTTGCCGGCCGCGGCGGGAGTGCTGCCCGCGGCGGAGGCGGGGGTGCTGCCGGAGGCGGGGGTGCTGCTGGGGGTGCTGCCGCAGGCGGCCAGGCTCAGGGCCATGGCGGCGGCCAGCACGAGTGCAAGTGCCTTTTTCATATGTGTTCTCCTTTTTTCTTGTGCCCCTTGCGAGGACGGTCAAAAAACAAAAGCGGACTTTCCGCTTCGCTTACGTTGTTATGCCGCGCACCGAACCTCCCGGCGCGGGGGCGGCCTGCAGCAGCACGGTGGCGGCGGGTTTGCGCCGTTCCACGCACTGCAAAAGCAGCCGCACGCTGGTGCGGGCGATCTCGGCCGCCGGCTGGCGCATGGTGGCCAGCTGAGGGTTGTAAAAGCGGGCCATGGGGATGCCGTCGAAGCCCAGCAGCGAGATGTCGCCGGGGATGGCAAGCCCCGCGTCCAGAATGGCCCGGGCCGCGCCGATGGCGGTGACGTCGCTCATGGCGAACACCGCCGTCACCCGGTCGCCCGTTTCCAGAAACGCCTTCATGGCGGCGTAGCCGCCGTCCATGCTGAACTCGGTCTGCACAAAGCGGGCCGGGTCGAAGGGGATGCCGTGAGCAGCCAGGCCCTGCCGCACCCCTTCCAGCCGCATCTTGCCGGGGCTGGAGCGCTCGGGGTCGGTGCCCAGCACCAGAATGTCCCGGTGGCCCCGCGCGGCCAGGTAATCGATGGCCGCCGCGCCGGCGGCCCGGTCGTCCACCCCCACCATGGAGAGGTTGGGGAAGTGGAGTTCGTCGCTCACGGTGGTGGCCAGCACACAGGGCAGGTCGATGTTCGAAAAGCCCGCCTGGAAGTTGCGGCTGTCGCCCCCCAGAAAGATGATGCCCCGGGGCTTGAGCTCCCGGCACACCCGCTGGGCGGCGGCCACCTCGTCGGCGGTCTCGCCCACATACTCCACCACGCCTTCGTAGCCCGCTTCGCCCACCAGCCGCTGCAGTTCCACCAGCATGCCCGCGAAGAACAGGTTGGAGGTGCCGCGCACGATGAAAGCCACGCTCTTGGCCTGCTGGCGCTTGAGCTGCCGGGCGTTGGAGTTGGGCACGAATCCCTTTTCCGCCACGATGGCGGCGATGCGGCGCTTGGCCTCCTCGCTCACGTCCGGGTGGTCGTTCAGCGCCCGGGAGACGGTGCTGATGGCGTAGCCGCTTTCCCGGGCAATGTCCTTGATGGTCAAATCGGCTGCGCCTCGCTTCCCCCGGCGGTATGTACAGTGAAAAAACGTTGCCGGAAACGTTCCCAAGCAAGTTCATTATAGCCTGCGCCGCCGCCGATTGCAAGGGTTTCAGGGCGTTTTCATCAGTATGCAAGTTTACGATGAAAAAATATTGTGCAAAGTGACGCAAAAAGGGCGGGAAGGCTGTCATATCGCTGTAACCATTGGGGGAAAAGGCCATGGCGCGGCCCAAAGGCCGCGGAAAAAACGCCGCCGGGGTCAAAAAAGCCCCCCGCGGCGGGAGCGGAGCGGCCCGGGCGCGGGGAGCAGGCGGCGCAAGAGGGGTCAACTCCGTTTGCCCCTGCGGCGGCAAAGCAGGAAGACCAGGCCGGCCAGCGCGCCCAGGCCCAGGGCGGCCAGGGCCGGGGCGGGCCGGGGGACGGGCTGGCCGCCGGCGGGCCGGGCCGGCAGGGCGGGCGTTTCAGGGCTGCCGGCCGCCGCGCCCAGTTCGCCGCAGGCGATCACATAGTGGGAGAAGTGGGGGGTGGTGAAGGTCACCTGCCGGGCCTCCTCGTCGTAGCGGCGTTCACAGCGGGTGGCGGCGCCGTCCTCCGCCAGGTGCCACACGGCCACCTCCCCGGCGCTGCGGCCCTCCTCCAGGATGTAGGGCAGCGTCACCGAGACGCTGCCGCCGGCGAAGTGGGAGATGGTCTCGCCGCCGCTGTGGAGGGTGAGTTCGTACACCGGCATGCCGCCCGCCGCGGCGGCCTGGGCGCCGGGCAGTTCCTCCGCCGCCCGGCAGGCCACCCGCAGCACCAGCCCCTCCCCGGCCTGTTCCACAACGGCGGAGAGGGCGGCGGGGTCAAAGGTGATCCGGGCCAGGTCGGCGTCCAGGGTGAGCACCCCGCCCTCCGCCTGGGCCAGGGGGGCCAGGGCCGCCGCCGGCAGGCTGATCTCCAGGGCCCGGGCACTGGCCTGGGTCTGCAGCTGCACCGTCACGGCGGGGGTGCCGCCGCCTCCAGCGCCTGCCGCACGGTGTCCGCCAGATGGCTCTCCTCCAGGGCGGCTGTGGCGGTCTCCTCGGTCACCGACGTCTCCACCGGGGTGGTCACATGGACGGGCGGCGCCGGGTCAGCGGTGGGTACGGGGGTGGCCGGGGGCGTGCTCTCCGCCGGAAGGAAGACGCCGTTGCCCAGGTCCAGCAGGCCGGCCTGCCCGGCGCCGGTCACGGCGGCGCTGCCACCCTCCGCCCAGATCGCCGCCAGGCCGGTGACGTCCCGCTGCGCCAGCGTCAGGGCGTTGCCCGGCGCAAAGGCCAGGGTGGCCCCGGCCTTGTCCACGTTCACGCCGTACCAGGAGCGGGGGCCCGCCGGCGGTTTCGGGCGCCGCCCCTCCGTCCTCGTCCGGGGCGGGCCGGGCTTCCTCGTCCGGGCGTTCGTCCGGGCCGGGCTGCGGGTCGTCCCGCTCCAGGCTGTGAGCGGCGGCCTCCGCCGGCACGGCGGGCGGGGCCTCTTCCAGCGCCGCCGCGGGCAGGGCGCCGAGGGCCAGCGTCAGCGCCAGAAGCAGGGCGGTGAGTCTTTTTTTCATGGGTCCCTCCTGTGGGTCCGGGGCGAAAACAGGCGCTTCGCCCCCCCTTGTGTTGTACGCAAACAGTATACAGGCACCCGGGCGTTTTGCAACAAACAACCAAAAAAAGGGAGGAACGGGGGAAAAAATACGGCGGTCAGTCTGGGCAAACCGGACAGACGAGGCGTATAATCGTATCAGGAAGAGACCCCTCACAGGGCAAAATGGAAGGAGAAGAGGAAAAACCATGAAAAAGATGCTGCTTGCCCTCTGCGCGCTGGCGGCCGCCCTCTCGCTGGCGGCCTGCGGCGGTGCGCCCGCGTCCGGCCAGGCGCCGGCGTCCCCGCCCGCTTCCGGGCCGGCCTCCGGGTCGGCCTCTGAACCGGCCTCCGGGGCGGCCTCGGAGGAGGCGGCGGACTACACCGCCTACACCCTGCAGTTCGACGTGCCCCCGGACTTTGCCCAGATGGAGGAGCCCCCCGAGGGGGTGAGCGCCATGTTCCAGACGGCGGACGGCTCCAGCATCAACCTGGTGATCTATGACAACGACGGGTCCCTGGCCTCCGACGTCACCCAGGACGCCATTGTGTCCCTGCTGGAGGGGAGCCTGGAGCAGATGGGCGTGGAGGCCCAGGTGCTGGACCCGGTGTTTGAGACCGGCAAGCTGGGCGGCGTGTGCCCCTACTATCGGATCGACTACACCGTTGTGATGGGCGATGTGGTGATGGGGCAGACGATGCTGGGCATCAATGCCGACCGGGCCTACACCTTCACCTACACCGACATGACCGGCGACTGGGGCCAGATCTTCGCGGATGCCGTGGCATCCATCACCCCGGTGGCCCAGTAAAAAACGAAACAAGCGGCGGCCTCGCGCACTGCGAGGCCGCCGCTCTTTGTCATTTTGTCCGCTTTGGCTCAGAAGCCGCCGGCGGTGCGGGGGTAGGGGATGACGTCCCGGATGTTGGGGATGCCGGTGAGGTACATGATGAGCCGCTCGAACCCCAGGCCGTAGCCCGCATGCTGCACGCTGCCGTAGCGGCGCAGGTCCAGATACTGCTGGTAGTCGGCCATGCTCATGCCCAGCTTTTCCATCTTGGCCAGCAGCAGGTCCAGCCGCTCCTCACGCTGGCTGCCGCCGATCAGCTCGCCCACGCCGGGCACCAGCATGTCGGCGGCGGCCACGGTGCGCCCGTCGTCGTTGGCCCGCATATAAAAACTCTTGATGGCGGCGGGGTAGTCGGTCACGAACACCGGCTTGCGGTACACCTGTTCGGTGAGGAACCGCTCGTGCTCGGTCTGCAGGTCGGTGCCCCACTCCACCTTGTACTGGAATTTGTCGTTGTTCTTCTCCAGGATCTTTACCGCCTCGGTGTAGCTTACCCGGGCAAAGTCGGCGTTCACCAGGGCGGTGAGCCGCTCCACCAGGCCCTTGTCGAAGAACTGGTTGAAGAAGACCAGCTCGTCCGGGCACTGCTCCAGCACATAGCCGATCACATATTTCACCATGGCCTCGGCGTTGTCCATGTAATCGGACAGGTCGGCAAAGGCCATCTCCGGCTCGATCATCCAGAACTCGGCGGCGTGGCGGGGGGTGTTGGAGTTCTCCGCCCGGAAGGTGGGCCCGAAGGTGTAGATGTTGCCGAAGGCCATGGCCATCGCCTCGCCCTCCAGCTGGCCGCTCACCGTCAGGTGGGTGGAGCGGCCGAAGAAGTCGCGGCCAAAGTCCACCGCGCCCTCCTCGGTGCGGGGCACATCGTTCAGGTCCAGGGTGGTGACCCGGAACATCTCGCCCGCGCCCTCGCAGTCGGAGCCGGTGATGAGGGGGGTGTGCACATAGACGAAGCCCCGCTCCTGGAAGAAGCGGTGGATGGCATAGGCGGCGGTGCTGCGCACCCGGAAGGCCGCCGCGAAGGTGTTGGTGCGGGGGCGCAGGTGGGGCATGGTGCGCAGGAATTCCACGCTGTGCCGCTTTTTCTGCAGCGGATACTCCGGCGGGCAGCCGCCCAGCAGTTCCACGCTGTCGGCGTTCACCTCCAGGGGCTGCTTGGCGCCGGGGGTCAGCACCACCCGGCCCTTCACCCGCATGCTGGTGCCCACGCCGGCCTTGGCCACCTCCTTGTAGTTTTCCAGCTTGCCGGCCTCGAACACCACCTGCAGGTTCTTGAAGGCGGAGCCGTCGCTCAGCTCGATGAAGCCGATGTTCTTGGAGTCGCGCACGGTCCTGGCCCAGCCGCAGACGGTCACTTCGGCGCCGTCGGCGGGGGGGCAGGAAAACAGGTCTTTGATGATGATGCGTTCCATTGTTCCTTATCTCCTTTACAAAGCGGTTTTTGCCCTTTGCTCACGGTGAAAGAGCAAAAAAAGACCGGCAGCCGGAATCGTCCCTTCCATTAGGACGAATCGCTGCCGGATCCGCGGTGCCACCTAACTTGCCGTTCGCACGGCCCCTTTTCCGCTCATACAAGCGTCGCGGCTTAACGCGCCGCCCACGACACGCCCTACTGCCGCCGGGGCGGGTTCGGGGGTGCAGCTCCAAAGTGTTCCTTCCGCCGGGCGCCGGGCGGGGCTCGCACCGCTCCCCGCTCGCTGGGCCGCCGCTGGCCGGCGTACTGCTCTTTTTCACAGCTGTTGGTGCCAGTTTACCCCTTTCGCCGGCCCTTGTCAAGGCCGTTTCGCCGCATTTTTTCGCCGCAGCGGCGGTATGCTATCAGCAGAAGGGGGGGCGGCGGCATGAAAAGGGGGACGCGGCGGGCCCTGGCGGCCCTGGCGCTGGCGGCAGCGGCGGCGGTGGAGGCGGCGGTGTGGGTGTGCCGCGCGCCCCGCTTTGCCCACGCCTCGCCCGATTACCCCATGGTGGACCTGACGGGGGTGGTGGCGCGGGCCGAGGCGGGCCGGCCGGACTACCGGCTGCTCCTTGCCCAGACGGGCCTGGGCAAGGGGGCGGTGGACGCGCTGCTGGAAACGGGCCGGGGAGAGGAGCTGTTTGACTTTCAGGCCCGGTACTTCGCCCCCTGCCAATGGGAGACGGTGAAGGGGGTGGCCATTGTGCGCCTGGAGGTGAGCGGGAGCGAGCTGCGCTTCGCCCCGCTGGAAAAGGGGGACGTGCTGCTCACCCCCTCCAGCCGGTGCGGGGGCTGGCGCAACGGCCACGCGGCGCTGGTGGTGGACGTGGAGGAGGGGCTGGTGCTGGAGGCCTACAGCCTGGGCCAGCCCAGCCGGCTGAGCAGCCTTTCCACCTGGCAGGACAAGGCGGCCGTGGCGGTGCTGCGCCTTTCGGGGGTGAGCGCCGAGCGCCGGGCCGCCCTGGCGGACTGGGCGCGGCAAAACCTGCTGGACCTGCCCTACGGCCTTTTCTCGGGGCTGCCCTGGCTGGGGGAGACCGCCCGGCCCCCCGCCACCCAGTGCGCCCATCTGGTGTGGTGCGCCTTCGCCGCCTTCGGCTACGATATCGACGGGGGCGGCTGGCCGGTCACCCCCCGGGACATCTCCCTCTCGCCCCTTTTGGAGACGGTGCAGGTCTGGGGCCTGCCCCAGGGGGCGCGCTGGCCGTCGTGAGGGCTCACCCCGCGGCGGCCTTTTTGCGGGCGTGCAAAAATACCGGCAGGTAGCACAGCCCCACCAGCGCCACTGCCAGCAGGCAGATGACCGCCAGATACGCCAGCCACTGCCCCACGCTGGTCAGGGGGATGGGCAGGGGCGGCTTGTAGGTGAAGAAAAAGTTGGTGGCGTACTCCACGCTCACCAGTTCCCCGTCCTCGTAGGTGGCGGCGGCGAACATGGAATTGAGATACAGCGAGAGCAGCGCCAGCGCCCCCAGCAGCCCCAGGGTGGAAAAATAGTGCCGGGGCCGCAGTTCCACCTCGCCGCAGCAGGGGATATAAGCCCCCAGCACCACCAGCATGGAGTGGTAGAGGAAGAACTGGTAGGCGAGGGGATGGGCAAAGGCCTGGCTGGCCGGGAGGCTGGTGGAGAAGATGGAGGGCATGGCCAGAGCCAGCACCGCGCCGATGAGGCAGGTGGGATACATAAAGGCCAGCACGGCGGTGCGCCCGCGGCCGGGGCGGGCGAAGCGGGCGTAGAAGATCAGCAGGATCTGGATGCTGCACAAATGCAGCGGCAGGTGCTGCAACTCGATGTAGGGCAGCAGCATCGACCCGTCGGCGGAGGGCACCATCTCCACCACGCTGAGCGCCTTCACCAGCTCGGAGGCGACGCTCAGCGCGCAGCAGACGCTGAGCACCCGCTGCAGCGGCGGGCGGCGCCGGCGCAGAAGCCACAGCGCCCCGGCGATGAGGGCGGCCGAGACGCCCAGCCAGAGGAAATGATAGACGGTGAACATACGCTTTCGCTCCTTTCGGCCGGCGGGGCCGGCGGGGTACAGCTTGATTGTACTATACGCGGCCTTTCGCCACAATGAAGAACGGGGTGAAATTTTTATAAAAAGAAGAAAAGCGGGGCGGGACGGTTTCCATCGCGGGGGATTTATAGTAAAATGACACCAGACGATCCGCGCCGCGGCGCGATGGGAAAGGGACGTGTGCTTTTTTGAAGAGGAACGAGATCATCTGCCGGGCGGGCCGGCTGGCGGGGCCGGCGGCGCTGTGCGCGGGGGGCCTTGTGTGGCTGGCGGCGGTGCTGGCCGCGGGGGGCGGGCCGCTGGAGCTGGCGGCCTTTGCCGGGCTGTTTTTTGTAGCGATCCTGTGCGCGGGGCGCTTTCTCACGGGGCTGGCCGCCCCCGGCCTGGAGGGCGCGGCGCGGCTGGCGGCGGCCTTCTGCGCGGGCAGCGGCGTGCTGCTGGCGGCCTGGTGGCTGCTGGGCCGGTGGGGCGCCTGGGCGGCGCTTGCCCCCGGCCTCGCCCTGGGCGAAGCGGGGGCGGCCGAATGGCTGCGGGAAAAACCCCGTCTGCGCCCGGCGCTGCCCCGGGGCCCGGTGAGCCTGCTGCAGCTTTTCATGGGGATGTTTTTGTTCTTCCACGCCTTTTGGGGGGTGCTGCCCGCCGCCACCCCCGAGCGGCTGCGGGTGTGGACCTACAACCAGGACCTGCTCTGGAGCGTGGGCAACGCGGCGGCGGCCGCCTTCGGCGCGCCCTTCCAGGATATGCGCATGGCGGGCTACACCCTCCACTACCACTTCCTCAACGACCTTGCCGCCGGGCTGCTGGCCCGGGCCGCGGGGGCCGGCGCCTGGGAGGGGCTGGCCTTCTACTGGTACGCCCCGGTGGGCCTGCTGGCCCTGGGTGCGCTGTGGGCGCTGGCAAAGCGGCTGGGCGCGGGGGAGTGGCTGGCGGCCCTGGGCGCGGGGGCGGTGTTCTTTATGAACAGCCGCTTCAGTGAGCAGCCCTTCCACCTGTTCACCAACACCAACGGCATGGGCACGGCGCTGCTGGGGCTGTGCGGCGTGCTGCTGCTGGCCGACCGGGCGCTGGAGGAGGAAAAGCCGCCCCGGGCCCTCTGGCCCTGCTTCTTCGCGGTCTGCGCCGCCCTGTGCATGATCAAGAGCACCCTGGGGGCGCTGGCCCTCTGCGCCTTTGCCGCCGCCCTGGCCGTCTCGCTGGTCACCGGCCGCCTGCGGCCCCGGATGGCGGCGCTGGCCGCCCTCTGCGCGGGGGCCTTCGGGGCCTGCTGGGCGCTGGTGTTCCGGGGCGCGGTGAACAACCTGATGTTCAGCGGCGCCGCCCGACTGGGCGAACTGCCCGAGGCGCTGGTGAACGCCTCGCTGCTGGGCCTTGTGCTCTACCTCGCGTCGCTGCCCTGGAGCCTGGCCCGCCTGCGCCGGCTCACCTTCGCCCAGCTGTGCGTCAACGCCATCGCCGTGGGCGGGCCGGCGGCCTTCGCCCTCTACACCCACTATTCCTTCTCCCAGGTCTACTTTTTGCTGGCGGCCATCCCGATGTGGTGGCTGGCGGCCCTGCCCGCCCTGGCCGCCTGCGGCCGGTGGCTGGCGGCGCGCCGCGCCGCCCTGCGCCCGCTGGCCGCCGGGGCGCTGGCCGCGGCCTGCCTCGCGGCCTTCGGCTGGCAGCTCACCGACGTGGTGCCCGAGTGCCGGGAGGGGGTGCAGGCGGCGCTGCGCTGCGCGGGCTTGCGGGTGAGCGAGCCGGCGGAGGAGAGCGTGCTCGCCGGCGACTGGCAGGCCGCCCGCTGGCTGCGGGAGAACAGCGAGGCCGGCGACATCTTCGCCACCAACCGCAACAACAAGACCCTGGCCGGCGCGGACGGGGTGTTCCATTTCTACACCGCCGCCAGCCAGCGGCGCAGCTATCTGGAATCCTACCGCTACGCGCTGGACTACGACAACGCCTACGCCGAGACCCGCCGCCGGCTGGAAGAGGTGAGCGACGCCATCTTCTTCCGGCTGAGCGAGGAGGAGGCATTCCGGCTGGCCGCGCAGGAGGGCATCGACTGGCTGCTGGTGTCCACCCGGGTGGAGGGCTGGCCCCAGTGGCAGCGCACCCCGGACTTCGCCACCGACGCGGTGCGCCTCTACCGGGTGCCCGCGGCCTCTTGACCCGCGCCGCGCCATGGGGTAGAATATCCCCGCTGAGCCGCGCCCGCCGGGCGCGAGAACGACAAGGAGTTGAATCAACGTGAAAAAGAACCTCTTCCCGCGCCTGGCCGCCCTGGCCCTGGCGCTGACCCTGGCCCTCACCGGCTGCGCGTCCGCGCCCGCCTCCGGCAGCGCTTCGGCCCCTGTTTCCTCCGCGCCCTCCGCCGGCGCCTCCGCGCCGGCGAGCGAGGCCGGGGGTCTGACCCTCACCGACCAGGCGGGCCGCACGGTGGAGCTGGCCGCCCCCGCCGAGACGGTGGTGAGCGGCTACTACATCAGCACCTACGCGGTGCTGGCCCTGGGCAAGGCGGACGCCATCGTGGGCCTGGAAAAGAAGGCGAACACCCGCTCGCTGTATCAGATGGCCGCCCCCGAACTCATCGAAAAGCCCGGCGTGGGCACCATGAAGGAGCTGGACACGGAGGCGGTGGCCGCCCTGGAACCGGACCTGGTCATCCTGCCCGCCGCCCTCGTCGACTACGCCGACACCCTGGACGGGCTGGGCATCCCGTCGCTGGTGGTGGCCCCCGAGAGCCACGAGGCGCTGGTGGAGATGATCGGCTTTTTGGGCCGGGCCCTGGGGGCGGAGGACGCCGCCGCGGCCCTCACCGGCTACTACGACGAACAGCTGGCCCGAATGGCCGCCCTCACCGAGGGTGCGGATAAGCCCACCGTCTACATGGCCTCCAACTCCAGCTACATGAGCTGCGCCCCCGCGGGGATGTACCAGAACTATCTCATCGAGACCGCCGGCGGGGTGAACGCCGCCGCCTCTCTGGAAGGGGATTACTGGACCGAGGTGTCCTATGAGGACATCCTGGCCATGGCCCCCGACGTGATCGTGGTGCCCTCCGGGGCGGAGTACACCGCCGCCGACCTGCTGGCGGACGCCCAGCTGGCGGGGGTGCCCGCCGTGGAGAGCGGCAAAGTCTACCAGATGCCCGCCGGCCTGGAGGAGTGGGATTCTCCCATCCCCTCCGGCATCCTGGGCTGCCTGTGGCTCACCAGCGTGCTGCACCCGGAAGAGTATCCCTTTGAGCAGTTCACCGCCGACGCGGCGAACTTTTACCAGACCTTCTACGGCTTCGCCGTGGACGAGAGCCTCATCACAAAATAAATTGCCCGGAAAATAAACGAAAGGGGAGAGCGCCATGAACAGCACCCGCACCCGCGTCGCGCTGGCCGGCTGCCTTGGGGCGGTGGCCGCGCTGGCCGCCGCGGGGCTGCTCACCGGCAGCTTTCCCCTTTCTTTTTCAGAGATCCTGCAAGACCCCGGCGGCCTTGCCGCCCGGGTGTTCTGGCAGCTGCGGCTGCCCCGCACCCTGATGGGCCTGGCCGGGGGCTGGGCCCTGGGCATGGCGGGGGGCGTGTATCAAACGGTGTTTTCCAACCCCCTGGCCTCGCCGGACCTCACCGGCGTCTCCTCGGGGGCGAGCCTGGGCGCCGCGGCGGCCATCGTGCTGGGCGCGGGCGGGCGGCTTTCGGTGACGCTCTGCGCCTTCGCCTTCGGCATGGCCGCCCTGGCGGCGGTGCTGGGGCTGGTGGGCGCGGCGCGCCTGGCCCGCACCGGCAGCTACCTGCTGGCGGGGGTCATCGTCTCCTCCCTGGCCGAGGCGGGGCTTATGGTGCTCAAGACCCTGGCGGACCCGGAGGGCCAGCTGGGGGCCATCGAGAGCTGGACCATGGGCAGCCTTTCCGCCGTCACCGGGGAAAAGATCGCCCTGCCCGCCGCCCTGGCGGCGGGGTGCGCCCTTTTGCTGTGGCTGGTGCGCAAGCCCATCCTGATGCTCAGCCTGGGGGAGAGCGCCGCCCGCGGCCTGGGCCTTGATCCGGCCCTCTGGCGGGCCCTGGTGCTCAGCCTCACCACCCTGATGGTGGCGGCGGTGGTGTCGGTGTGCGGCGCGGTGGCCTTTGTGGGCCTCATCGCCCCCCACATCGCCTTCTTCCTCGGCGGGCGGCGGGGTGGGCCCTACCTCGCCCTCTGCGGCCTCGCCGGGGCGGCGGTGCTGCTGGCGGCGGACCTGCCCGCCCGCCTGCTCAACCTGCCCCTGAGCATCTTCACGGTGGCGGCGGCGGTGCCGGTGCTGCTGGCGCTGCTGGTGCGCCGGGGAAGGGGAGGTGAGCAGGACGCTTGAGGTGAAGGACCTTGCCGCCGGCTACGAACGGCCGGTGGTGCAAAACGTCTCCTTTTCGGTGCAGGAGGGGCAGCTGGCGGCGGTGCTGGGGCCCAACGGGGCGGGCAAGTCCACCCTGCTGAACGCCCTGGCCGGCGGGGTGCGCAAAACCGCCGGCCGGGTGCTGGTGAACGGGCAGGACTGCCTGCCCCTCTCCCCAAAGCAGCGGGCCAGGCGGCTGGCGCTGGTGGGCCAGCAGATCCCCCTGCTGCCCGGCGTGCGGGTGGAGGAGGTGCTGGAGATGGGCCGCTACGCCTGGGGCGGGCCGCTGCGGGCCGACCCGGGGGCGAAGGCGGCGGTGGCCGCCGCGGCCGCGGCCTTCGGCCTGGAAAAGCTGCTGCACACCGACTGCGCCGCCCTCAGCCAGGGCCAGCGGCAGCTGGTGCAGCTGGCCCGGGCCATGGTGCAAAGCGCGCCGGTGCTGCTGCTGGACGAGCCGGGCAGCGCGCTGGACTTTTCCAACACCCACCGGCTGTTCCGACTGCTGCGGGACCGGCTGGCGGAAGGGGGACGGTGCGCGGTGGCGGTGCTCCACGACCCGGCGCTGGCCCTGCGCTATTGCTCCCCGGTGCTGCTTTTGCGGGAGGGCCGCGTCGTGGGCCGCCTTGAGCCCGGGCGCTGCGCCGACGCCGAGGCCCAGGCGGCGCTGGCCCGCCTCTACCCCGGCATCCGGGTCAAAGCGGACAAGGAAACGGGGCATTGGCTGTGCACAATTGAATAAAAGGGAGAAGTTTGCCGCCTGCCCGCGAAAAGGGATGGATTTTTCGCGGGCAGGCGGTATAATTGCTCTGTTTGCGGAAAAAAATGGAGGAGGAAAACGGTGGAAAAGACAACACAATACGTCACCCCCTATGAGTTTGAGGGCCGGCTGCCCCAGGCCCAGGCGGTGCCCCTGGGCCTGCAGCATGTGCTGGCCATGTTCGTGGGCAACCTGACGCCCATCCTCACCATCACCAACCTCTGCGCCGCCGTGGGCGACGGGGCGGAACTGGCGGCCCTTCAGGTGGGCCTTTTGCAGAACGCCATGCTGGTGGCCGGCATCGTCACCCTGGTGCAGCTTTACGCCGTGGGCCCGGTGGGCGGCAAGGTGCCCATCATCATGGGCACCAGCTCCGGTTTCATCGGGGTGTTTCAGAGCGTGGTCAACGTGATGAGCGGCGGTGTGGCCGCCTACGCGGCCATCATGGGCGCGTCCATCCTGGGCGGGCTGTTCGAGACGGTGCTGGGCGTGTTCCTCAAGCCCCTGCGCCGCTTCTTCCCGGCGGTGGTCACCGGCACGGTGGTGCTGTCCATCGGCCTGTCCCTCATCGGCGTGGGGGTGGGCTCCTTCGGCGGCGGCACCTCCGCGGCGGACTACGGTTCGCTGGAGAACCTGCTCATCGGCCTGGCGGTGATGGTGGCGGTGCTGGTGCTCAAGCACGGGGCCAAGGGGCTGGCCAGCTCCTCCTGCATCCTCTTCGGCATCGTCTTCGGCTACATCCTCTGCGGGGTGCTGGGCCTGGTGCTGCCCACCACCGGCGTCACGGCCGAGGGGGTGGAGTACACAAAGGCCTGGGTGCTCAACTGGGATAAAGTCCTGGAGGCCGACTGGTTCGCCGTGCCCCGGCTGATGCCGGTGAAGCCGGTGTTCGATCTGCGGGCCATCCTGCCGGTGCTGGTGATGTTCATCGTCACCGCCGTGGAGACGGTGGGTGACATCTCCGGCGTCACCGAGGGCGGCATGGGCCGGGAGGCCACCGACACCGAGCTGTCCGGCGGCATCATCTGCGACGGCCTGGGCTCCTCCTTCGCCGCCCTCTTCGGGGTGCTGCCCAACACCTCCTTCAGCCAGAACGTGGGCCTCGTCACCATGACCCGCATCGTCAACCGCATGGCCCTGGCCTGCGGCGCGGTGTTCCTGGTGCTCTGCGGCCTTTTGCCGAAACTGGCGGCGCTGGTGTCCATCATGCCCCAGAGCGTGCTGGGCGGCGCGGCGGTCATCATGTTCTCCTCCATCGTGATGAGCGGCATCCAGCTCATCACCCGGGAGCCCCTCACCCCCCGCAGTATGTCCATCGTGTCGGTGGCCCTGGGCCTGGGCTACGGCCTGGGGGCCAACAGCGCGGTGCTGGCCGGCCTGCCCCAGGCGGTGCAGCTGGTGTTCGGCGGCTCGGGCATCGTGCCCGCCGCCTTCGTGGCCATCGTGATGAACCTGCTGCTGCCCAGGGAAAAACAGGCGTAACAGCGCTGTCCGCAGCCCTCTGCCGCCCCCGGCCGCGCCGGGGGCTTTTTTTGCGGGGCGGGGATATGCTACAATAAACACGAAAATTCACCACAGGGAGGAACCGCCGTGCTGACCATCAAACACTATGCCCGGCCCCAGACCGTCCCGGAGGCCCTGCGCCTGCTGCGGGAAAAAAAGAGCAACGTGGCGCTGGGGGGGATGCTCTGGCTGAAACTGCAGGATAAAACCGTGGACACCGCCGTGGACCTGGCGGGCCTCGGCCTCGACGCCATCGAGGAGACGCCCGAGGGCTGGCGCATCGGGGCCATGGTCACCCTGCGCCGGCTGGAGACCCACACGGGGCTCGCCGCCTTCACCGGCGGAGCCATGGCCGAGAGCGTCAAACACATCGTGGGGGTGCAGTTTCGCAACCTTGCCACCATCGGCGGCAGCGTCTTCGGGCGGTTCGGCTTCTCCGACCCCCTCACCCTGCTGCTGGCGCTGGACGCCCGGGTGGAACTGGCCGAAGCCGGGCGGATGAGCCTTCGCGACTTTGCGGAGTCGGACATCCGCAAGGACATCCTGACCCATATCTTCATCCCCGGCGGCAAGGTGGAAGCGGTCTATCTCTCCCAGCGCAATTCCGCCACCGATTTCCCCACCCTCACCTGCGCGGTGGCGCGCCGGGAGGGGAAAGTGGCCTGCGCCGTGGGGGCCCGCCCCGCCCGGGCACAGCGCTTTGACGACGAGGCGGGGCAGCTGGCGAATGGCGTGAACGAAGAAAGCGCCGCCGCCTTTGCCGAGACGGTCGCCCGGCGGGCGGTGTTCGGCTCCAACACCCGGGCCTCGGCGGAGTACCGGCGGGAGGTCTGCCGGGCACTGGTGCGCCGCGCCGCGCTGCAACTGGAGGAGGAGTGAGCCATGGAACTGAAATTTACCCTGAACGGCCGGCCGGTGGCCGCCGATGTGCGGCCGGACACCCTGCTCCTGGACCTGGTGCGCCGGCTGGGCTGCCTGAGCGTCAAGCGGGGCTGCGAGACCTCGGGCTGCGGGCTGTGCACCGTGCTGCTGGACGGCGCGCCGGTGCTCTCCTGCTCGGTGCTGGCCCTGCGGGCGGCGGGCCGCCGGGTGGACACGCTGGAGGGCCTGCAGGAGGAGGCCCGCCCCTTCGCCGAGTTCATCGCCGACCAGGGGGCGGAGCAGTGCGGCTTCTGCAACCCGGGCTTTGTGATGAACACCATCGCCCTTTTGCGGGAGAACCCCGACCCCACCGACGACGACATCCGCGCCTTTCTGGCGGGGAATCTCTGCCGCTGCTCCGGCTACGAGGGGCAGCTGCGGGGCATCCGCGCCTTTTTGAACAGCCGCAAAGGGGGTGAGGACCGTGGGTGAAGCCGATCGCCGCGCCGTGGGCGCGCCGGTGCGCAAAAAGGACGCCATGGCCCTCTTGCTGGGCAAGCCGGTGTACACCGAGGACGTGACCCCGGCGGACTGCCTGGTGGTCAAGGTGCTGCGCAGCCCCCACGCCAACGCCCTCATCGAATCCGTCGACCCCGCCGCCGCCCTGCGCACGCCGGGGGTGGCGGCGGTCTACACCTGGCGGGACGTGCCCCAAAAGCGGTTCACCCAGGCGGGCCAGACCTGGCCCGAGGCCTCCCCCTACGACCGGCTCATCCTGGACAGGCATGTGCGCTATGTGGGGGACGCGGTGGCCATCGTGGCCGCCGAGACCGAGGAGGCCGCCCGGCAGGCGCTGAAGCGCATCAAGGTGAAGTATCAGGTGCTGCCCGCGGTGCTGGACCCCCACGAGGCCCTGGACGGCCCGGTGCTGGTGCACCCGGAGGAGGACTGGAAGGCCCTCTGCCCCGTGGGGGCGGACAACCGCCGCAACCTCTGCGCCTCCGGCAGCGACGCCGACGGGGATGTGGAGAAGGTGCTGGCGGATTGTGATGTGGTGGTGGAGCACACTTATAATACCCAGGCCTGCAACCAGGCCATGATGGAGACCTTCCGGGCCTACACCGAGCTGGACGCCTACGGCCGGCTGCATGTGGTGGCCTCCACCCAGATCGTCTTCCATGTGCGGCGCATCCTGGCCAACGCCCTGGACATCCCCAAATCCAAGATCCATGTGGAAAAGCCCCGCATCGGCGGCGGCTTCGGGGCCAAGCAGACGGTGGTGGCGGAAGTGTACCCCGCCTTCGTCACCTGGAAGACCGGCCGCCCCGCCCGGATGATCTACTCCCGCCAGGAGAGCCTCGTCGCCTCCAGCCCCCGGCACCCCATGGAGGTGCGGGTGCGGCTGGGCGCGTCCAAAGAGGGGATCATCCGCGCCCTGGACGTCTACACCCTCTCGGACACCGGGGCCTACGGCGAGCACGGCCCCACCACCGTGGGCCTCTCCGGCCACAAGTCCATCCCCCTCTACACCGGCAACCTGGAGGCCTTCCGCTTTGCCTGGAATGTGGTCTACACCAACCACCAGTCCGCCGGGGCCTACCGGGGCTACGGCGCCACCCAGGGCATCTTCGCGGTGGAGAGCGCGGTGAACGAGCTGGCCGAACGGCTGGGGATGGACCCGGTGGCCCTGCGGCTGAAAAATATCGTGCGGCAGGGCCAGGCCATGCCCGCCTACTACGGAGAGACCGCCACCGCCTGTACCCTGGACAAATGCCTCACGAGGTGCGCCCAGCGCTTCGGCTGGGAGGAAAAATACCCCGTGCGGGACATGGGGGACGGCAGGGTGCGGGCCGCCGGCGTGGCCATCGCCATGCAGGGCTCGGGCATCTCGGGGGTGGACGTGGGTTCTGCCACCCTCAAGCTGGGGGACGACGGCTGCTACAACCTCACCATCGGCGCGGCGGACATGGGCACCGGCTGCGACACCATCCTGGCCCAGATCGCCGCCGACTGCCTGGACTGCGAGGTGGACAACATCGCCGTCTTCGGGGCGGACACCGACGCCTCCCCCTATGACTCCGGCTCCTACGCCTCCTCCACCACCTATGTGACGGGCAAAGCGGTGGAGAAGGCCTGCGCCCGGCTGAAAGAGCGCATCTGCGACCTGGCGGCCCAAATGCTGCGCTGCGCGCCGGAGGAAGTGGAGTTCGCCGGCCGCGCCGTGCGCCGGCTGGACGGCGGGGGAGAGGTGAGCCTGGCGGACATCGCGGGCCGCTCCATGTGCGGCAGCGACCAGGCGCTGCAGGTCACCTGCTCCCACTCTTCACCCACCTCGCCGCCCCCCTTCATGGCGGGCATGGTGGAGGTGGAGGTGGACACCAAGACCGGAGGGGTGAAGGTGCTGGACTACACCGCCGTGGTGGACTGCGGCACCCCCATCAACCCCAATCTGGCCCGGGTGCAGACGGAGGGGGGCCTGGTCCAGGGCATCGGCATGGCCCTGTTCGAGACCATCACCTACAGCGACACCGGCCGCCTGGCGGAAAATTCCTTTATGCAGTACAAGATCCCCACCCGGCTGGACATGGGCAAACTGGACGTGACCTTTGAACCCAGCTACGAGCCCAGCGGCCCCTTCGGGGCAAAATCCATCGGGGAAATCGTCATCAACACCCCCTCGCCGGCCATCGCCCACGCGGTTTACCGGGCCACCGGCGTGTGGCATCGCAGCCTGCCCATCACCCCGGAGAAGGTGCTGCTGGGCAGGAGAGGAAAAACGGATGGCTGAGCATCTCATCCTGCTGGCGGCGGGGTCGGCCCGCCGCTTCGGCGCAAACAAGCTGCTGTGCCCGGTGGCGGGCAAGCCCCTCTACGCCCACGGTCTCGCCGCCCTGCTGGCGGCGGCGAAGGCGCGCCCCGCCGCCGACGTGACGGTGGTCAGCCGCACGCCGGAAATTCTGGCGGCGGCCCGCGCCGCCGGGGCAAGGGCGGTGGACAGCCCCTTGAGCGGAGGGGGCCTCTCCTTTACCATCCGGGCGGCGCTGGATTCGCTGGAGCCGCTGGCCGCGGGCGACTACCTGCTCTTCGCGGTGGCGGACCAGCCCTGCCTCTCCGCCGCCAGCGTGACGGCCCTGCTGGAAAAGGCCGCTCCGCCCACCCTCGCCGCCACCCTCTGCGTTGGCGACAAGGTGGGCAGCCCCACCCTGTTCAGCGCGTCGCTGGCAGGCGAGCTCCGGGCGCTGGAAGGCGATTCGGGCGGCCGGTCGGTGCTGCGCGCCCTGGGCCCCGCCTGCCTGCGGGTGGAAGCGGCCGACCCGCGGGAATTGGAGGACGTCGACCGGCCCGAGCAGCTGGAACGGTTGAAATGTGTTCGGTGATTTTTGAAAAAATCAAAGAAAACCCTGCGGGGCAAACGCCCGGGCGCGCCGCCGCCTTTGCCTGCCCGGCGGACACCGCCGCCCGGGAACTGTTTGCGGGCCGCTTTGCATGAAAATGCAGAAAAATGTGAAAAAAACGTTTAAAAGTTTGCCACCGTGCGCAAAAAATGTTACTATGGGAAACAGAACCACCGCCGGCAGGCGGGAACAGGGAGGCGGAAGGATGACCAACATCTTCCACACCATTCAGGCACTGTGGCCGGAATACACCAAAACCGAAAAAAAGGTGGCGCAGTTCATCCTGGCGGAGCAGCAGAACGCCACCAACATGACCATGGCGGACATCGCCGAGGGGGCGGGCGTGTCCGAGGGCAGCGTGGTGCGCTTCCTCAACAAGCTGGGCGTCAAAAAGCTCATCGATCTGAAACTCAGCATCGCCAAGTCCGCCGAGGAAAAGCGCCCGCAGGAGGGCTCGCTCTCCGTGGCAGTGGAGCAGGAGTTCGTGGACGTGGTGCGCAACACCGCTTCCCTGGCGGACGCAGGCCGCCTGCGGCAGGCGGTGGACCTGCTGGAGCAGAGCGACCAGGTCTATTTTTTCGGGGTGTCGGTGAGCGGCATCGCCGCCGTCACCGGCGAGAACAGCTTTATCCGCATGGGCAAGCCGGTGCACGCCATCCAGGAGGGGCATATGCAGATGATCGCCGCCGCGGCCATGGGCAGCCGGGACACGGTGGTGGTGTTCTCCCTCACCGGCAACACCCGCGACACCTGTGAGGCGGCCGAGCTGGCAAAACAGCAGGGGGCAAAGATCATCGCGGTCACCAGCTATGTGAACTCCCACCTGGCCCGCATCTCCGACATCGTGCTGCAAACTTCCGCCAAGGAGGAGATCATCAACGGCGGGCGCATCACCGGCCTGATCAGCCAGATCTATGTGCTGGACTGCTTAAAGCGGGAATATACCCGGCGCAACGCCGGGCGGATCAGCCGTTTGAAGGAAAACATCGGCGAGGCGATCCTCACAAAAAAGTTTTAAATTACAATATTTTGGGCAGCCGGTTGTGGATTTAGACGAAAAATCCGCTTCCGGTTGTCTTTTTTTATGCAAAGCATTTACATTGCCCCAAGAGTGTGGTAAAGTAAAAACAGATGGAGCAAAATTTCGAAATTAACAAAGAAACTGGAGTGTTCCTTCAAAATGGAAAAAGATGAGCTGATCCAGAGCATTCGCGGGGGGCTGATCGTCGCCTGCCAGGCGCTGCCGGGCGAGCCGCTCTATCGCCCGGAGGGCGGTGTGATGCCGCTGATGGCCGAAGCCGCCCGGCGGGCGGGGGCCGTGGGCATCCGGGCCAACGGCCTGCGGGATATCCGGGACATCATGGCCCGGGTGGACCTGCCCCTCATCGGGATCATCAAGAAGAATTACGAGGGCAGCGAGGCCTACATCACCCCCACCATGGACGAGGTGGATCAGCTGGTGGACGCCGGCTGCCCGATCATCGCGCTGGACTGCACCCGCCAGAGCCATCCCGGGGGGCTCACATCCCGGCAGTTCCTCGCGCAGGTGCGGGCCAAGTATCCCCGCCAGCTGCTCATGGCGGACTGCTCCTCGTTGGAGGACGCGGTGATGGCCGCCCAGGAGGGCGCGGACTTTGTGGGCACCACCCTGAACGGCTATGTGAAGGGGGACACGCCCCTGGACGGGCCGAACTTTGAACTGGCGCGGCAGATCGTGAAACAGGTGCCGGCGCCGCTGATCGCCGAGGGCCGCATCCACACCCCCGAACAGGCCCGCGCCATGCTGGAGCTGGGCGCGCTGGCGGTGGTGGTGGGCGGTGCCATCACCCGCCCGCTTGAGATTGCCCGACGCTTCGTGAGCGAGGTGGAAAAGGCGGGCACAGCCCACGGCTGAGGGGCTTTCAACAGTATGGTACGAGCGAGAAGCGCTCGAGCTATAAACAAAGGAGGATACATACAATGAAAAAGAGGATCTTCAGTGCATTGCTTGCGGCAGCCATGGTCGTGTCCCTGGCGGCCTGCGGTTCCACCCCCGCCAGCACCGGCGGCTCCGGCGCCACCAGCGGCGGCGACGCGGCCCCCGCCTCCGGCGGCGAGGTCGTGGTCTACTCCCCCAACTCCGACACCGAGGTCAACGCGGTGATCCCCGCCTTTGAGGCGGCCACCGGCATCAAGGTGATCCTGCAGTCCATGGGCACCGGCGACGTGCTGGCCCGACTGGAGGCCGAGAAGGCCAATCCCCAGGCCGACGTGAACTGGGGCGCGGTGAACATGGCCTACTACACCGAGCACCCCGACCTGTACATGGAGTATGTCTCGCCCAACGACGCCAACCTCCCCGAGGCCTACCAGAACTCCACCGGCTACTTCACCAACACCAAGCTGTCCGGCAGCGCGGCGCTGCTGTTGAACCTGGACGTGTTTGAGGAGATCGGCCTCGATCCCAACGAGTTCACCGGCTACAAGGACCTGCTCCGTCCCGAGCTGAAGGGCCGCATCGCCATGGGCGATCCCACCGCCTCTTCCAGCGCCTGGGCCGAGCTGACCAACATGCTGCTGGTCATGGGCGACGAGCCCTACGACGAGAAGGCCTGGGAGTTCGTGGGCCAGTTCGTCGACCAGCTGGACGGCTCCATCCTGTCCTCCTCCTCCCAGATCTACAAGGCCACCGCGGACGGCGAGTACGCCGTGGGCGTGTCCTATGAAGATCCCTGCGTGGGCCTGCTGGAGGACGGCGCCACCAACCTGAAGGTGGTCTACCCCGAAGAGGGCGCGGTGTGGCTGCCCGCCGGCGTGGCCATCGTGGCCGGCTGCAAGAACGAGGAGAACGCCAAGAAATTCGTGGACTTCCTCATCTCCCAGGAAGGCCAGGAGTGCTATGCCGACACCTCCATCCGCCCCGTGCTGACCAGCGTGGAGAACACCAGCCCCAACATGCCTCCCTTCTCGGAGATCAACGTGGCCTATGAGGACATCGAGTACTGCGCCGAGATGCAGCCCCAGTGGCAGGAGCGCTGGATGGAACTGGTCACCGGCTGACGCAAACCGACACGGAATCTGAGATCATGGAGAGAGAAATGAGTGTTGACATTCGGATCAAAAACGCGGTCAAGCGCTATGGCGAGAACACCGTGATCAAGGATCTTTCCGTGGAGATCAAGGAGGGTGAATTTTTCACCCTCCTTGGCCCTTCCGGATGCGGAAAGACCACCCTTCTGCGGATGATCGCCGGCTTCAACTCCATCGAGGGAGGCGACTTCTTCTTTGGGCAGCGCCGCGTGAACGACATGGACCCCGCCAAGCGGAACATCGGCATGGTGTTCCAGAACTACGCCATCTTCCCCAACATGACGGTGAAGGACAACGTGGCGTTCGGCCTGAAGAACCGCAAGGTGCCCAAGGACCAGTGTGAAAAGGAGACCGACGAGTTCCTCAAGCTGATGCAGATCGACGAGTACCGCGACCGCATGCCGGAGCGCCTTTCCGGCGGCCAGCAGCAGCGCGTGGCCCTGGCCCGCGCGCTGGTCATCAAGCCGGACGTGCTGCTGATGGACGAACCCCTCTCCAACCTGGACGCCAAACTCCGGGTGGAGATGCGCACCGCCATCAAGGAGATCCAGAACCGCATCGGCATCACCACCGTCTACGTCACCCACGACCAGGAGGAGGCCATGGCGGTCTCCGACCGGATTGCCGTGATGAACGGGGGCGTGATCCAGCAGATCGGCCGCCCGCGCGACCTGTACCAGCGGCCGGAGAACCTGTTCGTGGCCACCTTCATCGGCCGCACCAACGTGCTGGATGCGAAGCTGGAGTGCGCGGGCGGCAAGGGCACCCTGACCTTTGCCGACGGGCACACGGTGGAACTGGACAACATCGACCCGGCGGCGGTGAGCCAGCCGGTGAAGGTGTCGGTGCGCCCCGAGGAGTTCGTCATCCAGCGGGACGCCTCCGCCCCCGGCGTGAGCGCCACGGTGGACGACAGCGTCTTTTTGGGCCTGAACACCCACTACTTCGTCCACCTGGACAGCGGTGAAAAGGTGGAGATCGTGATGGAGTCGGAGATCGAGCAGTCGGTGCCCAAGGGCACGGCCATCAAGCTGGCGGTGAAGACCCACAAGATCAACGTCTTTACCGCCGACGGCGCCCACACCCTCACGGTCAACGAAAACCGTCTTGAAGGGGTGGTGTGATGAAAGGCCGGCTCAGCGACGGGCGGGCGAAGCCCCGCCGGGACGTCTGGATGGCCATCTCGGTGGTCATCCTGGCGCTCTACGCACTCTTCATGATCTATCCGCTGTTCATGCTGCTGCGCAACGCAGTGATCGGCAACGGCGGCCAGTTCACACTGGAATACTTCGTCAAATTCCTCTCCAAACAATACTATCTGGGCACCATCCTCAACTCCTTTGCGGTGAGTATCAGCGCCACCATCCTGACCATGGTCATCGGCGTGCCGCTGGCGTACTTCTACAATATGTATGAGATCAAGGGCGCCCGCTTCCTGCAGATCATCATCATCCTGTGCAGCATGTCCGCCCCCTTCATCGGGGCCTATTCCTGGATCCTGCTGCTGGGGCGCAACGGCCTGATCACCAACTTCATCAAGGACCTGACAGGCTTCCAGATGCCCAGCATCTACGGCTTCGGCGGCATCCTGCTGGTGCTGTGCCTGCAACTGTATCCGCTGGTGTTCCTGTATGTGTCCGGCGCGCTGAAAAACGTGGACAACACCCTGCTGGAGGCCAGCGAGAACATGGGCTGCACCGGTGTGAAGCGGTTCTTCACCGTCATCATCCCGCTGTGCGCGCCCACCATCATCGCGGCCATGCTCATGGTGTTCATGCGGGCCTTCGCCGACTTCGGCACCCCGCTGTTCATCGGCGAGGGCTACCGCACCTTCCCGGTGGAGATCTACAACTCCTTCATGAGTGAGACCGGCGGCGACACCCACTTCGCCTCGGCGGTGGCCGTGATCGCCATCATCATCACCGCCATCATCTTCCTGTTCCAGCGGTTCGTGAACAGCAAGTTCCAGTTCACCATGAACGCGCTGCACCCCATCGAGCGCAAAAAGGCCAAGGGCGTGCGGGGTGTGCTGATCCATGTGTTCTGCTACGGTGTGGTCACGGTGGCCTACGCGCCCCAGCTGTATGTGATCTACACCTCCTTCCAGAACACCTCCGGCAAGCTGTTTGTGGAGGGCTACTCCCTGGCCAGCTACACCGACGCGTTCTCCAAGCTGGGCAACGCCATCCCCAACACCTTCCTCATCGGCGGTGTGGCGCTGTTCATCATTGTGGCGCTGTCCATCCTGGTGGCCTACCTGGTGGTGCGCCGCAGCAACGTGGTGAGCAAGTTCATCGACACCCTCTCCATGGTGCCCTACGTCATCCCCGGCTCGGTGGTGGGCATCGCCCTCATCATGGCCTTCAGCAGCGGCCCCATCGTGCTGGTGGGCACCGCCACCATCATGATCGTGGCGCTGGTCATCCGCCGGAATTCCTACACCATCCGCTCCTCGGTGGCCACCCTGCAGCAGATCCCCATGTCCATTGAGGAGGCGGCCATCTCCCTGGGCAGCACCAAGATGAAGGCATTCTTCAAGGTGACTATGCCCATGATGTCCAACGGCATCATCTCCGGCGCGCTGCTCAGCTGGATCTCCATCATCACCGAGTTGTCCACCGGTATCCTGCTGTACAACTGGCGCACCACCACCCTGACCATCCAGATCTACACCTATGTATCCCGCGGCAGTTACGGTGTGGCGGCGGCCATGGCCTGTGTGCTCACGGTGATGACCACCATCTCCCTGCTGCTCTTCATCAAGTTCTCCAAGAACAAGAACATCACCTTCTGACAAACACAAAACAGCGCCCCTGTCCCGGGCATCGGGACAGGGGCGCCTTTTGTGTGCCGGCGGCCCGCAAAAAAGAGGCGGCCGGCCGCGACGACAGGGGCCGCCCCGCACGGAAGGGGCGCCGCGGCAGCACAGACCGCCGTTTTGTGCTATAATGGCACAAAGGGAAAGGCGGGGATGGGGATGAAGCGAGTGCTGGTCACCGGCGCGGGCGGCTTTGTGGGCGCCCGCATCATGGCGCAGCTGGGCGGGCGGCTGGAACTGGTGGCCGTCCCCGCCGGCGCGCTGCGCACAGCGGGAGAGCGGGAGGTGGAGCGGTTGGTGAAAACGGCCGCCCCCGACGCCATCCTGCACACGGCGGCCATCTCGGACACGGGATACTGCCAGCAGCATCCGGAGGAGTCCTTTCGGGCCAATGTGCTGGTGCCGGTGTGGCTGGCCAGGGCGGCCCGGCGCGCCGGGGCGAAGCTGGCGGCCTTCAGTTCCGACCAGGTCTACGCCGGGCTGGAGGGCCCCGGCCCCTTTGACGAAACAACGCCCCTGCGCCCCGCGAATGTCTACGGCCGCCACAAGCGGGAGGCGGAACTGCGGGTGCTGGAGGAACTGGACACGGCGGTGCTGCTGCGGGCCACCTGGATGTACGACCTGCCGGGGGGCGGGCTGCCCATCCGGGGCAACCTGCCCCTCAACCTGCGGGCGGCGGCCGCCGAGGGCACAAAACTCGCCTTTTCCACCCAGGATGTGCGGGGAGTCACCTGGGTGCGGCAGGCGGTGGAAAACCTGCCCGCCGCCCTGGATTGGCCGGGGGGCGTGTACAACTTCGGCAGCGAGAACAGCCGGGACATGTATGCCACCGCCCTGGAGTTCTGCCGGCTGCTGGGCCTGGACCCGCCGCCGGTGGAGGCGGCGGACTGGGCCCGGTGCCTGGCCATGGACGGGGGCAGGGCCCGGCGGCTGGGGGCGGCGTTCGACGACACGGCGGCGGGCTTTGCCCGCTGCCTCGCCGCCCTTGGTCCGCAATGAGACAAAGAGAAAGGGCCGGCGCGCCGCCCTCCCGAGAGGGGAGCGGCGCGCCGGCCCTTCACCGCGGGGGACGCCTTTTTTATGAAAGGCGTCCCCCGATTTTTTAATCGCAGAACCACAGGGGCATCTCGTACTTGAAGGTGCGGTAGTTCTGCATGGTGCACTCGTAGGCGTATTGCCGGATGAGCACGCCGCTTTGGTCGTACTCGCCGAACACCATGGCCACGCCGCTGTTCACCGTCCAGTTGCCGCCCTCGCCGCAGAGGGAGCCGTTGGACACGATGCTGGAATAGGGCACCTCGAAGCTTTCCTCCAGCGAGAAGGTGCGCTTGTTTTCGTCGATGCGGTAGATGTACACCTGGCTGGCGACGTCGGTGTCATAGAGGCCGGTGCCCACGCTGTCCGCCACCGGCAGTTCCAGGTCGCGGCTGTTGATGGACCAGTAGTTGTTGTTGAAAAGGGACAGGTAGTACACCCCGTCCTGCCCGCCGTCGGCGTAGTACTCCACGCAGTGCTGGCCGTACTGGGGCACAAAGTTGCCGTCCTGTTCCAGGCAGGCGTCCGCGTAGGCGGTGTCCGCCCAGACCCGCTGATCCCCCGCCAGCCAGTCCAGCGCGGGGGCGCCGTGGAGGTCCGCCACCTTCAGGATGGCGGAGGTCTCCCGGGAGGAGAGGATGAGGCTGTCGGCGCCGGGCAGGTACTGCAGGCTGTTCAGGTGGATCCAGTCCCGCTCGCCCGCCTGCCAGAAGAAGTCGTCGTCGGCGCCCACCGGGCGGGTGACGTCGTAGTAGTCCTTCAGCAGGACGCTGAAATCGATGAGTTCGGTCACCTCGCCGGTGACGGTGTCGATGGAGAGCAGCCGGTCCTCCACCGCTTCGCACCCCCGCTCCTCCGCCAGGGCCAGCACCTCGCCGTCGGTCCCCAGGCCGATGTCGTGGTGCAGGTCGTAGTTCCCCAGGTCGCACACCCAGGTCACCCGGCCCAGCCCGTCGATGCGGGCCAGCTTGGAGGAGGAGATGCAGGTGAGGATCTCGTCGCCGCAGAACAGCAGCCGGTCCAGCCCGTAGCCCTCCAGCACCATCTCGTAGCGCAGCACCCCGTCGTTGTCGAAAAAGAAGCCGTAGCCAAGGTAGCCGTTCACCCGCATCATGGCGAACAGCCCGTCCGCCTGGGCGGCGTCGGATCCGCCCTCGGTCACCTCCAGCCGGGTGGCGTAACCCGAGCGGGCCTCGGGCATCTCCACCGAAAAGCGGATGGTCTGCCGGGTGTTGCCCCAGCTGCCCTCCACCGTGAGGGTGACCTCGTTCACCTCCCCCGGCACCAGGCCGATGAGCTGGAATTCGTGGGTGCGGGTGTACTCTTTGCCGGAGATGTCCGCCGCCCGGGCGGTGAAGTCCGCCAGCCCCTCCACCCGCACGGTGTAGCTCACCGCGGTGGCAAGTTCGGTCTCAAAATAGAGGTACAGGCCGTTGCTGCCGGTGCCATAGGGGTTCAGGATGGCCAGGGGCATGGAGGCGGTCCACTCCAGGTCGGCGTTGTGTTTCAGTTCCTCCACCACCTGCCGCAACCGCTGCTGCACCTCCAGGTCGTAGTAGGTGAAATCCTCCTGCCCGATGTCCTGAGGCACCAGCTGCAGGGCTTTCAGCCCGCCGCCCAGGTCCGCCTCGGCCAGATCCACCTGCCACTGGCTGCTTTGGGCCACCACGTCGCCGGTGGAAAAGGTCCAGTCGGTGCGGGCGGCCTGCTCCCGGGCGGTGAAGGCCTTGGCCACCTGCACCACCACCAGGGGGGTGAGGAATGCCAGCATCAGCAGCACCGCGCCGGCCAGGGCCAGCCATTTCCAGTTGAACTTGGTCTTCATGGGGAGTCCTCCTGTTTTACACCAGATTCAGCACCAGCAACAGCAGCCCCACGGCCGTGAGGATGGCGCCGGTGAGGCGGTTCAGCAGCAGGGGCGCGGCCCGGGTGGCGATGCGGGCGGCCAGTTGGGCCCAGAGGAGGGTGAACACCACACACAGCGCCAGGGGGATGGGGTCGGGCGCGCTGCCCAGGGCAAAGTGGCTCACCGCGCCCAGCAGGGCGGAGAAGGTCATGATGAAGACGCTGGTGCCCACCGCGGTCTTCAGTTCGTAGCCCAGCAGGAAGGTGAGCACCATCAGCATCATCATGCCGCCCCCGGCGCCGAACACCCCGCACACAAGGCCCACCGCCCCGCCGCCGGCGGCGCTCACCCACACCGGGCGTTTCGCCGCGCCGGGGCCGCCGCTGTTCGCGGGCGCCAGGATGGGAAAGAAGAGAAACCGCAGCCCCAGCAGCAGGGCCATCACCACCGAAAAGCCGCCCAGGGTGGCGTCCGGCAGGAAGGTGGACAGCCAGCTGCCCGCCAGCGTCATGGTCAGCACGCCGGCCATCATCACCAGCCCATGCCGGATGTCGATGGCGCCGCTTTTGGCATAGGTGCGGGCGCTGGCGGCGCTGGCCAGCACATCGCTGGCCAGGGCGATGCCGATGGCCTGGTAGGCGGGCATGCCCAGCAGGGTCACCAGCATGGGGGTGATCACGGTGGCGGCGCTCAGCCCGGCAAAGCCGGTGCCCAGGCCCGCCCCCGCGCCCGCCAGGAAACAGACCAGGATCTCATACAAAATCGCGCTCAAAACAGGGAACTTCCTTTCAGGGAGGATGTGTGGGGTAACTCCACGATACCAGAGACGGCTTAACCGGGGCTAAAGGCGGCGCGGCCCCGCGCAAAACAAGGCTGCCGGCGCGGCCCTTCCGCCGTCATGCTCACAGGGCGATTATACCACGCTTTCGGATGCATGGCGAAAAAAGTTTGGGACAAAAAGAGAGGCTCCGCCCAGAAGGGGAGCCTCGGCAGGGGAAAACAACCCCGGCGCGCCGTTTTTGCTGGTGCGCCGGGGTGTTGCGGTTTATTCAGTGCGCCCTGCAGGCGCCCGCGGGACTACCGTGGGCGCCTGATGGCGGCCCGGGCGGCGGTGTTCGGTGCGAACGGTCGCGGCGGGCGGAACGGGTCGCGCCGCTGCGCGGGGGTGCGGGGGCGCGCCCCGGCGGATGGGAATGCTGCCCGTGGCCTTTTTGCGCCGTCAGAGGGCGGGGTCCAGCAGCCGCGCGGCGGTCAGCCGGCCAGAGGGGATGCCGTCCTGCTCACTGGCCTCAAAGGTCCCCTGCACCGTGACGGTGGTGTCCGGGTCGGGGCAGGCGTCCGGGTCGGAGAGGAAAAGTTCGAACCCCTGGGCGCAGCAGCCGCCGGCGTCGGCAACGACGCAGGCCAGGTGGCGGACCCCCGTCTCCGGCTCCTCGTACAGGATGAACCGGCCCCGCATCCGCACGGTCTTGCCGTTGTAGGCCTCCGGGGACATGACCATGTTGAAAATCTCGGAATAGGCGGCCACAGCGCTCAGGGGCGTCAGGTCCACATCGGCGGGCGCAGCGCTCTCCGGCACGCCTTCCGCGGCGGGGGCGGGCTCCTCCGCGGTCGGCGGAGAGCCGGGCGGGGGGTCTGACGGCGCGGGCTCCTCCGCAGTCGGAGGAGCGGGTTCGGGCGGCGCCGGGGCCGCGGGCGCGGGGCGGAGGGATTGCTCCATAGGCGGGGCGGGCGCGGGGGTGGGCGCGGCGCTGGCGGCAGGGGGCGGCGCGGCGCCCGCCGCGGGCGTTCGCCCGCAGGCACAGCACAGCGCGCCCAGCCACACAGCCAGCAGCAGGGCACAGGCGGTTTTGCTCATGCGGCACCTCCCCGCATCCGCCCCACTGCCCAGAAGAGCGAAAAGGCCGCCAGTTCCACCGCCACAACGGTGGCTCCCACCGGCGTGCCCGCGAGAACGGCGGTGAGGATCCCCACCGCGGCGCAGGTCACCGACAGCGCCGCGGCGCCCACGGTGACGGCGCGAAAACTGCCGAACACCTGCATGGCGGAGACGGCGGGAAAGACCACCAGCGCCGAGACCAGCAGGGAGCCCACCAGCCGCATGGACAGCACGATGACCGCCGCGAAGAGCAGCGCCATCAGCAGGTCCAGCCGCTTTGTGCCGACGCCCGCGGCCCGGGAAAAATCCTCGTCGAAGGTCACCGCGAAGAGTTTGTTGTAAAACAGCAGGAACAGCGTTACCACAACAGCCGCCGCCCCGGCGCACAGCCACACCTCCGCCGGGGTCAGCGTCAGGATGGAGGTGGACCCGAAGAGGGTGGTGCACACGTCGCCCGAGAGGTTGGAGGACGCCGCGAACAGGTTCATCAGAAGGTAGCCGGCGGCCAGCGATCCGACGGAGAGGATGGCGATGGCCGCGTCCCCCCGCATCCGGGCGCTATGGCCGGAGCGCAGCAGCAGGACGGCGCAGACCATCGTCAGGGCCAGGGTCAGGGGCATCCGGTCGGCCAGCCCCGCCACCGCGGCCACGGACATGGACCCAAACGCCACATGGGAGAGGCCGTCCCCGATGAAGGAGAGGCGCCTGAGCACCAGGGTGACCCCCAGCAGGGAGGAGCACAGCGCGATCAGCACGCCGGCGGCCAACGCGCAGCGGACAAAGGGGTAAGACCAGTAAAAGGCGAGTTTCGCGAACAGCGCGGTCACAGGGCCTCGCCTCCCTCTGCCTGCCCGGCGAAAATGGCGGGGCCAACGCGCTGCCGGAACGCATCCGGGGACCCGCAAAAGGGGGCCTCCCCCAGATGCAGCACACGGCTGGCGTGCCGGAGAACGGCGTCTGTGTCGTGGGAGATCATGATCACGGTCATGCCCTGCTGCCGGTTGAGCCGGCCGATCAGGTCGTACAGCCGGGCGGCCGCCTCCGGATCCAGGCCGGCGGCGGGCTCGTCCAGCAACAACAGGCCGCGGGCGGCGCACAGCGCCCGGGCCAGCAGCACCCGCCGCTGCTGGCCGCCGGAGAGGGCCCGGTAGCAGCGCCCCGCGAGGTGGTCGATCCGCAGCTGTTCCATGGCGTTTTGGGCCAGCCGTTTTTCCGCGCTGTTGTAGAAAGGGCGAAGCCCGCAGCGCCCCTGGCAGCCGGAGAGCACGACCTCCCGCACCGAGGCGGGAAAATCCCTCTGGGCCGCCGTCTGCTGGGGCAGATAGCCGATCTCCCGCCGGTGCAGCCCGCCGCCCAGCCGGACGCTGCCGCCGAGGGGCGGCAGCAGGCCCAGAAGGGTCTTCGCCAGCGTGGTCTTCCCGCGTCCGTTTTCCCCGGTCACACAGAGAAAATCGCCGGCAAAGACCTGAAGGTCAAGGCCCTGCAGAACGGGCCGTCCCGGATGGCCTGCCGAGAGATCGGTGCAGATCAGTTGTACCATGGCGCACCTCCCTCACCGCAGGGCCTGCCGCAGCACCCGCAGGTTCTGCTCCATCACGGCCAGATAGGTGGCGCCGTTCTCCACGTCCCGGGCGGTGGTGCCCTGCATGGAGTCCAGTGTCAGCACCGCCAGATCCTTCGCCCGGGTGCTGCGGACCACCGTCTCCGCCAGGCCGTGACCGCCCCCCTCGATGGTCAGCACACAGGTCAGCCGCAGTTCGTCGGCTTTGCGGGCCAGGAAGGACACCGTCTCGAAGCTGGCCTCGCTCTCGGCGGAGCAGCCCGCGAAGGCGGCGTAATAGTCCAGCCCGTAGTCCTCCGTGAGATAGCGGAAGGGGAAACGGTCGGCGAACAGAAGGGTGCGGACCGCGGCGCCGTCCACCGCCTGCCGGTATTCGCCGTCCAGGGCGTCGAGCGCCTCGGCGTAGGCGGCGGCGTTCGCGCGGTACTCGGCGCCCCGGTCGGTGTCCAGCTGTGCCAGCGCGTCCGCAAGGCGCTCGCAAAAGAACCGGGCGTTTTTCAGCGAGAGCCACACATGCTCGTCCCGCTCCGGCCCCTCCCCGGCCGCCTCGTCCCCCTCCGCCGCCGGTTCCGGCTGCATCCCCGGCTTGCACTCCTCGGGCAGGGCGCTGTCCTCCAAAAGGTCCAGCAGACGGATGACCTTTCTGCCCGGCGCGTCCGCCTGGCGCAGCGCGTCGTCCACCCATCCGTCCGATTCGCCCCCCACGCAGACGAACAGGTCGCAGCCGGAAATGCGCGCCAGGTCCTCCGCCGAGGGCTGGTAGCTGTGCAGGTCCACGCCGCTGTCCAGCAGCAGGGTGAGTTCTGTGCCCTCCGCGGCTTCGCCCAGGATCTGCCGCACCCAGTCATAGGCGGGAAAGATGGTGGCCACGATGCGCAGCCGGGGGGCGCCGGCGGCCCGGCCGCCGGCGGGGGCGTGCCCGCAGCCTGTCAGTAGCCCGGCCGCGGTCCCCAGGGCAAGGAAAAAAGCGAGTATTCTTTTCATGGAAGGAACCTCCGAATGACATGATTGAAAAATGGGCGCAAAAAAACAAGGGAGGGGCAACGCCGAACAGGCCGGCTGTGAACAGCCGGCTGCCTCCCTTGTTTGCGCTTGTCAATTCGAAAGTTTTACCTTGTGTGTGATCAGGGTGGCGGGCCGCAGCGGCGGGCGCACCGAAAGCCGCGGCGGGCCCAAAAGCCACGCCGCCGCCCCGGCGGCCGGCAGTGCGGCGCCCGCGGCCAGCGCCAGCGTTTGCAGCGCCTCTTCGCAGGCCTCCAGCTGGGCGCAGACGGGGCAGCCGTGGCCGGAACAGTCGTGGCCCGCCTCCACGGCGAGAAAAACCACCGAGCCGAGTATGACGAACAGCACCGCCGCCGCGATCAGCCACGACAGCACGCGGGTCTTTTTCATCATGCTCGCCTCCTTTCGCTCTGTCCGGCGGGCCGCGCGGGGGATGAGCCGCAGGCCCGCAAACCAGCATACCCGAGCCGGGCCGGCTTGTCAACATGCCCCCCGCCCCCTTGCGGGTGAACCGGGCAGAAGAAAACCCCGGCGCACCGCGAAAAGCGGTGCGCCGGGGTGTTGCGGTTTATTCAGTGCGCCTTGCCGGCACCCGCGGGATTACCGGGGGTACTTGATGGCAGCCTGCGCGGCGGCCAGACGGGCGATGGGCACACGGAAGGGAGAGCAGGACACATAGTCCAGGCCAACGCGATGGCAGAACTCCACGCTGGTGGGGTCGCCGCCGTGCTCGCCGCAGATGCCCAGGCCCAGGTCGGGGCGGGTCTGACGGCCCAGCTTCGCGGCCATCTCCACCAGCTTGCCCACGCCCTTCTGGTCCAGGTGAGCGAAGGGATCGCTCTCGTAGACCTTGTTGTCGTAGTAGTAGCTGAGGAACTTGCCCGCGTCGTCGCGGCTGAAGCCGAAGGTCATCTGGGTCAGGTCGTTGGTGCCGAAGCTGAAGAACTCGGCCTCGGTGGCGATCTCGTCGGCGGTGAGGGCCGCGCGGGGGATCTCGATCATGGTGCCCACTTCGTACTTCATGTCAACACCGGCGTCGGCGATCAGCTTGTCGGCGGTGGCCACGACCACGTCCTTGACAAACTTCAGCTCCTTGACCTCGCCCACCAGGGGGATCATGATGTGGGGAACGATCTTCAGGCCGGTCTCCTTGGAGACGTTGATGGCGGCGTTGATCACAGCGGTGGTCTGCATCTCGGCGATCTCGGGGTAGGAGACGGCCAGACGGCAGCCGCGGTGGCCCATCATCGGGTTGAACTCGTGCAGGCTGTTGATGACGTTGTGCAGCTCTTCCACGCTGATGTTCAGATCCTGGGCCAGATCCACGATCTCCTCCTCCTTGGTGGGCAGGAACTCATGGAGCGGGGGATCCAGGTAACGCACGGTCATCGGGCGCTCGCCCATGACCTTGTACATGGCTTCGAAGTCACCCTGCTGATAGGGCAGGATCTTGGCCAGAGCCTTCTTGCGCTCTTCCACGGTCTTGGCCACGATCATCTCGCGCATGGCCTTGATGCGGTCGGCCTCGAAGAACATATGCTCGGTGCGGCACAGGCCGATGCCCTCGGCACCGAAGTCAACGCCCTGCTTGGCGTCGCGCGGGTTGTCGGCGTTGGTGAACACCTTCAGCTGACGGGCAGCGTCCGCCCAGCCCATGAACCGGCCGAAGTCGCCGCTGATGGAGGCGTCCACGGTGGGGATGGCCTCGCCGTAGATGTTGCCGGTGGAGCCGTCGATGGAGATCCAGTCGCCCCGCTTGTAGGTTTTGCCGGCCAGGGTGAACTGCTGCTTGTCGTAGTCCACCACGATGTCGCCGCAGCCGGACACGCAGCAGGTGCCCATGCCGCGGGCAACCACGGCGGCGTGGCTGGTCATGCCGCCGCGCACGGTCAGGATGCCCTGGGCCACGGCCATGCCCTCGATGTCCTCGGGGCTGGTCTCCAGACGCACCAGAACGACCTTCTTCATCTCGCCGCTCTCCACGCACTCCTTGGCGTCCTCAGCGGTGAACACCACCTGGCCGCAGGCAGCGCCCGGGCTGGCGGCCAGGCCCTTGCCGATGACCTCGGCCTTCTTCAGGGCCTCGGCGTCGAACTGGGGATGCAGCAGGCTGTCCAGCTGCTTGGGCTCCACGCGCAGCACGGCCTCGCGCTCGTCGATCATGCCCTCGTCCACCAGGTCCACGGCGATCTTCAGGGCGGCGGCGGCGGTGCGCTTGCCGTTGCGGGTCTGCAGCATGTAGAGCTTGCCATCCTCGATGGTGAACTCCATGTCCTGCATGTCCTTATAGTGGTTCTCCAGCCGGGTGGCGATGTCCACGAACTGATCGTACACGTCGGGCATCTGCTCCTTCAGGTGCGCGATGGGGGAGGGGGTGCGGATGCCGGCCACCACGTCTTCGCCCTGGGCGTTGATCAGGTACTCGCCGAACAGGGCCTTCTCGCCGGTGGCGGGGTTGCGGGTGAAGGCAACGCCGGTGCCGCTGTTGTTGCCGCTGTTGCCGAACACCATGGCCTGCACGTTCACGGCGGTGCCCCAGTCATAGGGGATCTCGTTCATGCGGCGGTAGACGTTGGCGCGGGGGTTGTCCCAGCTGCGGAACACGGCCTTCACGGCCTCGATCAGCTGGACCTTCGGGTCAGAGGGGAAGTCGCTGCCCATCTTGCTCTTGTACAGGTCCTTGAACTTGACCACCAGAGCCTTCATGTCGTCGGCGTCCAGCTCGGTGTCCAGCTTCACGCCCTTGGCTTCCTTCATCTCGTCGATGATCTTCTCAAAGTCGCTCTTGCTCAGCTCCATGACCACGTCGCTGAACATCTGCACGAAACGGCGGTAGCTGTCGTAGGCGAAGCGGGGGTTGGAGGTCTTGGCAGCCAGGCCCTCCACCACTTCGTCGTTCAGGCCCAGGTTCAGGATGGTGTCCATCATGCCGGGCATGGAGGCGCGGGCGCCGGAACGCACGGACACCAGCAGCGGGTTGGAAACGTCGCCGAACTTCTTGCCGGTGATCTCCTCCATCTTGCCGATGTACTCGTAGATGTCCGCCATGATCTCCTCGTTGATCTGACGGCCGTCGTTGTAGTACTGGGTGCAGGCCTCGGTGCTGATGGTGAAGCCCTGGGGCACAGGCATGCCGGCGTTGGTCATCTCGGCCAGGTTTGCGCCCTTGCCGCCAAGGATCTCACGCATATCCTTGTTGCCTTCACTGAACAGGTACAGATACTTCTTGCTCAATATTCTCGACCTCCATAAAAAATTCCACGTCCCGCGGGGCGGGGTGCCCCGCCAAACGATATAGAACGCGCATAATATTATAGCAAATCGAACGCCGGAGCGCCAGTGGTTTCGGCGTTTTTGTGAATGTTTTAAGCAAAAAATTTACAAAGAAAAGGGCTTTGGGCTTGCAATGGCATAAAAAACAGAGTAACGTATACACGAACGGGCCGCGCCGCCCGAAAAAAAGGAGAGTGCAGCCATGTTTTTCAAAAAGCAGAGCGCCGGGGCCGACTGGCTGGTGGCGGGCCTGGGCAACCCGGGCAAACAATACGAGGGCACCCGCCACAACGCGGGCTTTGACGCGCTGGACTTCATCGCCCGCCGGTGGAACGCGCCCACCCCCCGGGTCAAGTTCGAGGGGCTGTGCGCCCAGGTTTCCGTGGACGGGCGGAAGGTCATCCTGCTCAAGCCCCAGACCTTTATGAACCTGTCGGGGCGCAGCATCGCCGCGGCGGCAAACTTTTACAAGATCGACCCCGCCCATGTGATCGTGCTGTGCGACGACGTGACCCAGAGCCCCGGCAAGGTGCGCATCCGGCCCTCCGGCTCGGCGGGGGGGCACAACGGCCTCAAGGACATCATCGCCCGGCTGGGCAGCCAGGATTTCCCCCGGGTGCGGCTGGGGGTGGGCGAAAAGCCGAACCCCGAGTACGACCTGGCGGACTGGGTGCTGGGCCGCCTTTCCGGCGACGACCGCAAGGCCTTCGAGGGCCGGCTGGAGGATGTGACAAACGCGGTGGAACTGATCCTGGCGGGCAAACTCCCCGAGGCCCAGAACCGCTACAACCACTGAGCCGGCAAAGAAAAAATCAAGCCGCGCGGCGCTTTGGACCCTTGGGCCCGGGGCGCTTTTTTTGCGGGCCCAAAGGCCGCCCCGCGCCGCGTTTTGCGATAAAACGACCCCGGTGGTTCGTTTTATAAACACAGGCCGGCCGCGGGCCGGCATCCGGAGAAAACACGCCCCGCCCGGCGGGGCAAAAAAGGAGGACGCGCCATGAAAAAGCGGTTCGCGGCGCTGGCTTTGACGGCGGCGCTGGCGGTGAACCTCGCCGGCTGCGGCGGAGGATTCAAGGGCATGGAGTGGGCCATCGAGCCGACGTATGAATTCGAGGCGGTGGAGCCGGTGGCGGACACCGCCACCGTGGCCGCCGGCATGGTGAGCGCCCGCCCCGGCGAGGCGGGCTACTATCTGGCCAAGACCGCCGCCGGCTGGGGCGTGCTGAACGCCGCCGACGGCACCCTGGCGGCGGACGGGGCCTTTGTGACGCAGCCCGCCCGCTGCGGCATGGGCCACCTCTACGACCCGGGCCTTGCCGAGGCGGACAAATGGTACAACTGGGAGCAGACCCAAGCCCTCGACGCCCAGCTGGAGGCCATCGGCACCAGCTTCCGGATGGAGGTGGGCCACGGCGGCGGCTCCAACCGCTTTCTGGCGGACGGGGCGGGCACGGTGAGCGCGGTGAGCTTCGGCGAGGCCAGCATGAACATCCGCCCGCTGAGCGAGATCGAGGGCCTGCCCGGCCTTATCCCGGTGCAGCAGGGGGCGCTGCGGGCCGACTGGACGGGAGAGGACCTGGCCGGCTGGTCGGACTTTGTGCTGGAACACGACGGCCGGTTCGCCGTGGCCTCCTCCGACGGCACCCTGCTCACCGACTTCGTCTATGAGGCCGCCTGCATGGGGACCGACGAGGCCATCGCGGTGTGCAAAGAGGGCAGATGGGGCTATGTGGACGCTTCCGGCAGCGAGATCGTGCCCTGCCAGTACGACGCCTTCTGGGGCGTGGTCTGGGAGTGGAACGCCGCGGCGGGCAAACAGGAGCCGGTGACCGGCGTGTATCCCGCCCCCTTCACCGAAGGCTGCGCCGTGGTGAAACAGGAGGGCGTCACCGGCGTTGTGAAAGCCGACGGCAGCTGGCTTCTGAAACCGGGCGCGGTGGAGGACGCCGCCCCCGCATACGGCGGCCTGCTCTGGGTAAAGACCGGGGGCAGATGGGGCGCGCTGGAGCTGCCCGCCTCCTGAGGCACGGCGGGGGCGCGGGTCGCGGCGGCTCTTCGGGCGGCGGGAAAAAGCCGTCCGCCCGTCGCTTCTCCCTTGCCTTCGACCCCCGTTGCCGCTACAATTAAGGATATATAGAAAAAGCGCACCCCGCCGGGCAGGGCCCGACGGGACGCTGCCTGCTGCCCCAAAACGGCGGCGGGCCGCCCGCGCGTTTGCCACCCCCGCAGGGCCCGCCGCCCTGCCCATCGCACCGGCCCCGCCGGCGGAAAGGCGCACGCCCCATGTTCGACATTTTGAAAAATACCGCGGAGTACAAAAAACTCAAAAACCACCTGGCCCGCACCGGCCCGGCGGCCCTCTTCGGCCTGCCCCCGGCGGGCCGGGCCCAGATGCTGGCCCTGCTGGCCGCCGACAGCCGCTGCCCCCTGCTGGCGGTGACGGCGGGGGAGGCGGAGGCCACCCGCATGGCGGCGGACCTCAATGCCTTCGGCCTTGCGGCGGCGGTGTTCCCGCCCCGGGACTTCCTGCTGCGGCCCATCGAGGGGGCCGGGCGGGAGTATGAGTATCGCCGGCTGGCGGTGCTGGGCGATCTGGTGGGCGGCCGCCTTTCGGCGGTGTGCGTGCCCGCCGAGGCCCTTTTGCAGTACACCATGCCCAAAGAGGAGTTCTGCCGCAACACCCTCACCTTAAAGCCGGGGCTGGAACTGCCCCTCACAACGCTGGAGGAGCGGCTCTTTGACGCGGGCTACCACCGGCGGGGCCAGGTGGAGGGCCCGGGGCAGTTCAGCGTGCGGGGCGGCATCGTGGACATCTGGCCCCCCGAGGCCAAAAGCCCCGCCCGGTGCGAGTACTGGGGGGACGAGATCGACATCCTGGCCAGCTTCGACGCGCTCAGCCAGCGGCGGGACGGCACGCTGGAAAAGCTGTACATCAGCCCGGCCCGGGAGGTGCTGTTCGGCTCGGCGGCGGATACCGCCGCCGCCCTGCGCAGCGCCCTGGCAAAGGAGAAGGGCCGCCGGGCCGCCGCGATGGAAAAGGCCATGGCGGCGGACCTTGCCCAGCTGGACGCGGGCCTTGTGCCCGAGGCGCTGGACAAATACCTGGGCCTGCGCTATCCGAAGCCCGCCACCCTGCTGGACTACTTCGATTCGCCGCTGCTGGTGCTGGAGGAGCCCAGCGCCATCCGGGAGGCCCAGAAGGCCACCGCCTTCCGCCGCGGCGAGGAGCTGAAGGGCCTCTATGAGGAGGGGCTGCTCTGCCCCGGGCTGGACACCCTCTACGAGGACATGCCCTTTCTGCTGGCGGCGGCCCAGAAGAACGCGAGCCTGTGCTGCGAGAACTTCGCCCGCACCCTGCCGGGGCTGGAACTGACCGAGATCATCAACGCCCCCGCCCACGCCCGGCCCCCCTTCTCCGGGGAGGTGGCGGCCCTGGAGGAGGACCTGCGCCCCCTGGTGGACCAGGGCTACGCGGTGGACGTGCTGGCGGGCACCCAGCGGGCCGCGGCGGCCCTGGCCAAGGACCTGGTGAACAAGGGCTTTCGGGCGGGCACCGCGCGGGACATGGTGGCCAGCCCCGGCGCGGTGGCGGTGCGCGCCGGCCACGCCAGCGCCGGCGCCGAGTATCCCTTTGCCCGCTACGCCCTCTTCACCGGGCGGCGGGCGGGGGAGGGCGAAAGGAAAAAGCCCGCCCGCAAACGGGACAAAAACGCCCTCTCCAGCCTCACCGACATCGCCCCCGGCGACTTTGTGGTGCACCAGAACCACGGCATCGGCATGTACACCGGCATTCAGCGGCTGGAGGTGCAGGGGGTGGTGAAGGACTACCTGAAGCTGCTCTACGACAAGGGCGACACGCTGTATGTGCCGGTGACCCAGCTGGACCTGCTCAGCCGCTACACTGCCCCCGGCGACGGGGAGAAGGTGAAGCTGGCGAAGCTGGGCGGCCAGGAGTGGACCCGCACCCGCCGCAAGGTGAAGGCCGCCGCCGCCGAGATGGCCCAGGAGCTGATCGCCCTCTATGCCAAGCGCCAGCAGGCCCGGGGCACCGCCTTCCCGCCGGACGGCGACTGGCAGCGGGACTTCGAGACCCGTTTTGAGTACGACGAGACCGACGACCAGCTCGCCGCCGCCGCCGAGATCAAGAAGGATATGGAGAAGCCCTGGCCCATGGACCGTCTGCTCTGCGGCGACGTGGGGGTGGGCAAGACCGAGGTGGCCCTGCGGGCGGCCTTCAAGTGTGTGATGGGGGGCAAGCAGTGCGCCATCCTGGCCCCCACCACCCTGCTGGCCTGGCAGCATTACAGCACCATCCTGGCCCGGATGGAGGCCTTCCCGGTGCAGGTGGGGCTGCTCTCCCGCTTCCGCTCGAAAAAGCAGCAGGAGGAGACCGTCAAGGGCCTGCGGGCGGGCACGGTGGACATCGTGGTGGGCACCCACCGGCTGCTCAGCGACGACGTGAAGTTTCACGATCTGGGCCTGGTCGTCATCGACGAGGAGCAGCGCTTCGGCGTCAAGCACAAGGAAAAGCTGAAAAAAGCCTTCATCGGGGTGGATATGCTCACCCTCTCCGCCACCCCCATCCCCCGCACCCTGAACATGGCCATGAGCGGCATCCGGGACATGAGCACCATCGAGGAGCCCCCGGTGGAGCGTCAGCCCATCGAGACCTATGTGATGGAGTACGACCCGGTCATCCTGGCGGGGGCCATTAAAAAGGAACTGGCCCGGGGCGGGCAGGTGTACTACCTGCACAACCGGGTGGAGAGCATCGAGGCCACCGCCGGCATGGTGGGGCGGATGGTGCCCGGCGCCCGGGTGGGGGTGGCCCACGGCAAGATGACCGAGGAGCAGCTGGGAAGGGTGTGGCAGCAGCTGCTGGACGGCGAGATCGACGTGCTGGTGTGCACCACCCTCATCGAGACCGGGGTGGACGTGCGCAACTGCAACACCCTCATCATCGAGGACGCCGACCGCATGGGCCTGGCGCAGCTGTACCAGATCCGGGGCCGGGTGGGCCGCTCGGGCCGCAAGGCCTACGCCTACTTCACCTTCCGGCGGGACAAGGTCCTCACCGACGTGGCGGCAAAGCGGCTGTCCGCCATCCGGGAGTTCACCGCCTTCGGCTCGGGCTTCCGCATCGCCATGCGGGACCTTCAAATTCGCGGCGCGGGCAGCCTTTTGGGCCAGAGCCAGCACGGCCACATGGAGGCGGTGGGCTACGACCTCTACATGAAGATCCTGGCCGGTGCGGTGGCCCTGGCCAAGGGCGAGGCCCCCCCGCCCGACAAGGCGGACTGCCTCATCGACATCACGGTGGACGCCTACATCCCCGAGAGTTACATCCCCGAGGCGGCGGGGCGCATCGAGGCCTACAAGCGCATCGCCGCCATCGAGACCGCCGCCGACGCCTCCGACGTGCTGGACGAACTGATCGACCGCTACGGCGACGTGCCCAAGAGCGTGTCGGGCCTGGTGGACATCTCCCTCATCCGGGTCACGGCGGCAAGGGCGGGGGTGTACGAGATCGGCCAGAAGCGGGACACCCTGCTGCTCTACTCCGACAAGCTGACCCCCGCCGCCATCAAGGCGGCCACCGCGGCCCTGCCCGGCCGGGTGATGGTGAACGCCGGGGCCAAGCCCTATCTGGCGGTGCGGGTGGACCGGGGCGAAACGCCGCTGACGGCCCTGCGGGCGGTGCTGGAGGCAATGCTGGAGAGCGGCCAAAACGATTGAAATGCCGCCGGCCGGACGATATAATAAAGAAAACGCCGCTTTTCAGGCGGCCGGCGCTTGCGGGCGCCGAAAAAGGGGAGATTCACGGCGATGAACATTCTGTGCTCCAATTGCGGCCTGCGCTACGACCCCGCGGTGAACAACGGCATCTGCCCCCACTGCGGCCGCTACAACGAGGCTCCGCCCGAGGCCCGGCAGGCCGCGGCGGCCCCGGCCTATGACGAGCTGCCCCCCGACCCGGCGCCGGAGGAGCTGTGGGCCCCGCCCGCGCCGCCCCGCCGGCGGGTGAGCCGGGCGGCCCTGGTGCTGCTGGGGATCTTCCTGCTGGCCTTCGCCGCCGAGTGCGTGGCCTTCCCCCTGGTGAGCAGCGGCAGCCGGGCGGTCCAGGCACAGGCCGCCTATGTGCCGGATGCCGTGCGGGAGGCCGCGGCCCAGAACGAGGCCTTTGCCTTCGGCCCCGGCGGGCGGCAGGTGACGGTGGGCGCCGCCCAGCGCCTGACGGACCTGCGGGGCGTGGAACAGGGCGCTGTGGCCGTGCGGGTGTGGTGTGAGACCAAAAAGATG
Organism: Candidatus Allofournierella merdavium; assembly: GCF_944382735.1. Lineage (NCBI taxonomy): Bacteria > Bacillati > Bacillota > Clostridia > Eubacteriales > Oscillospiraceae > Allofournierella > Candidatus Allofournierella merdavium. The sequence continues at coordinate 13,142 of NZ_CALWND010000003.1, read as the reverse complement.
GACGGCTACCAGTCCGCCTGGGCCACCGACCTGTTTTTGCAGGCGGGGGAGATCTACTATCCCGCCCTGCAGATCTACGACCTGGAAAGTTTTTACCCCGAGCTGGCGGCCGGCGCCATGGACCCCTATGACCTGCAGGGCAGCGCCATGAGCGAGGGCTGGCTGTACTTTGTGGTGCCCGGCGAGGCGGCAAAGTACACCCTGTGGTTCCAGTCGCAGGCCCTTGACCGGAACTACGACGTGAGCGAAGTGACCATGACCGGCGTGCCGCTGGCCGTGGAGGAGGGGAGCGTGAGCGGCGAATGAACCGGCAGAACACCCGGCCCGGCTATCTTGTCTGGGCGCTGGCGGCGCTGGCCCTGGCGGCCGCCGTGGCCCGCTTCGCGGTGGGCATGCGCCAGCTGGACGACGTGCGCTACGCCGCCGACTGGAACGTGAGCGCCGGGGAGATGACCGTGCAGGCCATCGACACCCCGGAATGGGGCGACAGCTTCTACGACTACTACCAGGTCAGCTTTGAGCTGACCAACCACAGCCAGCGGCCGGTGGACCTGGAGGAGTACGCCTTCACCGCCACCCCCGAAAAAGGGGACAAGTGGTCCGCCCGCTTTGACGCCCCCTGGGACAGCGAGGCCGCCTATGCCCTGCGGCCCCAGGTGCCCCAGGGCTGCACCGTGCCGGTGAGCCTTACGCTCCGGGTGGACCCGGAGGAGGTGGACGGCGGCGCGCTGGACGTGGCCTTTGAGGACTACGCCGGCGGCATCCCCCTGGGGCGGATCACCCTGCCCTGAGCCGGCAAGAGAATCCCGTTGCGGCCCCCGGCCGCCCCGCGGCGCGGGGCGCGGCCGGGGGCCGCTTTTTCGCCGCAAAAAGATTTTTGGTCTGTTCATACTTTCTTCATATCAAGAGGATATGCTATAAACATGAAAAAAAGGCGGCTTGCCGCCATCCAGCCCCGCCGCGCCCCGGCGGGGGAAAATACCCGAAAAGGTGGTGTTTTATGAATACCCACGGGCCGAAAAACCAAAACAAGGTGCTGCTGTATTACGCCATCGGCGCGCTGGTGGCGCTGCTGATGTTCAACTGGCTGGTGTTCCCCCAGATGATGCGGGGCGCTGTGACCGACGTGACCTACAACCAGTTCCTCAGCGACCTGTCCGCCGGCAGCGTGGTGGCCGTGGAGGAGGATTCCTCCGCCGGCACCATCACCTACCAGATGAAGGACGAGAACGGCAAGGACCGCATCTGCCAGACTGCCATCGTGGACGACCCCGACCGGGTGGACCGCATCCTCAGCGCCACCGGCCCCGACGGCAGCCCGGTGCAGTACGGCGGGGTGGTGCCCACCCAGGCGTCGCCGGCCATGAACCTTTTGCTCGGCGTGGTGCTGCCGGTGATCATCATGGTGGCGGCGGGGCAGCTGCTCATGCGCTACATGTCCAAAAAGATGGGCGGCCCCAACGCCATGAGTTTCGGCAAGTCCAATGCCAAGATCTATGTGGAGGCCCAGACCGGCAAGACCTTTGCCGACGTGGCCGGTCAGGACGAGGCCAAGGAGGCCCTGGCCGAGATCGTGGACTTTCTGCACAACCCCGGCAAGTACAACAGCATCGGCGCCACCCTGCCCAAGGGCGCGCTGCTGGTGGGCCCTCCGGGCACCGGCAAGACCCTGCTGGCCAAGGCGGTGGCGGGCGAGGCCCATGTGCCCTTCTTCTCCATCTCCGGCTCGGAGTTCGTGGAGATGTTCGTGGGCATGGGCGCCGCCCGGGTGCGGGACCTGTTCCGCCAGGCGGCGGAGAAGGCCCCCTGCATCGTCTTTATCGACGAGATCGACACCATCGGCAAAAGCCGTGACACCGCCGGCGGCATCGGCGGCAACGACGAGCGGGAGCAGACGCTGAACCAGCTGCTCACCGAGATGGACGGCTTCGACGGCTCCAAGGGGGTCATCATCCTGGCGGCCACCAACCGCCCCGAGACCCTGGACAAGGCGCTGCTGCGCCCCGGGCGCTTCGACCGGCGCATCCCGGTGGAACTGCCGGACCTGGAAGGCCGCGCCGCCATCCTCAAGGTGCACGCCCGCAAGGTGATGATGGACGAGAACGTGGATTTCATGGCTATCGCCCGGGCCACCTCCGGCGCGTCGGGCGCCGACCTGGCCAACATGATCAACGAGGCGGCGCTGCTGGCGGTGAAGAACAACCGCCGCATCGTGCGCCAGAGCGACCTGGAGGAGGCGGTGGAGACGGTGATCGCCGGCTACCAGCGCAAGAACAAGGTGCTCAGCAAAAAGGAAAAGCGCATCGTGGCCTACCACGAGATCGGTCACGCCCTGGTGGCCGCCCGGCAGACCAACAGCGCCCCCGTCACCAAGATCACCATCGTGCCCCGCACCTCCGGGGCCCTGGGCTACACCATGCAGGTGCCCCAGGAGGAGGAGAACCTGCTCAGCCGCGAGGAGGCGCTGAACAAGATCGCCACCTTCACCGGCGGCCGGGCCGCCGAGGAACTGATCTTCGGCACCTGCACATCCGGCGCCTCCAACGACATCGAGCAGGCCACCCGCCTGGCCCGCAGCATGGTCACCCGGCTGGGCATGAGCCGCCAGTTCGACATGATGGCCCTGGAGACCACCGCCGGCAAGTACCTGAACGCCGACTCCACCCTGGCCTGCAGCGAGGGCACCGCCGAGAAGATCGACCAGGAGGTGCTGGCCATCATCAAGGAGGCCCACGAAAAGGCGATGGGCATCCTCAAGGAGAACGTCGACAAGCTGCACGAGCTGGCCGCCTTTCTGATGGAGCGGGAGAGCATCACCGGCGACGAGTTCATGGAGATCCTCAACCGGGACGCAGCCCCCGCTGACGGTGCGGCTGCCGCTGCCTCGCCGGCCGCCCCCGCCGCCGATGGGACCCAGCCCCCCGCCCCCGCCGATGGGGACGCCCCCGTGTCTCCCGGGCAGGGCGGGTGAGACCGCTGCGCCCCGTCCGGCCCCCCCTGCACCGACCTCTTTTCCCGCCGCCCGCCAGGGCGGCGGGATTTTTTGTTGTAAGCCCGCGCGCCTTCCCGTATAATGAATGAAAGAAAAGGCGGGGGCGCGCCCCGGCCCAAAACATACCCGGAGGAACAAAGGACTTGAAACGCAGGATACTTTCGTTCGCGCTGGCCCTGGCGGCCGCCCTCTGCTTTGCCCTGCCCGCGGCGGCCGGGTGGGAGCCGCCCGCCGGCGCGGTGAACGCCGAGGCGGTGTATCTCTACAATCTGGACACCGACACGGTGGTGTACGAGAAGAACGCCCACGAGGTGCGGGCCGCAGCCAGCCTCACCAAGATGATGACCGCCCTGCTGCTGGCGGAGAGCGGGGCCGACCTGGCCCAGAGCTACACCATCCCCGAGAGCCTGGCCGCCGAGTTCGACCGTATCCAGGCGGAGAACGGCTCGGACGCGGACCTGAAAATAGGGGAGACGGTGACGCTGGAGAGCCTGCTCTACGCCTGCCTGCTGCCCAGCGGCAACGACGCGGCCAGTGCCATCGCCTGTTACCTGGGCGGCGGCGACCTGCAGGCTTTTTTTGACCGGATGAACCAGCGGGCGGCGGAACTGGGCTGCGAGAACACCAACTTCGTCTGCGCCCACGGCCTCTACGGGCTGGAATACGGCAACCGCACCACCGCCTACGACATGTTCCTCATCGCCCGGGCCTTCCGGGAAAACGAGACGCTGATGGAGGTGGCCTGCCAGACCGGCTACTGGATGCCGCTGACCAACCTCCACACCGTGCCCGAAAGCGCCGACGCCCCGGCGGGCGCGGCCTATTACATCACCACCACCAACGTGATGCAGCGGCCGGACCAGGAACTCTACCGCTCCTACATTCGGGGCATCAAGACCGGCTTCACCAACGAGGCGGGGCGGTGTTTTGCCTCCAGCGCCGAGTCGGGCGGCATGACCTGGCTGCTGGTGGTGATGGGCGCGCCGGTGGAACTGGCGCCGGACGGCTTCAACTATGCCTTCCACACCACCGCGAACCTCTACGACTGGGCGCTGGCGAACTTCTGGCCGGTGCAGCTGCCCAACACCGAAACGCCGGTGGTCAATGTGCCGGTGGCCTGGTGCGCCGGGGCCGAGACGGTGGGCCTCTACGCCGCCGACACCCTCACCGCCCTGCAGACCTCTGTCAGCCGGGTGGAGGTGGTGCCGGAGGGCCTGCCCGACCGGCTGGAAGCCCCGGTAAAAGCGGGGCAGACGGTGGGCGCTGCCGCCGTCTATGTGGACGGCGAGCGGGTGGGCGCCGTGGAACTGGTGGCCGGCAGCGACTGCGGCCGCAGCCTCTGGCTGTATTACCAGGAGCGGCTGGGCCTCTTCTTTGTGCCCGCCCTGCTGGGGGCGGCGCTGGCCCTGGCCCTGGTGCTGGCCCTGGCGGTGCGCGCCGCCCGGCGGGCAAAGGGACGCAGACACGCCGCCCGACCGCGGTAACACCTTCAGGACTGCCGCTGCGTCCTCCCCCCGGGGAGGACGCTTTTTGTCGCCCAAGGTGCACAGCTGTACAAAATTTTTGTGCACACCACAAAAATTTCACGATTTTTTCCGTCTGATTTCACAAAGCTCTCGTAGAATACTTCGTAGCCTCCGCCCGCTGTGGGGGAGAAGAGCGAATGGGGGAATAGCAAATGAGTAAGATCAAGATCGCCTGCGCCGGCGCGGCCGCCTTCGCGGGCCGCCACAAAAAGGCGCTCATCGCCCTGGCGGTGCTGGCCGTGGCCGCCGTGGCCGCGCTGGCGCTGCGCGGCCGGGCCGGCCGCCGCGCCGCCCTGCCCGCCGCCGGCAGCACCTATGTGCGCACCGTCACCCTGGAAAAGGGCACCCTGGAGGACTCCATCAGCGCCACCGGCACGGTGCAGAGCGCCGAGGTGTCCAACGTCACCACTGACCTGAAGTACACCGTCAAGACGGTGGACGTGCAGGTGGGCGACGCGGTCCAGGCCGGGGATGTGATCTGCACCCTGGACACCTCCGACCTGGAGGAGAGCATCCAAAAACTGCAGGAGAGCCTGGCGGACGCCAAGGCCACCGCCCAGAAGCAGTATGAAAAGGCCCAGACCAGCCTCACCGAGGCGGAGCAGAACGTCACCACCGCCTACGACACGATGAAGGAGAAGGAGTCCGCCCGGGATTCCGCCAAGAGCGCCTACGACACGGCCGCCGCCGCGGTGAGCGGCTACCAGAGCGCGGTGGACGCGGCCAACGCCGACCTGCTGACCAAACTCAACGCCCGGCAGAGCGCCCTGGCCGCCTGGCAGGCGCTGGGCGGCAGCGCCGACGCCGACGGCAACCCGGTGGACCCCGTCGCCACCCCCGCGCCCACGGCGGACCCCGCCGCCGTCACATCCGACCCGGCGGCCAGCGCCGCCGCATCCGACCCCGCGGGGACGGCCCAGACCGCGGCCCTCACCGCCGAACAGCAGGCGGCAAAGACCGCGCTGGAGACGGCCAACGCGGAATACGCGGCCGCGGACCAGGCGCTCAAGACCGCCCAGGCCAACCTGCAGACGGCCCAGTCCACCACCAACTACAACGCCCTCTCCAGCGCCTACACCCAGGCCCAGACCGCCTACGAGCAGGCCAAGACGGCCTACGACAACGCCGTCAAGACCAGCGAGAGCGCCGAGGAGACCCGGGACACCGCCCTGGACGCCTACAACAAGGCCGGCGAGAGCGATGAACTGGAAGACCTGGAGTCCCAGCTGGAAAAATGCACCCTCACCGCCGCGACCTCCGGCAAGGTGACGGCGCTCAACGCCACCGTGGGTAGCGTCATCGACGGCGCGGCGGCCACCATCCAGAACACCGACAGCCTCAAGATCGCCATCACCATCGCCGAGTACGACATCGACAGCGTGCGCGAGGGGATGCACGCCGTCATCACCAGCGACGTGATCGACGGCGAGATAGGCGGCACCCTCACCCAGATCTCGCCCACCGCCTCGGGCGGCGGGTCCTCCTCCAGCACCTTTTCCGCCGAGGTGACGGTGGACGACGCCGACAGCGGCCTGCTCATCGGCACCAACGCCAAGGTGCAGATCATCCAGTCCACCACCGAAAACGTGTTCACCGTACCGCTGGACGCCATTGAGGAAAAGGAGGACGGCACCTCGGTGATCTATGTGCGCACCGGCGGGGAGAACGGCCAGCAGACCTTTGAGGAGCTGCCGGTGACGGTGGGCGCCTCCAACGACTACTACGCCGAGATCAGCGGCAGCGAGCTGGAGGAGGGGATGGTGGTGCGCGCCGCCGCCGACCCGGAGGAGGCCACCGAGCAAGTGACCGCCCCTTCCGACATGATGATGGGCGGCGGTGAGGTGGTCGTCGCGGCCCCCGCCGACGGCGGCGCCGCGCCTGCGGGCGGACGGGACGGCGGCCGGCCCGGGATGGGAGGCTGACGGGTATGCAGCAGCCCATCATCGAGATGCACGGCATCATCAAGCGCTACTACATCGGCAAGCCCAATGAGCTGGAGATCCTCCACGGCATCGACCTGGCGGTGTACCCCGGGGAGTTCGTGGCCATCGTGGGCGAGAGCGGCAGCGGCAAGTCCACCCTGATGAACATCATCGGCGTGCTGGACAGACCCACCGAAGGCAGCTACATCCTGGACGGGGTGGACGTGTCCAAAGCGAAGGAGAGCGAACTGTCCGCCATCCGCAACCGCAAGATCGGCTTCGTGTTCCAGACCTTCAACCTCATCGGCCGCACCAGCGCGCTGAAAAACGTGGAGCTGCCCCTGCTCTACGCCCGGGTGCCCGGCCGCCAGCGCACAAAGCGGGCCAGGGAACTGCTGGCCCAGGTGGGCATGAGCGAGCGGGCCGGCCACGAGCCCAATGAGCTCTCCGGCGGGCAGAAGCAGCGGGTGGCCATCGCCCGGGCGCTGGCCAATCACCCCTCGCTGCTGCTGGCGGACGAACCCACCGGCGCGCTGGACTCCGCCACCAGCCGCACCGTGATGGACATCTTTCACGACCTGCACCGCCAGGGCATGACCATCGTGCTCATCACCCACAGCCAGCAGCTGGCCGAGGAGTGCCAGCGCATCCTCACGCTGCAGGACGGGCGCATCGTGGGCGAGAGAAAGGGGGCGGGCCGTAGTGCTTGACAACATCCGCATGGCCTTTGCAAGCCTGTGGGCCAACAAGATGCGGGCGCTGCTCACCATGCTGGGCATCATCATCGGCATCGGCTCGGTGATCGCCATCGTCACGGTGGGCGACTCCCTCTCCGGCTCCCTCACCGACAGCCTCCAGGGCTTTGGCATCAACAACATCACCGTCAGCCTGCAGCAGAAGAGCGAGAGCGACGGCGGCGGGCGGATGTTCGGCATGGCCCAGCCCGCCGAGGAGGACCGCATCACCGACGCCATGATCGACGAGTACACCGCCGCCTACGCCGACAGCATCAGCGCGGTGTCCCTGGCCAGCAGCCTGGGCGACGGCACGGTGGGCTCCGGCGAGGACACCGCCTCCGTCTCGGTGATGGGGGTCAACGCCGGCTTTGGCGACACCAACGACCTGGAGCCCTTCTGCGGCCGGTTCATCAAGGATTCCGACGGCGAGCGGCAGCTGGCGGTGCTCAGCGACCTGGCCTGCGAGGCCGTCTTCGGCCGGGCGGACGCCTCGGTGCTGGGGCAGAGCTTTCAGGTCACGGTGGGCGCAAAGCTGCTCACCTTCTATGTCACCGGCATCTACGAGTACGACTCCAGCGGCTACTTCAGCATGACCGGCGAGGACCCGGTCACCGACCTGTACATCCCCCTGGCGGCGGCCGAGAAGCTGGGGGAGACGGGGCAAGGGTACACCAGCTTCACGGTGGTGGCCGCCGCCGGCACCGATACCACCGCCTTTCTGGACGAGACCGAGGCCTTTTTTGACAGCTTCTACACCCGCAACGAGAGCTGGACGGTGGCCGCCACCAGCATGGAGAGCATGATCGAGCAGATGACCGAGATGCTGAACACCGTCAAGCTGGCCATCAGCGCCATCGCGGCCATCAGCCTGCTGGTGGGCGGCATCGGGGTGATGAACATCATGCTGGTGAGCATCACCGAGCGCACCCGGGAGATCGGCACCCGCAAGGCCCTGGGCGCCCGCCAGGGGGACATCCGCCTCCAGTTCATCACCGAGGCGGTGGTCATCTGCCTGGTGGGGGGCGCTTTGGGTGTGGCCCTGGGGGTGGGGCTGGGCAGCGCCGGGGCGGCCCTGCTGGGCACCGCCGCCAAACCCAGCCTTTCCGCCATCGCGGTGGCGGTGGGCTTCTCCATGGCCATTGGCGTCTTCTTCGGGTATTACCCGGCCAATAAAGCGGCCAAACTGGACCCCATCGAGGCGCTGCGCTACGAGTGAGCGCCCCCCTCTTGCCAGATGTGATATAATTATAGTAGGAACCGCCGCGGAGCTTGGAAAATGCGCAGGCCCCGCGGCGGGCCGTGTTCACGGCATCGGACACAGGATTCAAGGAGGAGCGATTCAAGATGGGAACTGCGCATCACGGAAAACAGTTTTTCGGCGGGCTGCGGGCGGCCGCCCTGGCCCTGGCGCTGGCGCTGGTGATGACCGGCTGCGGCGCGAAACCGGTGGAGGTGGACCCCACCCCCTATCTGACGGTGGAGTTCGCCGGCATGAGCGGCGAGGGCACCGCCAGCTGGACTTTTGACGGCGACGGCTTTGCCGCTTCCTGCGGCGACGGCGTGAAGGACGCGGCGGGCCTTGCCGCCTGCGTGAACGGCAGCCTGGACAAGGCGGAGGGCCTGTCCAACGGCGACACGGTCACCTTCCAGTGGGCCTGCGACGCCGACACGGCCAAGACGACCCACAACGCCATCCTGGCCCCGGAAAACGCCACCTTCACGGTGGAGGGGCTGGACGAGTGGGTGAGCGCCCTGGATCAGATCGGCCAGGCCGACTGGGATACCATGGCGGCCGCCGGTGAGGACGCCCTGCGCCAGCGGGAGGGCGAGGGCATCCTCTCCGCCGACTGTCTGGGCGGCTATATGCTGGTGCGCACCGACTTCAGCAGCGAGATGGTGGACGTGCACAATATGCTCTATGTGGCCTACAAGGTGCAGGCCCGGCTGCCGGACAACAGCGTCCAGCCCTACTACGCCGCCGTGGGCTTCAGCGACCTGGTGCGCCACGGCGACGGCTCGGTGGAGACCACCGGCGACTACGGCTTTATGGCCTACGGCAACATCGACATCCAGGTGGGCGGCGATTACTACAACTTCACCGGTTTCTACAGCCTGGACGAGATGAACACCGAGTGCATCGACGGATACTCTGGTATGTACACGGTGGAGTCCAACGTGACCGAGGCGTGACCTCCGGGCAAAACACAACAAAAGCGGCGCCCTTCCCCGGCGGGGAAGGGCGCCGCTTTGCGTCCGGGTCAGTTCGGATGCCGCAGCCCCGCGTTCAGCTGCCGGGCGGTGCGCCGGGCGGCGGCCCAGCCGGCCAGCCAGAAGGCCAGGAACAGCAGGATAAACAGCCCGCAGTAGAAAAGGAAGCCCCGCAGGCTGTGCTCCATCCAGTGCGCCAGCCAGGCGGCGGGCAGCATCGCCAGCGCCGTGCCCAGAAAATACACGCCGGTCTGTTTTGCCAGGCTCCAGTCCTCCCGCCGCCACACCAGCGAAAGGGCGGAAAAGACCGCCCCGATGCCGGCGCACAGCAGCGCCTGCACCGCCACGGCGGCCGCCTCGCCGCCCAGGGCCTCGGCCAGTGAGGGCATCACCGGCAGATACTCACCGTTGCCCCAGAAAAGGGAGAGAAAAATGGTGATGGCATAGCCGATGGCAAGGCCCACCGGCGCGCCCTGCGCCGCGTAAAGAAGAACTTTTTTCATTGCAGACACCTCATATCCCAAGGATTTTTTTGATGGCGGGCACATACCGGCGGGACACATAGCTGGCCGTTCCGTCCTTCAGCCGCACGCAGATGGTGCCGGAAAGGCCGGTGTCGAAGTTCTCCACCAGGTTCAGGTTGACCAGTTCCGAGTGGGAGATGCGCACGAACCGCCGCCCCGCCAGCCGGGCCTCGGCCTCGTACAGCCGCATCCGCAGAACGTACTCGCCCTTCTCGGTCACGGCGTACACCCGGCCCGCCGCGGCGTACACCCGCGCCAGCTGCTCCGGGTCCAGCACCTCCAGCCGGCCGTTCCGCTCGCCGCATAGCAGGGGCGTGGCCTGTTCCGACAGCTGGCGCACCAGGCGCTGCAGGTCCTCGGTCATGGCGGCGGCCCGGAGGGTCAGCACCGGTTCGCCGCAGGCCGGGTCCAGGATTATCTCCAGTTTCATGGGGTTCACCTCCCTGCAATGCCATTATAGAAAAAGCGGGCGGCAAAGCCAACGCTTTTTTCACAGTCGGTCGATTTTCGCACACGGACGGCGGGGGGGCGCCGCTTTTTCCTTTGCACGGCGGGGCAAAGTGTGCTATGCTGTGCTTAATATAAGAAGGAGGGGTGTACTGTGGGATACACGTTCGGATTCATTGGCACCGGCAACATGGGCGGCGCGCTGGCCCGGGCGGCCTGCCGCCGCCGGCCGGAGCAGGTGGTGCTGACCAACCGCACGCTGGAAAAGGCGGTGGCGCTGGCGGAGGAGCTGGACTGCGACATCGCCATGGACAACGAGGCTGTGGCCCGGGAGGCCCAATATATCTTCCTGGGGGTCAAGCCGCAGATGATGGAGGGGCTGCTGCGATCGCTGGCCTCCACGCTGGCGGCCCGCGCCGACCGGTATGTGCTGGTGAGTATGGCGGCGGGCCTTTCCATCGCCCGCCTGCAGGAGATGCTGGGCTTTGCCGCGCCCATCCTGCGCATCATGCCTAACACCCCCTGCGCCATCGGCCAGGGGATGATCCTCTACGCCGCCAGCGAGCAGGTGACCGAGGCGGAGGTGGAGGAGTTCTGCGACAAGATGGCGGGCGCGGGGCGGTTCGACGCCCTGGAGGAGCGGCTGATGGACGCGGCCAGCGCGGTGTCCGGCTGCGGGCCGGCCTTCGTGTACCAGTTCATCGAGGCGATGGCGGACGGGGGCGTGGCCTGCGGGCTGCCCCGGGCCAAGGCGCAGGAGTACGCCGCGCAGACCCTGGCGGGGGCGGCGGGCATGGTGCTGGTCACCGGCCGTCATCCCGGCCAGCTGAAGGACGAGGTGTGCAGCCCGGGGGGCAGCACCATCGCCGGGGTGTACGCGCTGGAACAGGGCGGCGTGCGCGCCGCGGTGATGGGCGCCGTGGTGGCAAGCTGGAAAAAGAACGGGGAGCTGGGAAAACAATGAGCGGTCTGGACATTCGTCTCGTGGGGCTGGACGTCGACGGCACCCTTTACAACAGCGCGCGGCAAATCACCCCCCGCTGCCAGCAGGCCATCCGGGACTGCATCCGGGCGGGCTGCATGGTGGTGCCCGCCACCGGGCGGCCCTGGGGCGGCCTGCCGCGGGAGTTCACCTCCATTCCGGGGGTGGACTGGGCGGTCACCGCCAACGGGGCCACCCTGGTGGACCTGGCCGCCGGCAAGGTGGCGGAGCGGCACTGGATGAGCCGGGAGGACTGGTTCTTCGCCTGGGAGGTCACCTCCGGGTTCGACCGGGTGATGGATCTGTTCCTGGGCGGCTGGGGCCACAGCAATGCCGACCAGCTGGACCGGGCGGAGGAGTGGGCGCCGCCGGGCATGGCGGATTACATCCGCGCCAGCCGCCGCACCGTGGAAGACGTGCGGGTGCTGGCCCGGGAACAGGAGTACATAGAAAAAGCAAACCTGTTTTTCACCGATCCGGAACAGCTGCGCACCGCCTGGCGGCTGCTGGAGGAGAGCGGCCGTTTCGCGGTGAGCAGCAGCAGTGCGGTGGGCATCGAACTGAACGCGAAGGGCGTGGACAAGGCCGAGGGCCTGTTTTCCCTGGGCCGGCGGCTGGGCATCGCCCCGGAGCAGATCATGGCCTGCGGCGACTCGGGCAACGACCTGCCCATGCTGCGCCGCGCCGGGGTGGGCGTGGCCATGGGCAACGCGTCCCCCGCGGTGAAGGCGGCGGCCCGTTTTGTCACCGACACAAACGACAACGACGGCGTGGCCCGGGCGCTGGAGCGCTTTGTGCTGGGCCGGTAACCGGAAAAAGGCGGCCCCGCGGGCGGGCGGCGGGGGCTTGCCCGGCGGGGCGGATTGTGCTATCCTCTATACCGTGCGGCCCGGGCCGCAACTGTAAAACGGGAAGTGAACCCTGATGTTGGATTGGCTGCCGCTCTCACTGCCGGCAATGCTTTTTTTGTGCGCGATGGTGGGCTTCGCCGGCTTCGTGGACTCCGCCGCCGGCGGCGGCGGGCTGATCGCCATACCCGCCTACATGGCGGTGGGCCTGCCCATGCACTTTGTCTATGGCTGCAACAAGCTGTCCAGCGCGGTGGGCACCACCTTCTCCACCGCCCGGTTCTTCCGATCCGGCGCGCTGGAGCTGCAGGTGGCCCTGGCCGCCGCGGCGGCCAGCTTCGCCGGCAGCGCCCTGGCCAGCCGGGCGGTGCTGCTGCTGCCGGACGCCGCCCTCAAACTCATCCTGCTGGTGATGCTGCCGGTGGCGGCGGTGCTCATCCTCGTCAGGCGTGACCTGGCCGGCCCCGACCGGCCGGCCCTGCGCACCGGGCGCAAAAAGTGGCTGCTGGCGGCGGGCATCGGCTTCTTCATCGGCGGTTACGACGGCCTCATCGGCCCCGGCACCGGCACCTTTGCCATCCTGGCCTTCTGTGTGCTGATGGGCTACGACCTGCGCAGCGCCTCCGGCAACGCGAAGCTTTTGAACCTTGCCAGCAACTACGCCTCGGTCATCACCATGGTGGCGGCGGGCAAGGTGCTCTGGGCGGTGGCCCTGCCCGCGGCGGTGTTCGGCATCGCCGGGCATCTGCTGGGCAGCGGCATGGCCCTGAAAAAGGGCGCGCGGTTCATCCGCCCCATGATGCTCTGCGTGCTGGCGCTGCTGCTGGCCGATCTGGTGGTGGAACTGCTGGCCTGATAAAACAAAAAGAGCGCGGAAGCTTTGGTGCCCCCTGACAGGGGTAACTTTGCAGGTGTCTGAACCCCCGGCAGATATTGCTACGGCAGTATCTGCCGGG